>CAUJJN010000391.1 GCA_963204905.1 Pseudomonadota bacterium
GATCCCAAGGCAATTCCGGTCGCCCAGGTCGTGTGGAAAGGTGCTGTGCGGATTATCCGCAGTGCCTTTCCACCTATCGACCTGTTCGAAGATATCGCAGACCCCGCAGATTGGCCGCTGCTGATCTCTGCCGAGCAAAAAACCAATCCGCGCATTATGGCGACGATCGGCAATCTCGATCTGGTACCTGCTGACCGCCGGGTAGGGGGCAACGGCGCATCCTATCTGATGGCCCCGTTCACGCATGTCAGCACTGACCGACCAAGTCGCTTCACCGATGGGACCTACGGCGTCCTATACGCGGGAGATGCATTCGAAACTGCACTGTTCGAGACAATCCATCATCATGCTCGCTTCATGGCTCGCACTGTAGAAGCGCCAGGCTGGACCTCACAGTTCCGTGAGATTGTCCTTTCGGTGAGCGCCGATCTTCACGATCTCAGGAGCCTTGCCGCAGGCGATCCCGCGCTTGATCCCGACAACTATGCTGCATCGCAAGCCCTCGCTGTTGCGCTCAAAGGGGGCGGGGCCGAAGGTCTTGTCTATCCGAGCATCCGGCAACCGGGCGGTGAGTGTGTCGGCTTGTTCTACCCGGATTGTGCATCAGAGCCCATTCAGGGCCGTCACCTCGACTACCATTGGGACGGAACGGGCGTCGACCTGGTTCGAGACGCGGGAACAGGGGCGGTATTTCGAGTGGTGGATGCCGCGTAGACTGAAGGTCCAACGTCTGTTTTCTGCTGCGGTGATTCCGACAGTTTCGCACCCTATCTCAGTCATTCGACGACTCCTGACATGCTCTTGATAGCGGATGTCGAAATCATCGTCGCAAAGCGGCAGCAATTGGGGATATTGGGTGCTCTTCAGACTCAGGGACCACATCGCGATAAGCTGCCCATAGTTCAGGTGACGGAACTGTTCTGACGAACGTCGCCGTCGTCCAACGATTAAGACTGACCAGATCTGCCACTGGAATTGCGGAAGCGGTTTGTCGTTCAGGCGCAATTGGTCATAACCTGAGGGGCGCATCGGCACGTTTGGAACTTTTAAGCAGACAGGAATCTCAGCGGGCATAGCAGGAATGTACGCCTTCAAGCGGACGCTAAGCCGAACCGGCGCTCGTAAAACCAGGATTGAGCCTTTCGAAACCGTCCCCATGCAGCACTGTCGAGCGGTGATCGATGCCAAGCAGATCGAGATCGATCAGGCGGTGAACGGGGCCGCCATGTAGCAGACGCAGGATCTCCGAAACCGCTAATGCCGCGGCAACGGCTCCCACGAATGGTGCACCCACGGCCTTGCCGGCGAGTAGCGTCATGCCACAGCGGTCGAGGACGCCATCATTCATCAGGTTGGCATAGGCAGGCCGATCCTCGACCTTTTCTGCGGTCACCGCAGCCTTCCACAACTCGGCGGTCGGACGAGCCCCGGGAAGAGTGTGCAGGCGCATGGTTCGAAAATCACGATGGCCTCGGCCAAGGCCTGCTTCCACGATCATGTCGAAGCCGACCTGATCGAGCGCCCTGCGCCCTGCCGCGTTGTCGAGGCCACACAGCGCGATCGCCGGCTCGTCCGGGCGGCGCCTGAAATCGGCGTCGAACAGACGTTCCTGGAGCGAGGTCTGAAACCCGCGGCGCTCCGCCCAGCCCGCCATCGCGCGGGTCTTCTTCACCCCGATTAGGGTTGCGTCGGTGAGAATGGAGGTGCTCTCAGTCGAAGCCGTGATCGCGTCGAAATCCTGCAGCACCAGCATCACTTCGGCAGGCTCTGCGAAGGGTAAGAGGCCGAGCGCCCAGAGATAGGCCTGGCCCAGGTGCCCCAGGCCGATCAGCCAGAGCTGCGACGGCAGAAAGGTCAGCGCGGGTTCGGACGGATCGGCCGCGAGCCAGTCGATATCGCGAGATGGCCGCCACAACGACAGCCCGACCGCGCTGCGTCCAGCCACCTTGGCGCCGTTGACGTGCAGGAAGGCTTCATTGATCGCCAGCGCCGCCGCCAGCATCCCGGCCAAAGGGTTGGCCGGTCCAGCCTCGGGCGCGAGGTCGGCATGGGCGGGAACGATGCCGCCGCGCCAGCCCGCCGCTGCGGTGCGGATGGCGAAGCCGTCTCGACGCCCCAGCCTCGGGCCGATGACCACCATCGGCGCGTCCGAGCCGCCGCCAATCTCGCCCCCGAGCGCCTTGACCGCGTCGCCGAGCGTCGGCCCCAGTGGCGGAAGGGTGCTGACCGGAGCTTCAAGAGTCCCGACGACGGTGACGCCGCCTAGAAAAACGCGCCGCCCTAGTGCCACGGCTGTCAGCAGCGTCGCCTGTTCGACCGGATCGGCTGGATCGTCGGGCATGAAGGTGATGGCGAGGCGAAATCCCTGGAACAAGGCCTCGGCCTCGGCGACGGTCGCGGCGGCGCCGCTATCGATCGCCTGCTTGACCAGGCGGTGCAGTGAATCTGCGGAGACGATGGCAGTCATGGCGTTTCCTTAGAAACCGATGTGGAAGAAGGCGGTCCGATCGTCTCGGCCCACAGCCGCCCAGCGCTTGCCGCCCAGGTAGCGGTAGATGCCGATCGAGGCGCGGGGCTGCGGCGGGGCGGCGAAGTTCGGAAGAATCAGCGCTAGGTGGCCGGCGCGCGAGATCATCGGATGGTCGCGATCGGATTCGCTCTGACCGGCTCCGGCCGGATGGACGTGGATGTCAGCAACCACGCTCAGCGCGCGTTCCTTGCACATCGCCCAGAGCGCGCCGAAGTGACGCCCATCGAAACGCACGATCCCGGTGTCGAGGCAGTGCGGATCGAGATCGTCATAGAGGACGAAGTCGACGATCCGGCGCCGGCCGCCTTCCTGCCGCCCAAGCAAGAAGGCGCCGCTCTCGCGGCTGGCGCCGCGGCCACGCTGGCGGAGCGCGCGACACAGGCGCCACCAAGTCCACCAGGAACAGGACAGTTCATGCTGCGGCGCGAAGCGGCGGCGAATAATCGCGGCAATTGAGAAGTTCATGGACCAGCTCCAGATATTGGACGACACCGTCGGCGGGACGCCAAATTTTCGAGGGCATCTCGTGACGCCAGTTCTCGTGACCGGCGAAAGACTCGCGGTCGCACGGCAGATACAGTGCGCTGCCGTTTTTCCAGTCGGTGCGGAAAACCGCCGAGACACGGCCACCACGGCCCCGTGGCCAGAGGTCGAACGGCAGGATCTGGTCGGCAGCCATATCCCAGGGACCGCCGGTCGGCAGTGCCTGCGGAAAGCCGGCGCAGTTCAGGCGCAGCACGAACTCGCGGCCGTCCTTGGCGGTGACGCCGATGAAGGCGTGGGGCCAGCGGGTCTCGACCAGCCGCCAGCGGCCTTCGACTTGGCCGAGGCGGAACGTGGCGCGGGCCACGTCCGCTTCGAACGCGCGCTGATCGGGCCCGATCACCGCCGATCCTCACTCGCGCCGTTAACGCGCTCGTCAGCGACCAAGTCGAAGGCGAGCCCACAGGTCTTGCGGTTCGCCAGCACGCCGATGTGGGTGCCGGGCGCCGGTCGCTCGTGGGTGCCGGCGATCTGGAGGACGTGCTCGCCGGACTCCTCGTCGGTCATCCCGAACTTGCGCTCGGCCGCCCACCGCTTGACGCGCGCGACGGTCGCGCTGGGCGCGAACTTCCGGTCGATCGTCTCACCGTTGTAGGTGACCGCCACCGTGATGTGGCGGCAGTGGTGGAGGTGCAGCTTCAGGCCCTTGCCGCCAGCGCGGTCCTTCACCGTCTGGGCGTCGTCGAGCGGATCGTCCTCGTCTTCAGCGAACAGCAGCGCGTCGACCGCGCCGCCGTGCTTGTCGATGAGGCGGGCCTTGATGTCGGCGAAGGTGGTATCGGGCTCGATTTCGAGGTGCTCGATCTCGGCAACGCCTTCGCCCTGGTAGAACAGGTCGATGATCTTCATGGGTTCACACTCCAGGATCGAAGTGTGAGGCCCGATTGCCCCTCTTTCGTCCCTTACCTTCCTGATCGGAAGGCGAGCGCAAAACCGGAAAGCCGGATCGCCGTTTGTCAGGTCAGATTGAGATCGCCCACAGGCGTCGCCGCGCAGATGAAGAAATGCGGGCAGCGCGGACAGGTGACCGCGTCGATCTCGACCGGGAAATCGCCGGCGGCGATGCCCGCCAGCATGGTTTCGCTCTTGGCCCGGCGATTGCCGAGCTTTGTCCCCGAGAGCGTGACGGGCTCGGCCGTGCCGTCGGTCAGATGCAGTGCCTGCACCACAACGCCCGCGCCGAACTGGGCTTGGGCCGCCAGCTGGTAAAGCGTATACTCCAGCCGGTCATACTCGTCGCTGCGCTTGTAGCCCGTGCGCACCCGACGGACGACGACCGTGCCATCGGGAAGTTCGGCCAGCTCATCCGGCTCCACCAAGACCCGCCCGTTGGCGAAGTCGATGGCGAGCGGTTGCGCCTCGCGGAATCGGCGACCCGCGCCCGCATCTATCAGCGCCGCCAGGAGACGACCCGCCAGCCGTCGATAATCGGCGGCGAAGGCGTGGTCGGCCGGTCCGCGCTGCGCCCAGATCGCTTCGAAGGCGGCCTCCACCTCGGCAAGCGTCGGCGTCGACGTCCGGCGGGCGTCGGCGAGCCAGCGGAGCAGGTCGTAAAGGCAGTCGTGAGTGCGCGAGAAGGCGGTCGGATTTCGAGCGCCGCCCAAGCCAAGCACGTGGGTGTAGAAGAAGCGGCGCGGGCATTTCTCGTAGGCGCCGAGCCGACTGTCGGTCAGCGCCCAATCCTCGGGCCAGGCGATCGCGATCGGTCCCATTGTGGAGGCACCTTCCCGAGGCGGCATCATCGCCGGTCGGGCGATCTCGCTCACACGGCCACCCGGTAGCCAATCGAGATAAGGTGACGGCGAGCGGTTGTTGCCGTTGGGCTGTTTGCGTGCAAGCGAGAGCGTTAGGTGCGTGCGCGCCCGCGACAACGCGACGAAGAAGAGACATTCCTCTTCGTGTTCGTGAGCCCGTTTGGCCTCGTCCGAGACGGACAGCGCTTGCGCGCCCTCGATCATCCCGGTTGGCGGCGGGCAGCGCTGGCCGCGATTCGAAGCCGGGAAGCTCGATTTAGTGAGACCGGGCACATGCACGGCCTCGAACTCGAGGCCCTTGCTGCCATGCACCGTCATGAGACGGACCGCGTCTAGATGCAGTGCCGCCGCCGGCACTTGGCGCAGGTCGCGCTCCTCGGCGAGCAGCACCAACTGTCGCACTCGATCGAGCGTTCGTTGGATCGGCGCGCCCGCCCCCACCGGGCTCTGCTCGCGCGCGAAGTTCAGGAACTGCCAGATGGCGACCGCGCGCATTCGTGCCGTCACCGAGGCGGCCGCCCCGTAACGGCGTGCAAGGTCGGTCCGGTCCAGCAGATAGGTCGACAAGAAGTCCCATGCCGAACTGCGCGGCGACAGCCCGGCTAGATCCGCCGCGAGCCGCGCTACCCCCTCTCGGCCGCCCGACGAGAGCCCGGGCGCGCTCGCGGCCTCGGTGAGCCCCACTAGTGCCGGCCGCTCGTCCGCGCGAAGGTGGCGCGAGACCGCTCGGACGTCCTGCAGGCTAAGCCCGTATCTCGGCATGGCGCCGACGCGCACAAGCGCATCGCCGAACGGATCGACCGTCAGGCTGAGCAGCGCTAGCAGGTCGCGGACTTCTTCGCGTTCGAAGAGGCTGCCCAGATGCAGAACCGGAATGTCGCGCGCCTCCAGCGCCGAGGCGATCTCGTTCAAGCGTTTGTTGGACCGGCAGAGCACCGCTTGGTCGCGCAGGCGAACGCCGCCCGTTTCAACGTCACGGATTCGCGCGGCGATGCCGGCGGCTTCGTCCGACAGGGTTTCGAAACGGCGAATCTCGGGCATACCCGGCCCCGCGCCCCGATCGGCCGCGAGCGCGAGCGGAAGCATGCCTTGCGACGCGCCCATATGCGGAGCGACCGCCGCGAAAGCATGAACCACTTGTTCGGTCGAGCGGTAATTGACGCCGAGCTGATCGACGACGGCGCCAGGATAGTCCGTAGAGAACCGCGCCATGTTGGCCGAGGAGGCGCCGCGAAATCGGTAGATCGACTGCCGCGAGTCCCCGACCACCCAGAGCCGCTCGCCGGCGCCGGCGACCGCTTTGAGCAGGCGCGCGCTGGCCCGGTTCACATCCTGATACTCGTCGACCAGGACATGCCGATGGCGCAGCTGCACTGCCGTCCGGATCGCTGCATCCGCTTCAAGGAGCTTTGCCGGCAACATGATCAGGTCGCCGAAATCGACCCCGCCATGACGGGTCTTGGCGTCCTCGTAGAGATCGTAGATGTCCGCGATCTCCAGGCACTTGGCGGCCGCGACCTGCCTGTCTTCATCAATGCCTGCCGCATCGCGCATCGCCAAGGCCAGCGCGCGGTAGCGCGCCGGATCGGTCATCTCGTCCTTGGCGCGCGAGATCGCCGCGACCACGTCGCGGAGCACCATCGCCGGATCCCATAGATTTCGAAAATGGATGAGCGGAAGCGTCGGCAGGATCTCCTCAAGCAGTTCGATCGCATCGCTGCGGTCGAACAGGGTGGGATTCGACGACAGGCCAAGCCGATCATGATGACGACGCACCAGATCGAGCCCGAAAGCGTGAAATGTTCCGACCCAGAGTTTAGGCACGGCCCCCGGCAGCGCGCTCGACAGGCGCTCCGATAGCTCGCCGGCGGCCCGGTTCGAGAAGGTGAGGATGAGCATCGCCGCCGGATCGATCCCCTCTGCAACCAGCGAGTTCACACGCTTGACGAGGGTGCGCGTCTTGCCGGTGCCAGGCCCCGCTTGTAGCTGGAACGGCGAGCCGCGGTGGGCGGCTGCCCGGTCCTGCGATGGGTCTGGCCGCGGCACATAGGCAGGCGCCGGCTCCGCCGCCGCGAGCTCGGACTCCGGTAAAAGTAAAGCATCGAAAAGCTGTTGGCGGACGAGCGGGATCGGCAGTCCAGTTTGGGCGGTGATCGACGTCGCGCCAAGACCCTGGGCGATGTGAAGACGTCGCGCGAGAGCGCGCGGGAGCAACAATTCGCGTCCGAAGACGTTCGCCTGAAGCTCACGGCGCTCGCGCACACCATAATCTTCGACGCGTTGCAGCCCAACGGGCGCGGCTTCGGTAGAGCGCGAAGCGTCAATGTCCGCCGCGGAGCAGGTTGCCGAGCCGGCATGGAGCCGCGCGTGTCCGAGTTCGTGCGCAACCAGCAACGCCCGCGCAGACCCGTCGCCGTTGGATTCGCAGCAGATGCTGCCGCTCTGATCGTCGTAGAGTGCGCGCGCGCCCTTCAACGCCGGATCGCCAGCCGGCAACCAGACAAGCTCGATGTCGAGGTCCGCCGCAGCCGTCTCGACCAGCGCCAAGGGATTTAGGGGATCCACACCCTTGGCCACCAGCGCCTGATGGAGGGCTGCGGCGGCGGACCGGATCGGCTCGAACGCATCCATCGATTAGAGCGCCAACAACGCGCGCTGTTGAGCCTCGCTCAAGCCAGAACTCCGAACCGCTTCCTCGAAGGTCTGGCGTCCGCCGTTGTTGGGCTTGTCGTCCGCCTTATAGAATTGTGGGCCCGCAGTACCGCCCTGGGCAGCCGCAAAGTGAGCGACTACCACATCGAGCGGCGCGCGCAGATCATCGGCGACCCGCTTTCGAAATCCAGGAGTCAGCGTGTCGGGCTCGATTTGCCGATCTCTCAGTTTGGCCACAAAGACGCTGCTAGCGTCCAGCCGCCTCGCGAACCCGCGAAAGTCCTCGCGCGAGAGTGATGCGAACGGATTTATTGCGTACGCCGAGACCGATCGATCGGTCGCAGCCGGCAGGCGCGTCGACTCCGAGACCGCATGCAGCCGGTTCTGGAATCGGCTCATGGCGCGCGAAACGGCCGGGCTCAAGATATTCGGATCAAGCGCAGCCTTGGCCGCCTCGACAACTGCTTCACCGTGCAGTGCGTCGATGGCGATCGAGATCGCGAAGTCGGTCAGTTCGCCGCCAAACTGGGGGAAACGACGTACGAGATCGTCGAGCAAGGCTGCGTCGGGGGCGTCCTTTGCGATCGACAAGGCGTAAAGCGCATCCCTTAGCTCGGGCGGGCTGGCGGTGATTGACGGGGTCATAGATCCTCCTATGATGATTGTCCAGCAGCAAGTGTTGGTTCACTGCGGCTGAAGGTTGTGAAGTCACTGAACACCCATCCGTTTTTCAGGGTATCGTAGATGATGGAGAGCAGCTTTCGGGCGGTGGCGATTATGGCCTTTCCG
>CAUJJN010000392.1 GCA_963204905.1 Pseudomonadota bacterium
TCGATCAGTTCGTTCATCATCGTCATGTTGAACGCGTTGAGCTTGTCAGGACGGTTCAACGTGATGGTCAGGATATGATCGGCGACATCGTATTTGATGGTCTCGTAGGCCATGCGGAGTTTTTCCTTTTCTTAGAGACAATTTGATCAGTCATCGCGAGGAGCGAAGCGACGAAGCAATCCAGGAGCCAAAAGCAAGACTGGATTGCTTCGCTTCGCTCGCAATGACGAAAGAGACGTGTCAATTATTCGGCGGCGCCGGCCACGGTTTCTGCGCGCCGCGCAAGCCTTCGAAAGCCTTTGCCATTCGCAGCACGCCGAGATCGTCGAAGCGGCGGCCGATGATCTGGACGCCGATCGGAAATCCTTCCGCGTCGTAGCCGCCGTTGATCGACGCCGCCGGATTTTCCGCCATGTTCCACGGCACGGTGTAGATGATGTGCTCGAACGGCTTTTGCGGATCGTTGCGCGGGGCGGCGTTTTCGGCGCGGAATTTCACCACTGGTGACACCGGCGAGATGACATAGTCGAGATCGGCGAACAGCTGCGCCGCCGCGGCGCGGATTGTCATGGTGGCATTGAAGCCGCGCACCACGTCGACGCCGGAGAGGTTCGCGCCGCCTTCCGCCCATTGATAGATGTAAGGCAGCGCCTTGGCGCGAACCTCGGGCGGCATCTTCGACAGATCGTCCCACGAGCGTGCGCGCCAGAAGGCGTCGAGGCCGTCGAGGGTTTCGCGGGTGATGACGCCGGCTACTTCACGCACCGATGCACCGGCGGATTCGAATGCGCGGGCGGCGGCCGTCACCGTGGCGCGCACCTCGTCTTCCAGTCTGTCGCCGAAACCGAGGTCGAGCATCAGGCCGATGCGCTTGCCCTTCAGCGAGATGTCGAGCGCGGGCCAGTCGATGTCGGCCGGCGGCAGGCTCATGCCGTCGCGCCAGTCTGGTTGCGAGAGCACGCTCATCAGCAGCGCCGCGTCATCCACGGTGCGGGTCATCGGGCCGGTGACGCGGCCGACATAGGGCGGATCGATCGGCACGCGGCCGAGGCTTGGCTTCAGCGCGAAGATGCCGCACCAGCAGGCCGGCAGGCGTACCGAACCGCCGATGTCGGTGCCGAGATGCAGCGGGCCATATCCCGCCGCACCCGCCGCGCCGGCGCCCGAGCTGGAGCCGCCGGGATTCATCCGCACATCCCACGGATTGCGGGTGAGGGGATGGAAGCTGGAAAGACCCGACGACAACATGCCGTAGTCCGGCATCGTGGTTTTGGAGAAGATCACCGCGCCGGCTTCGCGCACGCGCGCGGCCTGTGGCGCATCGATGGGCGCGGGCGTGAGCGTCGTGGTGGCCGCGCCGAGCGGCACCGGCACGCCCTTGGTGGCGATGTTCTCCTTGATGGTGATCGGCACGCCGTCGAGCGAGCTGATCGGCTCGCCCTTGCGCCAGCGTTCGGTCGAGGCTTTCGCGATCGCGCGCGCGCCGTCGGGATCGAATGCATACAACGCGTGGATATGCGGCTCCCATTTGGCGACATGGACGAGGACGTCTTCGAGCACGTCGCTGGGCGAGAACTGCTTGCCGTGATAGCCGGCGAGCAGTTCGACGGCGCTCAGGTCATGCAGCGCCGTCATGCCGTCACCGGCAGCCGCGTCTCGACGATGCGGGCGAACATGCTGGCGCCGATGGGCAAAATCTTGTCGTCGAGGGTGAAGCCCGGGTTATGCACCGGCACCGAGCCGTCGTGGCCGAGCCAGAAGTAAGCGCCTGGCACGGCGAGCAGCATATCGGCGAAATCCTCGCTGCCCATGCGCGGCGTTTCCTTGATGGCGACGTTCTTGGGATCGAGCACGGTGCGCGCGACGTCGTACACCACCTTGGAATGTTCCTCGGTGTTGATCAGCACGCTGAAGATGTCACGGATTTCGACCTTGATCTCCACGCCGAACGCCTGCGCCATGCCGCTCGCGATGGTCTTCATGCGCTCGCGGATCATCATGCGCGTGGGCTGGTCGAAGGTGCGGACGGTGCCGGCGAGGGTGGCTTCGTTCGGGATCACGTTATAGGCGGAGCCTGCGTGAATCTGCGTGAGCGACAGCACGGCGGCGTGCGTCGGCTCGACGTTGCGGCTGACGATGCTTTGCAAGGCTTGGCCGAGGTTCATCGCGATCACCACCGGATCGCGCGAGCGCTCCGGCATCGCGCCGTGGGCGCCGAAGCCGGTGATGGTGATGTCGAAGAAATCGGCGCTCGCCATGCTGGGGCCCGGCGAGATCACCAGCTCGCCATGCTTGAGGTCCGGCGCGTTATGGATGCCGTAGATTTCGTCGCACGGAAATTTCTCGAACAGGCCATCCTTGAGCATCGCGCGCGCGCCGCCGAGGCCTTCCTCCGCCGGCTGGAAAATGAAATGCACGGTGCCGTCGAAATTCTTGGTTTCCGCGAGATAGCGCGCGGTGCCGAGCAGGATGGTGGTGTGGCCGTCGTGGCCGCAGCCATGGAAGCGGCCGGGAACGGTGGAGCGCCACGGCAGGTTGGTGTTCTCCTCCATCGGCAGCGCGTCCATGTCGGCGCGCAGGCCGATGCGCTTGCCGCCGCTGCCGTTGCCTTTGAGAACCCCGACGACACCGGTGCCGCCGAGGCCGCGATGCACCTCGATGCCCCATTGCGCGAGTTTCTCGGCGACGATGCCCGACGTGCGCTTTTCCTCGAAGCCGATCTCGGGATGGGCATGAAGATCGCGGCGGATCGCGGTCAGTTCGTCGGCATAGCCTTCAATGCGCTCGATGGTGGGCATGGGGGTTTCCGTTCGTCTGGGATTGGCCTGCGGCGGGCGCGAATACGTTGGGATCGTCGCGGTCGCGCGGCGGTTCCTCGCATCGTGCGGGAAGCATCTTCGGCCGCGCCTTGGCGACGGTCAAGTGAATGGGCGGTCGCGGCATTCATGGCTGCTCCACGCCCGGCAGCCTGCTTGGCGGTGCAGGCTGTGGCCGCTAGAGTCCGCTTCCGGCGTGTTGTTATTGGAGCATGATCTTTTCCGAAAACTGGTTCCCACTTTTCGGGATCATGCTCTATAAGCGGGCGGCGCGCTGCGGGCGTGGCGAAATTGGTAGACGCAACGGACTTAAAATCCGTAGGACCGCAAGGTCTGTACCGGTTCGATTCCGGTCGCCCGCACCATCTGCCGTCTATTCGGTTACGCTGCGGGTTTGCGTGCGGACCTTAGCGTACCGTGAGCGCGAGCAGGAATGTGACCTGCGCGGCGTAGTACAGCGTCCAGACCGCGAACCGCATCGGCGGCTTGCGCGAAGATCCGGCGGGCTCGACGAACTTCTCCCAAGCGAGGATCGCATCCGAGGCCACGAACATCATCGCGCCGACGATCACCGGAGTGCGTTCGGTCGCGAGCGCCGCCAGCCCCATCAGCATGAGCGCCGCGCAATACACCATCACCGGCAGCCGGAGTTCGTCGGGGACGTGCCGCAAGACGGTCCGGAGCAAGGCGAGGCTGATCGCGATCATCAACGCCGCGGCCAGCACGAGCGGCATGGACAGAAGCACCGTCGGGCTTTGTCCGATGCCGGCGAACAATGCGATATAGGCGACGTGCGCGATGAGAAAGCTGGCGAGCCCGCCGATAAAAGCCTTTTCGCCGTTTCGCGACAGGAAGAAGTCACCGAGCGCGCTCAGGGCCAATCCGGCGATCAGCAGGATGGGACCGCCCATATGACAGGCGATGAGCGCCAGCAGCGAGGTGGACGAGGTCTTGACGACGGACAGTCGCCACGACGCTCTCTGCCCCAGCATCAGCAGATAGAGAACGGCGGCGGCCAGCGAGATCAGCAGCGCGATATTGTCGGCATGTCCGTAACCGCCGGGAAAAGACATCATGGCCGGGCGTCGTCCGTTAGCCTGCGCGCGACGTGAAATGCGGTGTCGGCCTCGTTCGCGCCGCCGGCCTCAATTGGTGCTCTTGTCGGAGTTGCGCTGGGCCTGCTCGAAGAAGGCTTTTTCTTCGGCTGTCGCATCCAGCAACTGGTCGTCCTGGTCGTAGACGTCGTCCCTGAAATGGACGACGCCGTCGCGGGTCATCCATCCGGTGAGATAAATCCACGCCACCGGCACTTTCTTCGTCAACGGCACGGTTTTGCGCTCGCCGGAAGCGATCGCGAGGTCGATCTTGGCGCGATCCCATCCGGGCGTGTCCTGCAACAGCCATGTCGCCAGATCGCGGACCTGATCGACGCGGACGCAGCCGTGGGAGTCGAAGCGATAGTCGCGGCTCAGCAGGCTGCGCTGATTGGTGTCGTGCATATAGACGGCGTAGGCGTTGGGCATGTTGATCTTCAGTTCGCCCAGCGCGTTCCACGGTCCGGGGTCCTGACGCACGATCACGCCGGGCGCCTTGTCGCCG
>CAUJJN010000393.1 GCA_963204905.1 Pseudomonadota bacterium
CTTTATTTGGTGTCGCGGCGGGCTATTTCATCCTCGACGAGCCTTTGACCGCTGCGTTTGGGGTCGCGGCGGTGTTGGTCACGGCGGGACTGTGCCTCGTGAACCGTCCTGCGCCCCATGCGACTGATCCATTGCTGAAACCGCCAAAAACCTGATATTCGAGACGCCATGAACAAGCCCGAAAAGCCGTCCCAGCTCGACGCCGCCGGCCCCCAGCCGCGACACAAAACCACCCAGGTGAAGGTCGGCCATGTTGCCGTCGGCGGCGGCGCACCCATCGTCGTGCAGTCGATGACCAATACCGATACAGCAGACATTGCGGGTACGGTCGAGCAGGTCGCGGCGCTGGCGCGTGCGGGTTCCGAACTGGTGCGCATCACCGTCGATCGCGACGAGGCGGCAGCGGCGGTTCCGCATATTCGCGATGGCCTGCGCAAGCGGGGCGTCAACGTGCCGCTGGTCGGCGACTTCCACTATATCGGCCACAAGCTTTTGGCTGATCATCCGGCCTGCGCCGAGGCATTGGACAAGTACCGCATCAATCCCGGCAATGTCGGCTTCAAGGACAAGCGCGACAAGCAGTTCTCGGATATCGTCGAATTCGCCATCAAGTATGGCAAGCCGGTACGCATCGGCGCCAACTGGGGTTCGCTCGATCAGGCATTGTTGACGCACCTGATGGAGGAAAACGCCAAGCAGGCCGCACCACGCGATGCCCGCGCTGTGATGCGTGAGGCGATGGTGCAATCGGCGTTGTCGTCTGCCGAACGCGCCATGGAAATCGGTCTGCCGAAGAACCGCATCATTCTGTCCGCCAAGGTTTCGGCCGTGCAGGACCTGATCGCGGTCTATCAGGATCTGGCCGCGCGTTCCGACTACGCCATCCACCTCGGCCTCACCGAGGCGGGCATGGGCTCCAAGGGCATCGTCGCCTCGTCGGCCGCGCTCGGCATCCTGTTGCAGCAAGGGATCGGCGACACGATTCGCATTTCGCTGACGCCGGAGCCTGGCGGTGACCGCACCCGCGAGGTGCAGGTCGGGCAGGAGCTGTTGCAGACGATGGGCTTCCGCACCTTCGTGCCGCTGGTCGCGGCGTGTCCCGGTTGCGGCCGCACCACGTCCACCACGTTCCAGGAACTGGCGCGCAGCATTCAGGATTTCATCCGCGATGAAATGCCGACGTGGAAGACCCAGTATCCCGGTGTCGAGGCGCTCAACGTCGCGGTGATGGGCTGCATCGTCAACGGGCCTGGCGAATCCAAGCATGCCGATATCGGCATCTCGTTGCCCGGTACAGGCGAAGCTCCGTCCGCGCCGGTGTTCGTCGACGGCAAGAAATTCCGTACCCTGCGTGGCCCGACCATTGCCGCCGATTTCAAGGCGCTGGTGATCGACTATATCGATCAGCGCTACGGCAACGGCGCGAAGACGCCCGAGGTTACCGCGGCGGAATAGTTTCGCAGCACGACATTGACTTTGACTTTCCGTCGTCATGGCCGGACGTGTTCCGGCCATCCACATCTTTCCCTCGGATGTATGTTTTCAAGGCGTAGCTGCCCGCGACAGGCGGGCATGACGAAGGCCGTGTATTAACGCGCTTCTTGTTGTCACAGCGGCGAGTTCTTTTCGCGATTGTCCACCGCCGCTTCTTCCAGGTCGAGGTCGCGCTCGATGCGCCGCCGGGTTTCGTCGGTGATCTTGCCGTCGCGCAGCAGTTTGTGCAGCAGCCTACGCTCGATGGTGATGATCTCGCGCACGAGGCTTGCGCCTCTCGTCGCCGGTGTCGGTTGACCGGCTTCCGCGGGCGGGTCCGGCAGCGCGCGCATCCGTGTTTCGTGACGTGCCTCGAGAAAGCGGGCCAGGCTTTTCGGCAGGTCGCGCTCCTTGATGATGCGATCGAGTTCGCCGCGCGCCGATCCGATGATCTCACGCCGCACGGCGATCTCGGCCTCGCGCTCGGCGATGGCTTCGGCCATACCATGACGAGACAGTCCGAGGCCCTTCACGACAAAGGGTAACGTCAATCCGATTCCCACCAACGTCACGAAGATCACGCCGAAGGCGACGAACAGGATCAGGTCGCGATAGGGAAACGGATCGCCGTTCGGGAGTGTCAGTGGGATCGCCAGCGCGACGGCGAGAGAGACCACCCCGCGGATTCCGGTGAAACCGATCACGACGATTTCGCGCCACGGCGGGCGCTGCGTCGCGGGTTGCCGCCGCCGCATCAACATCGTTTGTAGATATGTTCCCGGAAACACCCAAAGAAACCGGGCGACGATCACGATGACGGAGGTGATCGCGATCGCGCTGATGATTTGATTCATCGGCAGCGCGTGGGCCTTCTCCAGCAGCAGCCGCAACTGGAAGCCGATGGTGAGAAACAGCACGCCTTCGATCAGCCAGATGACGAAGTCCCAGAAGAAGATGCCCTGCAGCCGCGTCGCGGAAGGGATCAGCAGCGGGCCGTTCCAGCTGACGTAAAGGCCTGCGACCACGGTGGCGATCACACCGGAGCCTCCGAAATGTTCCGGCACCCAGAAAGCGAGATAGGGTGTCAGCAGCGACAGCGCGATTTCGACGCGTGGATCATGCGCCCATTTGCGCAGCCGCAGGCTGAGCCAGCCAACGATGGCGCCGAAGACAACTTCTCCAAACAGGATGGCGAAGAAGGTTTCCGTCGCGGTGGGCAGCGAAAAAGTGCCGGTGCTCACGGCCAGCACCGCGAAGCGATAGAGGATCAGCGCGGTCGCATCATTCGCCAATCCTTCGCCTTCGAGAATGACCAGGATGCGATGGGGCAGTTTCAGCCGTCTGGCGATGGCGAGCGGCGCCACCACGTCAGGCGGGGAGACGATGGCGCCCAGCACGAAGCCGACGCTCCACGGCATCCCCAGCAACCAATGCGCGGCGGCGGCCACCAGCACGGTGGTGAAGATCACGCAGCCGATGGCGAGCAGCGCGATTGGCCGGAGGTTGTGCTTGAACTCGCGCCAGCTCATTGCCACTCCGGCGGAGTAGATCAAGGGCGGCAGCACCAGCAGCAGCACGCCTTCCGGCTTCATCTCGATGCGCGGGAAGCCAGGCAGGAAGGCGATGAGGATGCCGACCATGAGAAAGACGATCGCCGGTGCGACGGTCAGCTTGCGTGCCAACGTCGCCGAAGCC
>CAUJJN010000394.1 GCA_963204905.1 Pseudomonadota bacterium
CCGGTGGCCGGCGACAAGCTGGTTTGTCTGCGCAACAATCGCAAGAAAGCGCTGTTCAACGGCGGCCTCTGGCGCGTGAAATCCCGCACCCAGTCAAAATCCGCCATTCTCACGATGCGGCTGTCTCCGGACGAAGATTTCGGCTCGCGAGTCGCGAAGGTCGCGGTGCGCGCCGACTGCTTCTCCGGGGGTGTCGAGGATATTCCATGGGAGCAGCGTCGCCCCTATGACGAATTCGACTATGGTTACGTGCTGACCGTCCATAAGTCCCAGGGATCGCAATGGGACGATGTGGTGCTGTTCGACGAGAGTTTCGCCTTCCAGGACAGCCGCGCCCGCTGGCTCTACACCGGCATCACCCGCGCGGCAAAAAGGCTCAGCATCGTCGTTTAAACGGTGTGACCATTGAACCTTTCTTCCGGCATGCGCGACTGATGTTCAGGGGACCTATTGCGCCAATCCGCCGCATAGTGAAAATGGCGCAGCATGGAACCTTTGTGTCCCGAACGGGTTACGATCCATTGGCCAACAGGAGAAATTGAGATGCGATTTGCGAAAATGGTAGGTACGGCGTTGCTGGCGGGATCGACTGCACTGGCATTTGCAGTGCCGGCGAATTCCGCGCCGCTGATGACCGCCCAGAGCGCGCTTTCAGTTGCCGCGCCGTCGTCAGTCGATAACGTGCAGTACTACCACCATCGCCGCCACTATCACGGCGGAGGCGGTGGCGCCGGCGCCCTGATCGGCGGCCTCGCGGCTGGAGCCATCATCGGCGGCGCGATCGCCGCGAGCCAGGCCAATGCCGCAGCGCAACAGCATCAAGCCTACTGCGCGCAGCGTTATCGGTCATATGACCCGGCCTCGAACACGTTCCTGGCGCGGGACGGCAACCGCTATCCCTGCCAGTAAATATTTAGATTGCCCTTTCGAAGGTCAAAGCCGCAGGATCACCTTCCTGCGGCTTTGTTTTTGATCCCAGACTTGTCGAAGTTACCGCTCACGCAGTCGTGTCCATGACGCCGTAACGCGGCCGACGCCCGAGCGTATCTTGAGCATCCGGCTCCTCATGGACGCCACGCCGGATTGATCCGTGTCAGGAACCATCGAGAGGACACCATGCGCCCCCGCCATTCCGTTCAACCGTTTGCAAGCACCCTTGCCGCCATCGCGCTGACAATCACCTTTGCGTCGCCCTCGTTGGGGGCGGAGAAGGCGACTGTCATTCCTGCGCCGAAGATGGACCTTCCCACCGCGACAGGCACGCAAACCGCCGTGATCGCCGGAGGCTGTTTCTGGGGTGTGCAGGGCGTGTTCCAACATACCGCCGGTGTTCTGAACGCCGTGTCAGGCTATGCGGGCGGCGACAAGAGCACCGCGATGTATGATATCGTCGGCACCGGCACGACGGGACACGCGGAATCGGTCGAAATCAAATACGATCCGAGCAAGATCAGCTACGGCAAGATCCTGCAAATCTTCTTCTCAGTCGTCCACGATCCGACCCAGTTGAACCGTCAGGGGCCGGACGCCGGCACGCAATATCGCTCCGCGATTTTCACCACCAGCGACGACCAGAAAAAGGTTGCCGACGCCTATATCGCCCAATTGAATACGGCAAAGGTGTTCAACAAGCCGATCGTCACCACTGTCGGTACGCTGAAAGGATTCTATCCGGCTGAAGACTATCATCAGGACTATCTAACGCTGCACCCGCGTCAGCCTTATATCGTCTATAATGATCTACCGAAGATCGAAAACCTGAAGAAGATCTTTGCCGACAGCTACGTCGAAAAGCCCACGCTGGTGAGCGCTGCAAAGGCCACCAACTAACGGGGCCATACAGGAACAGCTTTCGCGAAAGGGCCGATTTTTCCGTCTCTTTCGCACGATCACGAGGAGGTCCCATGTCCGACACCGTAACCAAACCGGGCAAAGTCCAGAAGACCGAAAGCGAGTGGCGCAACGAGTTGACGCCGATGCAATACGCCGTGCTGCGCGAGAAGGCGACCGAACGCCCCTTCTCCGGCGAATACGAATACACCCACACACCGGGCACCTATGTCTGTGCCGGCTGCGGGCAGACGCTATTCGAATCCGATGCGAAGTTCGACTCCGGCTGCGGCTGGCCGAGCTTCACAAGACCTGCAACGGAAAGCCATGTCGACGAGGAACGCGATACGACGCACGGCATGATCCGAACGGAAGTGTTGTGCTCGAAATGCAATGGTCATCTGGGCCATGTCTTCGACGATGGACCGGGCCCAACCGGCTTGCGCTACTGCATCAATTCGGCGGCACTGAAACTGCAACCAAAGTAGCACAGGTTCAATCCAGCTATCGAAATCACAAAGCCCGCCCAATCACCTCGTGGGCGGGCTTTGCTTTTGCCGCGAACGAGGACGCGAAAGCCGAACTCACACTATCGCGGAATCGACCTATCGTATTGAAAACGCGACCTATCTGGCGCCGCTATTGGTTTCCCGCGCCTCTCGATCGGATCGAAGGCGACACGAGGGTCGCAATTTCGGCAATCCTTCCTATATTGAGATCATTCGGAAACAATCATTCCTGACCGTTGAAAACGCGCATATTGCGCGCCCGTTGACCGTTTGCATCCGTCGAGGTTCCGCCCATGTCCTTCAGCTACGACACCGCCGCCGAGTTGTTTCCTGCAGCCATCCGCAAGAAGAAGCGAACGGGCTTCGCCTATCGCCGCTTCAACACCGCCGCAGAAGCCGTTCGCTTTGCGATGGAGGATCTGCCAGCCGATTTGCTGAACGGGGCCTATCTGCAGGTCGATGAAGCCCGCTTCGATCAGAACGGGATTCGCGCGCTCTATGACAGCGGGGATTTTCCGTTGCAACGACGCGCAGCAAAAGCCGAAGCCACAGCCGACGCGGCGTAAACGACGATCTCTATCGCGGCTGCTTCTCCATCCATCGCCGCAACAGTCGAATGTTGCGCATGTTGGCTCGGAACATCACGTCGAAAGCGTCGCCCGCTAGCGGTACCAGACCAACGACGCCGTCAACCGCGACGTTGCCCAGCATCCGCGCCGTGAGATGCCAGGGGGCGCCAAGCGCTCGCGCCTCGCGCACCAGCCAGAGCGATATGGCTGTGGTCACGATATCGCCGACGATCGGAATGAGTCCGATCAGACCATCAATGCCATAGCGAATCTTGGTGCCCGGCACCACGAATGCAACGTCGAGAAGTTTCGCGATAACCTCCAGCCGCGCGATGCGCTGCTCGCGCGTCAACTCGCCGAACGGTTTCGCGCTGGACGTCCGAAACTCGAAAGTCTCGAACCCGAACGGGCCACCTCCCGTCGCCTGCGGTTCGACGATCCGGCCATCCTGATCGATGACCGGCCCGTCTTTCGGCGTCGGACGATACTGCCGGGCTGTTCCGGAATGAGAGGCGTTGCTGATCATCCGCGCAAGATGGGGACGAGGGTGCTCCAGCGCAACCGCGTCGGGCCGTCACACTGTCCGCGCGAGATCATTACGCCGTGCGGCGCAATTCGACCTCGACGGTCTGCGGCGCCGGCGGCTGATACACCGCGTAGCGATCCTTGCCTTCATTCTTCGCGACATACAGAGCCTGGTCGGCGGCCGCGATCAGACGATCCGGTTGAAGTCCGACTTGCGGCGTCCATTGCGCGACGCCGACGCTGGCCGCGAGGCGGAATGGAACGCCCCGCTCCTGACTCAACTTCGACCGGCACGCCTCGACGATATGCCGCGCGATCATCGCTCCTTCGCGCAAGGTGGTGGCCGGCAGCACCGCGCAGAACTCATCGCCACCGGAGCGGGCCAGAAGATCGTCCGGACGCAATTGCGATTGCACGGTCCGCGAGAACAGCCGCAGGCATTCGTCACCGACGACGTGCCCGTGCCTGTCATTGATGGCCTTGAAGCCGTCGAGATCGATCGCCAGCAGCACGAACGGCTCGCCGGTCCGCTTCGCCACAACACACGCCTCAGGGAGGCGCTGCAACAGCAGCCGGCGATTGGCCACGCCGGTCAATTCGTCGAACAGCGCCAGATTGGCCACCTCGCCGCGAAGCCGGTCGATCGCCATCAGCAGAAAACCGAAATTCCACGCCATCGACAGAAAGACCAGCACCAGCACCAGCCCTGCCTGAAACTGGTTGAAATCGACCATCGACGCCTCACCGCCGATGCCGAACAGCGCCATGACGGCCCGAGCGAGGTTGATGACGATAAACAACCCGGCGACATAACCCGCGAGCCGCGCGCCCGGATGATTGGCCCGGTTTTCTCGCGAGAAGACCTGAAGCAATGTCAGCGCCACCGGGATCGATTGCGCGATGGAGTAGACGACGATGCGCATCGCGGTGCTGGGATGCACCACCACGAAATAGCTGATCGCCAGGAAACTGAGCGCCGTCACGGCCAGATTGAGACGCCACGAGGCCGGGCGATTGTAGAAGCGCTCCACCCCCATCGATGCGAGGCTGGTGGAGAAGATCAGCAGGATCGCGCTGGTCATCAGCGGCGCGAGCGGCGGCATGAACAGCCGCAGCATACCGATGCAGGCGCCGAGCGCGGCGAGCGCGGCGGCGGCCATCCAGAACCGCGCGGCATCGAAATTGCGATAGCTGCGCATGACGTGAATCCAGATCAGACTCAACGCCATGAAATTGAGGACAAACACCACCCAGAGCGTCGGCATGCTCAACATCGCACGCCCCGGCCTGCCGTCGGCCGTCTCCCCGTGGTGCAGATCGTCTCGTCCATAAGGCTCCCCGAATTTGCCTCAGGTTGCCCGCGCGGCACTTAACGGAGTCTGACCGGAAAAGAACAATCCCCAGCGTGGTTGTGAATTGATGAAGACCTATATGCCGCCGGACGATGCGGCGGCGTCCAGACATTCTTAACCATGAGGGGACGCCCGTTCGGCAATCCGCGCGGCTTACCGCCCCGCCAGCTTGTCGGCGAAATAACCGATGGTCTTGCGATAGATCACCGCCCTGTTCCACTCGCGCATGGCGTCGAAATTCGCCGCGCCCTCGTGGTAATCGCCGCCGGCCTTCCAGCCCGCGGTCTTCAGCAGGTTGGCGGTGGAGGCCAGCACGTCCGGCACGCTATGGCGCAGGTCGATATGGCCGTTGCCGTCGTAATCGACGCCGTACTTGATGTAGGACGACGGCAGAAACTGGGTCTGGCCGATCTCGCCGGCGTAAGCGCCGATCATGTCGTTGAGCGTGAGGTCGCCGCGCTGAAGGATCTTCAGCGCCGCCATCAGCTCGCCCTGAAACAGCTCGGTGCGGCGGCAATCATGCGCCATGGTGGCGAGCACGCGGAACACCGGCAGCTTGCCCATGTCGCCCTTGCCGTAGTCGGTCTCGAGGCCCCAGATCGCGACGATGATTTCCGGCGGCACGCCGAACTGCCGCTCGATGCGCGACAGCAGCGAGGCGTGCCGTTGCAGCATGGCGCGGCCGGCCTTGATGCGGCCGGCGCCGACGCGGGTGGCGACGTATTGCTCGAAGGTCTTGTTGAAGGTGCCGCGCTGGCGGCGGTCGAAGGCCAGCACGGCCTGGTCCTGCGCGACGCCGCCGAGCGCCTGCGAGATCACCCCCGGCGAAATGCCG
>CAUJJN010000395.1 GCA_963204905.1 Pseudomonadota bacterium
GGTTGGGGAGGACGCCATGTCTCGCGACGCCCTCTTCCAATTGGGGATGGGCGCAGTTTCGCTGAATGCCTCCCAAAAGGAAGAACACTTCAACGCTCACGCGCAGGATGCGCTGCGGGCACAGGCCGATCATTTCATCGAAAAAGACGGGATTGTTTGCGCCGGATCGCATCTGATCATCGATCTTTACGACGCCGAACGGCTGGATGATCTCGATCATATCTCGGAAACGCTAAAACTCTGCGTCGCCGCTGCGGGCGCGACGCTGCTGCACATGCACCTGCATCCGTTCGAGCCCAATGGAGGTATCAGCGGCGTTGCCGTGCTGGCGGAAAGCCACATCTCGATCCACTCATGGCCCGAGCGACGCTATGCCGCGCTCGATGTCTTCATGTGCGGTGATGCAGAACCCGAACGCTGCATCGACGTGCTGCGCAAGGCGTTTCGGCCGAAACGCATCGCGGTGCAGGAGTTGCTGCACGGGAAAGGCGCATGAGCGAACCACGCTGGCTCACCGAAACGGCATTCGCGAACATGCGATTGTCGTTCGAGGTCACACGCGTGCTTCGCGAGGACCAGACCCCGCAGCAACGAATCGATCTGATCGAGAATCCGTTGTTCGGCAAAGTGCTGATGCTCGACGGCGCGACGCAGGTGACAAGCGCCGACGAGTTCATCTATCACGAAATGATGGCGCATGTGCCCATCCTCGCCCACGGCGCGGCACGCGACGTGTTGATCATCGGCGGCGGTGACGGCGGGCTTGCCGAGGAGGTGCTGAAGCATCCCGCGATCACACGCGTCGTACAGGTCGAGATTGACGCGCAGGTGGTCGAGTTCGCACGCGAACACTTCGCGGAATTCAATGCCTCGGCCTTCACCGATCCGCGTTTGCATATCGAAATCGCCGACGGCGCGGAGTTTGCCGCCACCACCGACCAGCGTTTCGACGTCATCCTGATCGATTCCACCGACCCCATCGGCCCCGGCGCGGTGCTGTTCACCAAAGCCTTCTATACCAGCCTGCGGCGCTGCTTGCGTCCGGGTGGGATCGTGGTGACGCAGAACGGCATCCCGTTCGTGCAGCGCGACGAATTCATGGACGCGATGCGCAATCTCGCGCAGGTGTTTCAGATCACGGAATGCTATGTGCTGGCGATGCCGTCCTATGCCGGCGGTCACATGGCGCTGGGCTGGGGCAGCGTCGATCGCGATCCGCGCGAGCCTGATGTCGACGTACTTACGCAACGCTCCAGCGCGCTCGCCACCCGCTACTACACGCCGGAGGTCCACCGCGCGGCCTTCGCGCTGCCGCGTTATATTCTGGATGCCAGAATTGCCGCGATCGCCATCGATCGCTGAGGTGCTTTCAAGCGAAGCGGATAGCGGCGCGCGGCGTTACACCTGGTCGTAGTCGACCACGACCTTCGCCGAGGTCGGATGCGCCTGGCAAGTAAGGATGAACCCGGCGTTCAGCTCCCACGGCTCCAGCGAGTAGTTCAGATCCATCGGCGCTTCGCCTTCAACCAGCTTGGCGCGGCAGGTGGAGCACATGCCGCCCTTGCAGGCGAATGGAAGGTCCATGCCGGCGCGCAATGCCGCGTCGAGAATGGCTTCGCCTTCCGCCACCGGAACGTCGCGACGCTTGCCGTCGATGATCAGCGACGCCACCGCCTTCGGCGGTGTCCCCTCGACAATCGCCGCCTTGGGCCGCGCCTTGCCGCCGAACTCGGAGACAAAGCGCTCGACGTGAATCCGCTCCTCGGCGATCCCGATCTCGCGGCAAGTGGTCTCGATGGCTTCGCTCATCGCGACCGGCCCGCAGATGAAAACATGATCGACACTCTCGGCGGGCACCAGCGAGCGCAACAACACCCTCACCTTCTCCGCATCGAGCCGTCCGTGCAGGATCGGGATGTCCTGTTCTTCCTGCGAGATGACGTGGAAGACCGACAATCGCTCCATGAAGCGATCCTTCAGTTCCTCCAATGCCTCACGGAAGATAATGCTGTCGGCCGAGCGGTTGCCGTAGAACAGAAAGAACCGGCTGCGCGGCTCGCGCGCCAACACGCCGCGGATGATCGACAGAATCGGCGTGATGCCGGAGCCGGCTGCAAAGCCGACATGGATGCGCGCCTCGTCCGGCGCGAAGGCAACCCCGAAGCGGCCGGTCGGCGTCATCACGTCGAGCGCATCGCCGGATTTCAGTTCCTCGGCCGCCCAGCTCGAGAACGCGCCGCCGTCGACGCGCTTGACCGCGATGCGCACCTCGCGGTCGTCCGGTCCCGAGCAGATCGAATAGGAGCGCCGCACTTCCTCGCCATCCATCGTCGTGCGTAAGGTGAGATACTGTCCGGGCGCGAAGGCATAATCAGCCGCCAGTTCATCCGGGATCGCAAAAGTCAGCGAAATCGCGTCGTTGGCCTCGCGGCGCAGATCGTTGACCGAAAGACGGTGAAAACGGGGCGTGGCCATCAGCGTACTCGCTTCGAGTTTGGTTTTTCCGTCATTTCGAGCGCAAGCGAAGCAATAAGGCAAAGGCTGGATTGCTTCGTCGCGTTACTCCTCGCAATGACGTCAGTGACACTTGAAGTAATCGAACGGCTCGCGGCAACTCCTGCAGCGCCAAAGCGCCTTGCAGGAGGTGGAGCCGAATTCCGACAGCGTCTCGGTATCGGTCGAGCCGCACTGCGGGCACGTCACCTGTTCGACACCGAACAGCGCGCGGCGCCCGCTGCCGGCCTGCGGCGGCGCGATGCCGTAGTCCTTCAGCTTGCGGCGGCCGTCGTCACTCATCCAGTCGGTGGTCCAGGCCGGCGACAGCACGGTGCGCACGGTCGGTTTGCGGAAACCGGCGCGCTCCAGCGCGATCTCGATTTCCACCGCGATCATGTTCATCGCCGGGCAGCCCGAATAGGTCGGCGTGATCGCCACCTCGATCTCGCCGTCACGAACGGAAACGTCGCGCAGCACACCGAGATCGGCGATGGTCAACACCGGAATTTCCGGATCGACCACTTGCGCGGCGGCGTCCCACGCGCGCTGACGCAACTCTATATCGCGCGTGACGTGGTTCACCATGCGGCTCCCGGAAAGGTGCGCTGCATCGACTGCAATTCGCTCAGCAAATGGCCGAGGTGTTCGGTATGGTGGCCGATACGGCCGCCCTTCTGCATCCAGTCGTTGTCGGGGCGCGCCAGAGTCGCTTCGCCAAGGACACCCGCGACGGTTTTCAGCCATTGGGGACGCAGCGTCTCCGGATCGACGGCAATGCCGGCGTCGATCAGTCCGCGCTCGCTGTCATCGACCACGAACATCTCGCCAGTGAAAGCCCAGAGATCGTCGATGGCGGCTTGCGCGAGACGATGGCTCTTCTCGGTGCCATCGCCGAGCCGCACCATCCACTCCGACGAATGCCGCAGATGATAAGCGCTTTCCTTCTCGGATTTGGCGGCGATCGCGGCCAGTGTCGCGTCACGCGATGTCATCATGGCGCGCCAGCAGAGATCGGCGAAGGCGGAATAGAAGAACTGCCGCACCATGGTGCGGGCAAAATCACCGTTCCTTTGCTCGACGAGCAGCAGATTGCGGTACTGCCGCACGTCACGCAAATAAGCCAGCGTGTCCTCGGTGTTGTCTTTGCCCTCGACTTTGGCGGCGTAGGAATAGAGTTCTCGCGCCTGCCCGAGCAGATCGAGCCCCATATTGGCAAGTGCCATGTCTTCTTCGAGCATCGGCGCGTGGCCGCACCATTCCGACAGGCGATGTCCGAGGATCAGCGCGTCGTCGGCGCGGCGCAGCGCGTAGAGCACCAGTGGCGTTTCGGAAACTTGAATGGAGGCTGCGGTCATCGACGCACCTTGTTGTGTCTCGGTGATTTGCGCCGTCATTGCGAGGAGCGAAGCGACGAAGCAATCCAGTGCTTGCTACGTGGCCTTCTGGATTGCTTCGCTTCGCTCGCAATGACGAACTCTAACTACATATGCCCGACTTCGTCCGGCACCTCGTAAAACGTCGGATGCCGGTAGATCTTGGATTCCGACGGCTCGAACATCATGCCCTTCTCGGCGGGGTCGGAAGCGGTGATCGCGCTCGAAGGCACGACCCAGATCGAGAGCCCCTCGCCGCGCCGCGTGTAGATGTCACGCGCAGCCTGCAGCGCCAACGTCGCGTCGGCGGCGTGCAGCGAGCCGACGTGCTTGTGTGCAAGCCCGTTGCGGCTGCGGATGAAAACTTCCCAGAGCGGCGTATTCGGTGTCGCCATCGAAATCTCCTGACGCATGCAAATCGTTTTCCGTCGTTGCGAGTGAAGCGAGGCTATCCAGCGGTAACAAGCAAGACTGGATCGCTTCGTCCCTTCGCTCCCGCAAAGACGCGGTTACTACTCCGCTGCCTGCGCCATGCCACGGCGCGCGCGCTTTTCGGCATAGGCAGCAGCCGCCTCGCGCACCCACGCGCCCTCCTCATGCGCCTTGCGGCGCGCGGCGAGCCGATCGCGATTGCACGGGCCATTGCCGGCCAGCACCTGCTTGAATTCAGTCCAGTCGATGTCGCTGTAGCGCCAATGCCCGTCCGCATCCTGCGTCATGCCGGGATCGGGAATGGTCAGGCCTAGGAATTGCGCCTGCGGCACCGTCGCATCGATGAATTTCTGGCGCAGTTCGTCATTGGAGAAACGCTTGATCTTCCATTTTGTCGAGGTGTCGCTGTGCTGGCTTGCCTGATCCGGCGGGCCGAACATCATCAGCACCGGCCACCACCAGCGATCCAGCGCGTTCTGCGCCATCGCTTTCTGCTCGGGAGTGCCGCGCGACAGCGTCAGCATGATTTCGAAACCCTGACGCTGATGAAACGACTCTTCCTTGCAGACGCGGATCATCGCGCGCGCGTAAGGACCGTAGGAACAGCGGCACAGCGGAATCTGATTCATGATCGCCGCGCCGTCCACGAGCCAGCCGATAGCGCCGATGTCGGCCCAGGTCAGCGTCGGATAATTGAAGATCGAGGAATACTTCGCCTTCCCGGCCAGCATCGCGTCGACCAGTTCCTCGCGCGAGGCGCCGAGCGTTTCCGCCGCCGCATAGAGATAGAGGCCATGACCGCACTCGTCCTGCACCTTGGCCAGCAGCGCCGCCTTGCGCCGCAAGGTCGGCGCGCGGGTGATCCAATTGCCTTCCGGCAACATGCCGACGATCTCGGAATGCGCGTGTTGGGAAATCTGCCGTGTCAGCGTCTTGCGATAGGCGGCGGGCATCCAGTCGTTGGGCTCGATGCGCTCGTCGTCATCGATGCGCGCCTGAAACGCCGCTGCGAGCGTTGCATCTTCAACGAAACGGTCTTCGCCATCCGACGTGTTGAGCGCCTGCGTATACATGGGCCGCCTCCCGATGTGTTGCGGCCCAATATATAACAAAAATAATTCTAAGCAAGAATTTCTTGTAACATGTCAACATTGATCATCGAACCGCAGCCCGAGTTCCGCTCCGGCGGGCGGCAGCGTTCCCGCTACGCTCACGCCGTTCCGATCAAGCCATTGTTCGGAGGCAGGAATCAGCCGGCGATAGAGATCGGCGCAAAGCTGGCGCGCGGGCGTTCCCGGCCAGTCGGCGGGCAACAGGCTGCCGGGCAGCAGCGGGTCGCGCAGCACGGCGCGGCGGTAATGATGGATCAACAGGATGCGCGCGGTGAAGGCATCGGCCTCGGAAAGCCCCTCGCCGCGCTGGAGCCCGTCCCGCAGCGGCGCGAAGGTCTTCATGAAGCGCTGATAGGCTCCCGCAGTGAGATGCAGCGGCCAGCTTTCGCGAAGCAGCCGCCGGCCGCTGTCATCCTCGGCCGACACTTCCAGCCGGATTGCGCCCGCCGCTTCCACCGGCACCCGCGCGCCGGAGGGCGCGACCCACACGCCCGGCAGCGGACTGCCGAAGCCCGCGGCACGCAACGCCTCGCGCACGGAATCGCGATTTTCTCCGTTGCCCAGCAGCAGCAGCTCAAAGCGGCCGGTCCAGTCGGACGGCTGCGGATTGTAGACGTGGCGCACGGCGCTATCGAACGTCGCGCGCCCCTTCTCCGCCAGTCGGTAGAAGCTGTTGCGCCCGACCCGTTCGCGCTCGAACCAGCCATCGGCCGCCAGCCGCGACATGGCCGTGCGCACCACCCCGCCCTCGATATCGAGCATCGCAAAGAAGGCCAGCAGCGTGCCGAGTCCCACCGAGCCGCCGCGCGGCACAATGGCGTCACCGAACAGTGTGACGACGAGGGAGCCGGTGCGGGAGGGCTCGCGCTTGAATTGACCGAGAATGCGGGCAAGAGGCTGGGGCATCACGTCCCGGCATAGCGTGTTTCATCCGAGCAGACCATCGCCAAGCGCGCCGGATTATAATTGACCAATTGGACGGTCAATGCGAAGTTGCCGGCCGAGCCGCCCGGCCTAAGAGCGGCATTGCCCGGCGACCCTGCCGGAACGACGTCAAGGACACCGGACTTCATGGCTCGCACCCGGGCAACCGATTACGATCAGAAGCGCTTGGGTATTCTCAACCAGTCCGCCCGGCTGTTCGCGCAACACGGATTCACCGGCACCTCGATCACCATGATCGCGGAAGCCTGCGGCGTCTCCAAGGCGTTGATGTACCACTACTACAAATCCAAGGACGACGTGCTGTTCGACGTGCTTGCGGATCACCTCAAGCATCTCGTCGCGATGGTCGAAGCGGCCGCGGCCGCTGAAAGCGACGGTCGCAGCCGTCTCGTTTCGATCTGCACCGGCTTGCTCGATGCCTATCGCGGCGCCGACGCCGAACATCAGGTGCAGATTTCGAGTCTGAAGTTGCTGCCGCGCGCACAGCAGGACATTCTGAAACAACTCGAGCGGCGGCTGGTGACGATCTTCTCCGAAGCCATCGCCGCGTCGCTTCCCGCAATCGCCAGGCAACCCGACACGCTCAAGCCGCTGACGATGTCGCTGTTCGGTATGTTGAACTGGCACTATCTGTGGTTTCGCGAGGGCAAGGGCATGACCCGCGAGGCCTATGCGCGGATGGCGGCGAACCTGATCCTCGCCGGCGCCGAAGACGCGATGCGCGCGGCGGGCACGCCGGCGAAAGCACCCGCGCCTGTCAAACCCGCGATCGCGAAAAAGAAAGCCGAAAAGGCGCGCTCGTAAAGATTTGCGAATTTGCGGTTTGCCCTCGCCGTCATTGCGAGCGAAGCGAAGCAATCCAGAGAGTCACACAATGAAGACTGGATTGCTTCGTCGCTTCGCTCCTCGCAATGACAGAAGAACGGGCAATCTAACCTGGCCTCGCCCGCTTGGTCATTTCCGCAACACCAAAAGCAAATGCCCGGACCGTGTCCGGGCATCGCGATGATTGACGATGGAAGAGCTTCAGCGCGTTACCGGTTGGGGTCCGGATACACCAGGCTGCGCCAGCCGCCGCGATCGAACGGCTTCCATGCGCCTTCCGTCTGCGCGAGGCGATCGGCCACGGCGTAAACCGCGGCCGGATGGAATCCCATGCCGCAATGGCTGCTCTCGACCTCGATATTCTCGGTGAGCGACGAGGCCTGCTCCATACAGCCTTGCCAGGCGCAGATGCCGTCGGTGCGGCTGTAGATGGCGGTGGTCGGCATCGGCGGCGCTTCCGACAGCGGGCCGCCAAAATGTTCACTCGCTTCCTCCGCGCGCTGACCGCTCGCCAGTTCGTAGACGCGCCAGGCGTTGGTCGATTTCGCATCGCCGGCGAAGGGGCTGCCGAGCGTGATCACCGAGCGCACACGGTCCGGCATCATCTTGGCGAGCTGGCGCGAATAAAGTCCGCCAAGACTCCAGCCGACCAGACTGACCTTGCGGCCGTGGGTGTCGTTGATGCGCTTGACCAGATCGACAACGGAGTCCTGCACGCCGGGCCGCAGCCCATAGTTGCGCCCAAGCCCCCAGCCGTTGACGGCATAACCACGGCCGGAGAGGAAGCCGCGCAGTGGCCGCGTCGAGGCGTCGCTCGCCATCAATCCCGGAAGCACCAGCACCGGATGACCGTCGCCACGCGGCGCGAGGCTGAGCAGCGGCAATGCACCAAGGAACGCGCCGAGTTCGGAAAGCGCCCGCCCTTCGAGCAGGACCAGCAGCTTGGAGGGAGGAGCTAACGATTGAGCAGCAGCAGCCATCGAGTATCCTTTCCCGCCCGACGCGCGCGCATCGAGCAACAGATCAGTTAAGCAATCCAGCCTCGCTGGGGTCGAAACCTCATTCCGATTCGCAGTCACACTGTCGTTACAGATCAAGCTATGGGCCGTTTTTGACGAATTCAAGCAGCCTTTGGTCGTGGGGAACCGGGGTGTCACCCCACGGCAACACCTGAGCGCGCATCCGGGTGACCGGATTTTGTCACGGCAACCGCAGCAGGACCTCGATGGTGTGCAGCACCAGCCCGACCAGCCCGCCGATCAGCGTCCCGTTGAAGCGGATGTTTTGAAGGTCCTTGCCGACATTGGTTTCGATCAGCGTGATGAGCTGCGCCATGTCCCAGCCCTTCACCTGATCGGCGATGAAGGAGGACACGCCACTCTTCTGATCCGCGATGAAACTGCGCAGCACGGCCACGATGCCCTGATTGATCTCGCCGCGCATGTCGCCATCGGCGGCGAGCGCCTTTCCCGCCTCGACGAACACATTGGCGAGGTGATGTTGCAGCACGCTGGATTCGTCGGACGCGCTTTTTGCGACGAAGGCCTTCGCTTGCGCCAGGACGCTCTGCGCCAGTCCGCCGAGTTCGGGCCGCGCCAGCAGGCCGCGCTTCAACTCGTCGAGATGCGTGGCATAGGCCGGGTCGGTTCCCATCTTGTCGACGAAGGAAAGCACCATGCGATCGAACTCGCCGCGGAATGGATGCTGCGGATCGGCGCGCACCTCATCGAAGAAGGCCGACGCCGACGCAAGGATGCGTTTCACGAGGAACGCGTCGGCACGGTAGAGCGTCAGCAGCGACGGCAGTTCCTCGCGCAGCTTGGCGCGAAACGCCGTCATCGTCTCGGGCTGGCTCAGCGCGCCATGAATCGCGACGAGCAGATCGTCGAGCAGCGACTTGTGTCGCCCTTCCGCGACGAAGGTCCGCAAGGTGCTGGTGGCGAGCGGCGCCAGATCAATCGATTGCAGTTGCGCCATCACCCGGCGCGAGACGTATTGCATGAGGCCGGAGGTCTCGGTGGCGTCGAACGCTTCCGGCAACAGGCGCAGCGTGAAGCGGGCAAGGTCGGTGCTGCGCTTGCGATCGCTCATCCAGTCCGCGACGAAAGATGCGAAATCGATCTGGCGCAGCTTGGCTTCAACCGGTGCGGCATCGAGAAAATTGGTTTCGATGAACTCGCCGAGTTTGTCCGCAATCCGCGCCTGATTGTTCTGGATGATCGCGGTATGCGGGATCGGCAATCCGAGCGGCCGGCGGAACAGCGCCACCACCGCGTACCAGTCCGCAAGCCCGCCGACGGTCGCGGCTTCCGCAAAAGCCGCGACGAAGCCAAACACCGGATGGTGGTGCAACAGCAGCTTGGCGGTGATGAACACCGCGAAGCATCCGACCAGCACCAGCGTCGCAAGGAACTTGATGCGCTTCAATTCGGCGGCGCGCGCGGCGTCCACGCCGGTTGACGTCAATGCAAACTGAGCGTCACGCGTCATCATGATCCTGCGGCGTTCGAATGGCCCAGCGCATTATAGCCGATGAAACCGGCAAGCGCCTGTCGCGAAAATCACGACGGAAGCGCACAGACAAAAAGAAGGCCCGCGTCGCGGGCCTTCTAGTTGAAGATCGTCAACGGGGAGGAACGTTGGCGACCAGTCGAAATGCGGAAGATCAGGCAGCCTTGTTGTAAGACGCCGCGACCTTCGCGAAGTTCTCCTGAGCCGACTTCGCACCCTCAGTCACCAGCTTGCCGACGTACTCGCTGGTCGATTTGGCGCGGGCCACCAGGGTTTCGCCGTGAGCGCGGGCCAGGTCCGACTGGATCTGGAAGGCTTCGCTGATCGACTTGGCCGAGGCCAGCTTGTCGATGCCGTTGAAGAACGCTTCGGCGTCCTGATACATCGCCTGCTGAATGCTGCGGCTGATCTTGGCGACTTCGTTGACCGAGTTACCGGCAGCGGCTTCGATCGCGGCGGTCACCTTCTCGGAGCCGTTGTGCAGATCGGCAGCGCGGTCCTTGGCGGTGCCGGCGGCGCGCTTGACGAAATCGCGAGCGGCTTCGGGAACGTCCACGTTCTGGAGGTTCTTGAAGGCATCGGAAATCGGAGCAAAAGCTGCTTGCACGCTGTTCAGCACGGAATTGGTTTCG
>CAUJJN010000396.1 GCA_963204905.1 Pseudomonadota bacterium
CAACAAGACAACCGGCGATGTCGCGGTGACCCATGTGACCGTGGGGCAGGACTCCGGCCTCGTCATCAATCCCGACGGCGTGCGGCACCAGATCCACGGCAACGTCATCCAGTCCACCAGCCGCGCGCTGATGGAGGAGGTCACGTTCGAGCCGTCCGCCGTCGCCAGCCGCGAATGGGGCGGCTATCCGATCATCACTTTCCCCGACGTGCCGAAGATCGACGTGCTGATCGTGCCGCAACAGGACAAGCCGCCGCTCGGCGTCGGCGAGTCCGCATCGGTGCCGAGCGCCGCCGCTATCGCCAACGCCATTTTCGACGCCACCGGCGTGCGCTTTCGCGAATTGCCGTTCACGCCGGACCGGATTCGGGCGGGGTTGCTGGCCGCGGAAGACAAGAAGACATCCGCGTCGCCCTTGAAGAAGCGTGGGCTGTGGGCGGGGCTCGCGGCCTTGTGCACGGCCATCGTCGGACTGATCGTCGCCGCTTCGCCATGGCGACCCGCCATCGCACCGATCGCGCCACCGGATGTCTCCACCTACTCGGCCGCGACCATCGCGCGGGGAGCGCAGCTCGCGGCGCTCGGCGACTGCGCGGTGTGCCACACGGCCGACGGCGGCATCGTCAACGCCGGCGGCCGCGCGCTGGAAACACCGTTCGGCATCGTGATGACCACCAACATCACGCCCGACGTCGAGACCGGCATCGGCGCGTGGTCGTATCCGGCCTTCGAACGCGCGATGCGGCAGGGCATCCATCGCGACGGGAAACACCTTTATCCCGCGTTTCCCTACAATCACTTCGCCAAGACCAGCGAAGCCGATCTGCAGGCGCTCTACGCCTACCTGATGGCGCAGCCGGCCGTGCGGCAAACCAATCCGGAAACGAGACTTCCCTTCCCGCTGAATCTGCGGCCGCTGCTGGCGGGATGGAATCTGCTGTTTCATTCGCCGGCCGCCTTCGCCGCTGATCCGAAAAAATCGGACGCATGGAATCGCGGTGCCTATCTGGTGGAGGGACTGGGCCATTGCGGCGCGTGCCACACCCCGCGCAACGCGCTCGGCGCGGAGAAGGCGTCGCTGAAACTCGCCGGCGGCACCGCCGAAGGCTGGATCGCGCCGCCGCTGACGGCGTTGTCGCACGCGCCGATCCCGTGGAGCGAGCAGGAATTGTTCACCTACCTGCGCAGCGGCATCTCGCAGTTTCACGGCGTCGCCGCCGGGCCGATGGCGCCGGTGGTGAAGGAGCTTGGCGCGCTGCCGGACAGCGACATTCGCGCGATGGCGACCTACCTCGCCTCGTTCAATCCGAACGCGCCGACGCATGAGGCTCAGCAGGCGATGGCGGCGCGGCTGGAAACCATCACCAGCACGAAGCCGCTGGACGCTTCGCAGCAAGGCGCGCGGATTTATGACGGCGCCTGCGCGGTGTGCCACGAACCGGGCGGGCCGCAATGGTTCGGCAGCCGGCCTTCGCTGGCGCTCAACAGCAATCTGCACGGCGCCGCCCCCGACAATCTCGCGCGCGTCTTCGTCGAGGGCATCACCAAGCCTGTGAACGGCGAACTCGGCGCGATGCCCGGCTTCGCCCACAGCCTCAACGACCGGCAACTCACCGAACTGATCCGCTATCTCCGCAGCCGCTTCGCCCCCGACAAACCGGCCTGGGACGGCATCGACACCGCGCTGAAGGCGGCGCGCGGGATGGCGCGGTGACATAACTGAGGATACGTTTCCACCCAACGCTCCCTCACCGTCATTGCGAGCGAAGCGAAGCAATCCATTCTTGCTTTGTGGCCCCTGGATTGCTTCGTCGCTTCGCTCCTCGCAATGACAAAGGGAGTTGTGGAGAATCACCATGTCCCTTCCCCCCGACAACCTCGCCATCGAACTCGACGTGCTGACCTGGCTCAACACGCCGGAACCGATCACGCTGGCGGGCCTGCGCGGGCGGGTGGTGATCGTGGAAGCGTTTCAGATGCTGTGCCCCGGCTGCGCGCAGCAGGCGCTGCCGCAACTGACCCGCATTCAGGAGACGTTTTCCACCGACGACGTGATGGTGCTGGGCCTGCACACCGTGTTCGAGCATCACGCGGCGCAGGGTTCGCGCGAGGCCATCGCCGCCTTCCTGCACGAATATCGCTACACGTTTCCGGTCGGCATCGATCGTCCGTCCGGCGACGGCGGGCTGCCGCGCACCATGGCGGCCTACAACATGCAGGGCACGCCGACCATGCTGCTGATCGATCGCGGCGGGCGGCTGCGGCGGCAGGCGTTCGGCCATGCGCCGGATTTGCGGCTCGGGGCGGAGATCATGGCGCTGGCGACCGAGCGCGCGCCCGACGCCTGACGATCTGCGCCGGCTTTGCGCATCCGCAAAGGCGGGCGCGACCGAACCGGCTAATTGATGCATCTTCCATGCAACTTTCAGTCGTGATGTTCGATGTCCTGCCCGCCTGTCCTCAGCCATGCCTTCCGCATCTGTTTTCTGCTCGCCGCGCTCTGGGCGGCGCTGGCGGTGCCGCTGTGGCTGCTGACCTACGCAGGCACGCTGAACCTGGCGGACAGCTACGGCGGGGTCGCCTGGCACGCCCATGAACTGATCTTCGGCTATACGGCGCTGGTGATCTGCGGCTTCCTGTTCACCGCGATCCCGAACTGGACCGGACGGCTACCGGTGAAGGGACCGCCGCTGATGGCGCTGATCGTGATCTGGATCGCGGGCCGCATCGCCATGCTGGCGGCCGGGTCGATCGGCCCCGGTGTCGCCGCCGTGATCGACCTCGGCTTTCTCGCCGCCGTGCTGGCGGTGGCCGGGCGCGAGATCGTCGCCGGCAAGAACTGGCGCAATCTGCGGGTGCTGGTGATCGTGTTCTGGCTGCTCGCCGCCAACGCCGCGTTCCACGCCGCCGCGCTCGGCGGCGCGCTGCTCGATCTGGCGCTGCGCGGCGCGGTCGGCGCGCTGGTGGCGCTGATCACGCTGATCGGCGGGCGGCTGACGCCGAGCTTCACCCGCAACTGGCTGGTGAAGCGCGATCCTGACAGGCTGCCCGCGCCGTTCGGTCCGCTCGATGGGGTTGCGATCGGGGCAGCCGTCGTCGCGTTGCTGGCGTGGACCCTCGCGCCCGACGGTCCGCTGACCGCCGCGCTGGCCTCGGTCGCGGCGCTGCTGCTGTTCGTACGATTGCTGCGCTGGCGCGGCTATCTCACCTTCGCCGAACCGCTGCTGGCGATCCTGCATCTCGGCTACGCTTTCGTGCCGCTCGGCTTCGCGCTCGCCGCCGGTCACGCGCTGTGGCCCGACGCCGTCCCCGCGGCAGCGGTGATTCACGCCTGGACCGCCGGCGCGGTCGGGGTGATGACGCTGGCGGTGATGACGCGCGCCAGCCTCGGCCATACCGGCCATGCCCTCACCGCCGGCGCCGCCACCACCTCGATCTATCTGGCGGTCCTCACCGCGGCGCTGCTGCGCGTGGTCGCGCCGTTCGCGGCCGAGTGGCAGCATCCGTTGCTGAATGCATCCGGCGCGGCGTGGACGCTGGCGTTCCTGCTGTTCGCCGCGAGCTACGGCCCGATGCTGTGCACGACGCGCAAGCCGAAACGGGGCGAGAGCTAGACTTCCTCCGCCACCTCCGCGAGCGCCCTGGAATCGGCGATCACCACGCGGCGGCGGCCGCTGTCGACCAGCCCGCGCGTCTCCCAGCCGCTGAGGGTGCGGCTGACGGTGTGCAGCGTCGTGCCAGTCATCTCCGCGAGATCCTGCCGCGAGAGCGGAAACGCGATCTCGACGCCACGCGCGGTGCGGCGCCCGGCCTGTTGCGACAGCCGCAGCAAGGTGTGCGCGATACGCCGCTCGACTTTCTCGGTAGCCAGTTCGCGCAGCCGGACCTGGAGATCGTGGTAGCGCCCGCCCAACAGCGCGACGGCGTTCATCGCGATGCGCGAATGACGGCTCATGACCTCCCGCAACAGCGCGGCCGGCATCCCGATGAGGTGGCTGTCGTCCACCGCCGTCACCGCGCCGGGAGGGGCGACGGCGCCGGTCAGCGCCGCGTAGCCGACCACGTCGCCGGGGCCGAGATAGCGGATGATGATCTGCTGGCCGTCGAGCGTGGTCTGGGTGACGCGCAACCGCCCGACGACGACGACATAGACCCACATTCTCCAAGTAAGTCGCTGATTTCGCTGTCGTAATCGTGATATTTCGCATATAAATCATGGCGTTGACGGCTGCGAGGGGCGCGTTTCATGGATCACCTGGAGGGTGCGGGCTTGGCGCGGGGAGATCGGGTTG
>CAUJJN010000397.1 GCA_963204905.1 Pseudomonadota bacterium
CGCCCCGTTGTGTGTTGGGGGCCCCCATCGGGCTCTTTTCTTCCCTCGCCCCTTGGGGGAGTGGGTGGCGTGAATGTGCGATGCTAATTCGCGTCGGGTGCGGGGTCACCACGCCGTCATGCTGGCGGCCTACCCCTCACCCGCTTCGCGGCTTCGCCGCTCAGCACCCTCTCCCACAAGGGGAAAGGGACAACCGCTGAAGGCACGCCGCATGTCCAACGCCGTCTCCCCCCTCGCCCCGAAACACGTCCCCGATCTGCCACCGCTCGGCGGCGTTCGTCTTGCCACCGCTGCCGCCGGCATCCGCTACAAGGGCCGCACCGACGTACTCTTGGCGCTGCTCGATCCCGGCACCACGGTCGCGGGCGTATTCACAACATCGAAGTGCCCCTCCGCGCCAGTCGAATGGTGCCGCGGGAAACTCAAGGGCGGTAAAGCCCGCGCGCTGGTGGTCAATTCCGGTAACGCCAATGCCTTCACCGGCAAGACCGGCCGCGCCTCCACCGCGCTGACCGCGAAGATCGCCGCGAAAGCCGTCGGCTGCTCGGTCGATGACATCTTCCTTGCCTCGACCGGCGTGATCGGCGAACCGCTCGACGCTACCAAATTCGACGGCGTGCTCGGCACGTTGGCGCAACAGGCGGAAGCCGATCTCTGGCACGACGCCGCCAAAGCCATCATGACCACCGACACCTTCTTCAAAGTGGCCACCGCGACCGTGAAGATCGGCAAGGCGAAAGTCACCATCAACGGCATGGCCAAGGGCGCCGGCATGATCGCGCCGGACATGGCGACAATGCTGTCGTTCGTGTTCACCGACGCGCCACTCTCGGCCTCGGTGCTGCAATCGCTCTTGAAAGCCGGCGTCGCCAACACCTTCAACGCCGTGACCATCGACGGCGACACGTCCACCTCCGACACACTGCTGGCCTTCGCCACCGGCGCGGCGAAGGATGCACCGAAAATCGCCCGCGCCAGCGATCCGCGCCTCAAGGCTTTCGTCAAAGCCTTCAACGCGGTGCTGGCGGATTTGGCGGAGCAAGTCGCCCGCGACGGCGAAGGCGCGCGGAAACTGGTCGAGATCACCGTCGAAGGCGCGACTACCGATAAATCGGCGCGGCGCATCGCGATGTCGATCGCCAATTCGCCGTTGGTGAAGACCGCGATCGCCGGCGAGGACGCCAACTGGGGCCGCGTGGTGATGGCAGTCGGCAAGGCCGGCGAACCCGCCGACCGCGACAAGCTGTCAATCGCCTTCAACGGCATTCGTGTCGCGAAGAACGGCGCGCGCGACCCGTCCTACGACGAAGCGGAAGTCTCCAAGGCGATGAAGGACGACGTCATCCGCATCAAGGTCGCGCTTGGACTGGGCAAGGGCCGCGACCGCGTCCTGACCTGCGACCTCACGAAAGAGTACGTCGCGATCAATGGTGATTACCGGTCGTGACGAAACTCACCCTCGTCGTCGCCTGCGCGCTGATCGATGCCGACAACCGCGTGCTGATCGCGCAGCGTCCAGAGGGCAAGCAACTTGCCGGTTTGTGGGAATTCCCCGGGGGCAAGCTGGAGCCGGGCGAGCGTCCCGAACCGGCCCTGATCCGCGAGTTGCGCGAGGAACTCGGCATCGAGGTGAAGGAGGCCTGCCTCGCGCCGCTGACCTTCGCCAGCCACGGCTATGAGACGTTCCATCTGCTGATGCCGCTCTACATCTGCCGGCGCTGGGAAGGCACCGTCGCCTCAAAGGAAGGACAGGCGCTGGCCTGGGTCCGCGCCAACAAGCTGCGCGACTATCCGATGCCGCCCGCCGACATTCCCCTGATCCCGCCGCTGATCGATTTGCTGATGTGAGCGTTGCCGCTTTTTTCAGGCGTCATGCGCGGGCATAGCCGTTCGAAAAACGGCGTCGCTTTGCTCGCCTATGACCCGCGCATCCATCAATCTTCCTGCCAAGATGGATTGCCGGATCAAGTCCGGCAATGACGGTCAACCCTATTTCTTCTCGCCGGCCTTCTTCACAGCGTCCTCAAGGCTGAATTTCGCCGAGCCCGGCCGTAGCGGCTTCGGCTGGCTCGCATCCGGCGCCCAGCCCAGCAGCCAGACGATGTCGAACGTCGCGCGGATGCGGCCATCGGGATCGCTGAAACGCTCGCTGTAAATTTGCGCCATCCGCAACAACGTCGCGCGCCGCGACGGGCTCTTGCGCCGTTCCACCAGCACATTGGTCGCGCCCATCCGCCGCAGGTCCTGCATCAGCGCGAAGGCGTTGTCGTAACGCACCGTCAGCCGTTCGAAGTCGGTCACCGGCAACGCGAAGCCGGCGCGCTGCAACAGCCCTCCCGCATCGCGCAGGTCGGCGAATGGCGAGACATGCGGCGACGCGCCGCCTTCCACTTCGGCTTCCGCCGCCGCGAAAGCCTGCCGCAACTCGGTCAGCGTATCGCCACCGACCATCGCCGCCAGCAGCAAGCCATCCGGCTTCAGCGCGCGCCGCACCTGCGCCAGCACGCCCGGCAAATCATTGACGAATTGCAGCGCCAGCAATGACACCGCGAGATCGATCGATCCCGGCGCAAGCGGCAGCGCCGCGCTGTCGTCAGTCGCAATCTCCACCGGCCGCAGCGGCACGCCTTGCTTTTCGAACTCAACGCGAAGCCCATCGCCCGGCGTCGCGAGATCGACACCCGACGTGAAGCTGCGATTGACTGCCGCCAGCCGCTCCGCCGCATCGCTTGCGACGTGGTCGAGCAGGAACGTCGCCGTGCCCAGCCGCGCGGCCCGTTCCTGGCGCGCCTTCAGGAGCGCGCGGTCGAACAGAACCGGAGCTTTGGATTTTCCAGGCGACATTTGATCGGACGACATGGCGGCGTGTTACGCTCCTCCCCCGTATGTGGCAATCCGCCTTGAGGCGTGGGGCGGAGGAGACTAGGCTCGTCCCATGACGGCGGCGGATATTCCCTCGACCAGACCCGGTCACCGGCTCGGCGACGCCTGGCGCGCTTGCCACGGTTTCGCCGCAAGATTCCCGCGCGCCCTTCTCGATGTCGCGCTGCCGACCTTGTGCGCCGCCTGCCGCGAACCGGTCGCCGGCGACGGTCTTTGCCCGTCATGCTGGGGCCAACTGTCGTTCATCGCGCCGCCCTACTGTCCGCGCCTCGGCATTCCATTCGTCTATGACCCCGGACCGGATATTCTCTCGATGCAGGCGATCGCCGATCCACCGGCGTTTCACCGCGCCCGCGCCGCCGTGCGCTACGACGACATCGCCAGGACGTTGGTGCACGCGCTGAAATATCAGGACCGCACTGATTTGGCGCCGATTATGGGGCGCTGGATGGCCCGCGCCGGTGACGAAGTGCTCGCCGACGCCGATCTGCTCATTCCAGTGCCGTTGCATTGGCGTCGCGCCTGGAGCCGGCGTTACAATCAGTCCGGCGCGCTGGCGAAAATCATCGCCAAACATGGCCCCGCCAAAGTCGCGGGCGACGTGCTGCGCCGGGTGCGGCCGACACAACAGCAGATCGGCCTGTCAAAATCCGAGCGCGCCGCCAACGTGCAAGGCGCCTTTGCCGTTTCGCCGGAGAAGGCTTCCGGCATTCACGGCCGCCATATCGTCCTGATCGACGACGTGCTCACCTCCGGCGCAACTGCTGACGCCTGCGCCCGCGCCCTTTTGCGCGCCAAGGCGAGGCAAGTCGACGTGCTGGTGTTCGCCCGGGTTGTGGACACCCTGCAAAGCCCCATATAATCAACAGGTTCATTCACGAAAGCATGTCCGATGACCGCTGCGGTTGAAATCTACACGCGCCCCGGCTGTGGCTATTGCAGCGCCGCGCTGGCGCTTCTGACGCGCAAGAACGTCGCCTTCACACACCACGATGCGGGAATGGACCCCTCGGTGCGCGAACGGATGTATGATCGCGTCGGCATGGGCGCGACCTTCCCGCAAATTTTCATTGGCGGCACGCATATCGGCGGCTGCGACGATCTTTACGCGCTCGACCGCGAACGCAAGCTCGATGCGATGCTCGCCGGCGAAGGCGAGGGAATCGCGTCATGAACACAGGCTCGCCGTTCGTCGCCGCCATGGTGCAGATGCGCACCGGTCTGTTGCCCGGACCCAGCTTCGAACAGGCGGCGGACCTGATCCGCGAGGCCGCGCTGCAAGGCGCCGACTACGTGCAAACGCCCGAAGTCAGCAACATGATGCAGCTGAACAGGGCCGCGCTGTTCGAACATCTCGCCGAGCAGAACGACGACGCCTCGCTGAAGGGTTATCGCGATCTGGCGCGCGAACTGAAAATCCATCTGCATGTCGGCTCGCTGGCGCTGCGCGCCACGCCGGAACGCGCTGTCAACCGTTCGTTCCTGCTCGGACCGAACGGCGACATTCTCGCCAGCTACGACAAGATCCATATGTTCGACATCGACCTCGGCAACGGCGAGAGTTACCGCGAGTCCGCGAACTACCAGCCCGGCGACACAGCGGTGATCACCGATCTGCCGTGGGGCCGCCTCGGCATGACGATTTGTTACGATGTACGTTTCCCTTCGCTCTATCGCGCGCGGGCGGAAGCCGGCGCGTCGTTCCTTGCGGTGCCGTCGGCTTTCACGAAGAAAACCGGCGAAGCGCATTGGCATACGCTGCTGCGTGCCCGCGCCATTGAGAACGGCTGCTTCGTATTCGCCGCCGCGCAGACCGGTCTGCACGCCAACAAACGCGAGACCTTCGGTCATTCGTTGATCGTCGATCCGTGGGGCGTGGTGCTGGCCGACGGCGGCCTCGAGCCCGGCGTGGTACTGGCGACCATCGACCCGGCCAAGGTTCAAGCTGCGCGCAAAAGCATTCCCTCGCTGCAACACGGCCGCCGCTTCAGCGTCGTTGATACCCGAAGCGCACCGGACCACCTGCAAGTGGTGCGAGGCTCGGCATGATCAAATACGATCTGCGCTGCGAGCAGGGCCACGCGTTCGAAAGCTGGTTCCAGAGTTCGTCCGCTTACGATTCGCAACGCAAGCGGAAGCTTGTTTCCTGCCCCTCCTGCGGTTCGATCAAGGTCGAAAAGGCAATCATGGCGCCGCGCCTCGCCGGCACCAGGAAGCGCGGCCGCGTTGAAGCGCCGAGCGAAACCGTCTCTGTGGACACACCGGCACCCTCGCTGGTGATGACACAGGAACTGGAGCTGCGCGCAAAACTCAAGGAACTGCGCGACCATGTGGTGAAGAACGCCGACAATGTCGGCGAACGCTTCCCCAACGAAGCCCGCAAGATGCACTACGGCGATATCGAGCATCGGCCGATCTACGGCGAGGCCTCGGTCGACGAAGCCAAATCTCTGATCGATGAAGGTATCGGCGTGTTGCCGTTACCGGTGCTGCCGGAAGACCGCAACTGACTTCTTCTAGGCTGCGATCAACAATGCCACGCCGACGACAATCAGCACGATGCCGCCCAGTTCACGCAACGACAACGGCTGCTTGAACGAATAATACGACACCGCCTGCGCGAACAACACCTCGATCAGCGCCAGGGTGCGGACATTCGCGGCGGCGGTCAGCGCGAAGGCGAGAAACCAGAACTGAGATGCGAAAGCGCCGATGAATCCGGCGGCCATTGACGGTCGCCACATCCTTAGAATGTCGGTGAGCACTTTTGGCGCGCGCGTCAAAAGATAGATGGTCAACACCAATGTCTGCACGAACAGACCGAACACCAGCGTGTAGCTCGCTGCCGTGACGAACGATACATCTGGCACCGCGATGATGGCGCCGCGAAAGCCGACCGCGGACAGCGCGAAGCACGCCGCCGCCACCAGGCCCTGCACCGTCGGTTTGAGACTACCGAAACTCTTGACGAACCCCTTTGCGCCCGGCCGCAGCGCGGTGATGACGACGCCGGCGGTGGCGATCAGGATCGCCACCACTTTCAACACGGTGAGGTGATCACTGAGAAACACGAAGCCAAAGATCGCGGTCTGGATCGCCTCGGTCTTGAGATAAGCGGTCGTGACGACGAAGGATTGGTCGTTCATCGCCGCCAGCATCAGGCCGGTTGCCGCGATCTGCGCCAGCGCGCCGAGCAACAGCCACGGCCAGAAGGCGGCGCCCGGCGAAGGCAGCGAATCGCCGGTGAAGATCAGCACAACGACCAGAAACAGCACCGAGAACGGAAAGCCGAACAGGAAGCGGATGTTGGTCGCGCCCCAGGTGCCGAGCGGCCCCGTTAACGAGCGCTGCATGGCGTTGCGCGCCACCTGCCCGAGCGCAGCGACGATGGTGAATGGAATCCAGAGCGATGCGATAGTGAACATTCGGGATACGATCAGATCAAACGGATACTGGACTTGGGTGGCGCGGCAACCTGACCGCTACCAGCAACGCGGTCAACCGGTCCTGCCTCATGACTGGATTGCATCGCGCCTGACACTCCACGTCGCCCCGCCTGTGCGCGGACGACGAATCTCAGTCCACGCTTTCCGCCACCACCATGTAGTTGACCTCCATGTCCGAGGACGTGCTCCAGCGGTCTGCGAACGGGCTGTAGACCACGCCGGCCTGCTCGGTGACCCCGAGCCGGCAGCTCTCGAGATGCCGCGCAAGCTCGTCCGGCGTGACGAACTTTTCCCACTGATGGGTGCCGCGCGGCAGCCAGCGCAGCACGTATTCCGCGCCAACGATCGCCAGCGCAAAGCTCTTCCAGGTGCGGTTGAGCGTCGAGACCACCATCAGCCCGCCGGGCTTGAGCACGCTCGTGCAGCGGGCGAGGAACGCACCGACATCGATGACGTGCTCGACCACTTCCATCGCCAGCACGATGTCGAAACGCTCGCGCGGGTCCATTTCTTCCAGCGTGGTGCAGCGATAGTCGATCGAGACGTGGGATTTGTCGGCGTGTAGCTTCGCCGCCGCGATGTTGCTCTCCGACGGATCGACGCCGATCACCTGCGCACCAAGCCGCGCCAGGGGTTCGCACAATAGCCCCGCGCCGCAGCCGATATCGAGCACGCGCAGGCCTTCGAGACATGTCAGGCTGCGCGCGTTGCGATCAAACTTGCGACAGGCGGCATCGCGAATGAAGGCGAGGCGCAGCGGATTGATCTTGTGCAACGGCGCCATCTTGCCGCGCGGATCCCACCATTCGGCCGACAGCTTCGAGAATTTGGCGATCTCGGCGGGATCAACGCTGGGGCTCGATGTGCCGGAAACCTCTGATTGCATGGTCATGATAAACGCGCGCCTCCTGATTATCGCGCGGTAATATGGTTGCGGAACGCCAGCGGCGAGGCGATCGTCCTGATCTTCTCGATGCCCTCGCCGACGCCGCGAATCGTGACGTCACCATAGTTCAAAATCCGTCCCAGAATGCTCTGGTTGACGTCAACGCTTTCGACCTTGTCGAGGCTCATCTCGAAGGTGCGGCGCTTGATGAACCCCTCCTTGTGCACCACGCGCAGGCTGGTGACGTCGGTTTCCGTGGTCCAGCGTTTGAACCAGGCCCGGAACGACAGATAGAACGCGACCAGCGCGGCGATCCCCGAGCCGGCCAGACAAAGTAACGCCAAGCCGGCTTGCAAGGTCATTTGCGATCCCACGAGAAGGGCGATCGACACCACCCAGCCGAGCAGCCCCTGCAGGTAGAATACCCAGTGCAGGTTGGTCGAATAAAGCAACCTCTCACCCGGTTGCAGGATATCGTCGATATAGCGCCCCATCGGCCTCTCGCAATCGCCCTTTGGCGGGCTGCCGCCGGTGCAAACCGGTTGCCTGCCTGTCGGCTCGCCGGTATGTATACGCGCCTTTCGGCACCGCGGCACGTCCCGGCCGCACCATATCTCGTTTCGTTGTCCTCAAGGAACATACCATCCGCCATGGGCCGGCTTGTCATGAAATTCGGCGGCACGTCCGTCGCCAACATCGAACGCATCCGCAACGTCGCGCGGCACGTCAAACGCGAGGTCGATGCCGGCCATGAGGTTGCCGTGGTGGTGTCGGCGATGTCCGGAAAAACCAACGAACTGGTGGCCTGGTGCCGCGAGGCCTCGCCGATGCACGACGCACGCGAATATGACGCGGTGGTTGCCTCCGGCGAGCAGGTGACGTCGGGGCTGCTGGCCATCGCATTGCAGGCGCTCGGCATTCAGGCCCGCTCCTGGCAGGGTTGGCAGATTCCGATCAAGACCTCGGATGCCCATGCCTCGGCCCGTATCCTCGACATCGACGGTAGCGAAATCATCAAGCGTTTCGCCGATCGGAAGGAAGTGGCGGTAATCGCCGGCTTCCAGGGCATCAACCCGCAAACCGGCCGGATCACCACGCTGGGCCGCGGCGGCTCGGACACCTCCGCGGTGGCGATCGCCGCCGCCATCAAGGCCGATCGCTGCGACATTTATACCGACGTCGACGGCGTCTACACCACCGATCCCCGGATCGTTCCAAAGGCCCGCCGCCTCGACAAGATCGCTTTCGAGGACATGCTGGAACTGGCCTCGCAAGGCGCCAAGGTCCTGCAGGTGCGCTCGGTCGAACTCGGGATGGTCCACAACATGCCGATCTTCGTTCGCTCCAGCTTCGACGAACCCGACGCGATCGACCCCCACGCCACACCGCCCGGAACGCTGATTTGCAGCGAGGAAGAAATGATGGAAAGCCACGTTGTCACCGGTATCGCCTTCTCGAAGGACGAGGCCCAGATTTCGGTCCGCCAGATCGAGGACAAGCCGGGCGTCGCCGCCGCGATTTTCGTGCCGCTGGCCGCCGCCAACATCAACGTCGACATGATCGTCCAGAACGTCTCCGAGGACGGCAAGGCCACCGACCTGACCTTTACAGTTCCGGCCTCGGATTTCGACCGCGCCAGGGAGACCATCTCGTCGGCCAAGGCTCAGATCGGCTATGCCCGGCTCGACAGCGCCACCGATGTCGCCAAGGTTTCCGTGATCGGATCGGGCATGCGCAGCCACGCCGGCATCGCCGCCAAGGCATTTGCCGCGCTGGCGGAGCGCAACATCAACATCCGCGCCATCACCACCTCGGAAATCAAGTTCTCGGTGCTGATCGACGCGGCCTATACCGAACTCGCGGTCCGCACCCTGCATTCGCTGTACGGTCTCGATAAAGGCTAGGAAACAAACGCGGGGGAAAAGCGGAGGCGTGGCCGTGAATGACGTCGCAAGCGCCGCCAACGCCTTCCTGCTCGTGTTCGCGGGTCTGTTCCCGATCGTCAATCCGATCGGCGGCGCGCCAATCTTCCTTCGCCTCACCTATCCGAGCCCGGCGGACCGCCCGGCGCTGGCGGCCGGCGTCGCCCTTAACAGCTTCCTGCTGCTGCTGGGCTCGCTGATCATCGGCTCGCACGTCCTCGAATTTTTCGGCATCACCCTGCCCATCGTCCGCATCGCGGGTGGCAGCGTGGTGGCGGCCTTCGCCTGGAAACTGCTGCACTCCAACGAGGAACTCGAGGACCAGCGGAGCGTCACCGACCATACGCCGGATGCCCGTCTCGACGCCTTCTATCCGTTGACCATGCCGTTGACGGTCGGTCCCGGCTCGATCTCGGTCGCAATCACGCTGGGTAGCCAGCGACCGGCGGTCACCGGGGGTGTCGGCGACTTCGCGATGGCCGCCGCAGGGGCGGTCGCCGGTCTGGCGGCTGTCGCGGCCACCATTTACGTCTGTTACCGCTTCGCCGGCAATCTGGTGGCGGCGCTGGGTCGGCGCGGCACCAGCGTGGTGATGCGGCTGTCGGCCTTCATCCTGCTCTGCATCGGCATCCAGATCATCTGGAACGGTTACGTGGCGCTGACGGCGCACGCCGGCTAGCGCCTGCCAATCCTTCACAATTACCGCCAAGCATCCCTGCTGCCCGCAAATTTGGCAGGGGTTTTGCTTGGCAAAACAAGTTGCAATTCGCTATACGGCCTTAACAGGCCGCCGGCACCGGCGCGGCTGCCCCGAAGGGGGACAAAAGCAGGTTTTTGCGCGCCCTCGCGACGTGTAAAATAGCCAGTACATGTTTTGACAGTTCGGGACGTGCGGCAGGGATCGCTGCCGGGCGCCCGCAGGGAAGGATATCGGGCACATGCGGAGCGCGTCGGGTGGCCCCCGCGTCTTGCTGAGACGGCTCCGTGAAGTCATGGCGGAGCAGGTCAGCGCTCAGGAACGCCTCGACAAGATCGTGGTGCTGATCGCGGCCAATATGGTCGCGGAAGTCTGTTCGACCTATGTGCTGCGCATCGACAATACGCTTGAGCTCTACGCCACCGAAGGTCTGAATCGCGACGCCGTCCACAAGACGGTTCTCAACGTCAGCGAAGGCCTGGTGGGTCTGGTTGCCAGCGAAGCCCAGCCGCTGAACCTCTCCGACGCGCATAGTCATCCGGCCTTCTCGTTCCGCCCGGAAACCGGCGAGGAAATCTACAATTCCTTCCTCGGCGTGCCGATCCTGCGCGCCGGCAACACGCTCGGCGTGCTGGTGGTGCAGAATCGCGCCAAGCGCACCTATGTCGAGGAGGAAGTCGAAGCCCTGCAGACCACCGCGATGGTGCTGGCCGAGATGATCGCCTCGGGTGAGCTGTCGGCGCTGGCTCCGCCCGGCGCCGAACCGGCCGCTCGCCATCCACAGCACAAGGCCGGCTCGATCCTCTCTGACGGGATCGCGCTCGGCCATGTCGTGCTGCACGAGCCGCGCGTCGTCATCACCAACTACATCGCCGAGAATCTGCCGAAGGAAGTCAAGCGGCTGGACGACGCGCTCGCCAAGCTGCGCGCCGATCTCGATCGGATGCTGGAGCGCGGTGACGTCGCCGATGGCGGCGAGCATCGCGACGTGCTCGAAGCCTATCGCATGTTCGCCAATGATCACGGCTGGTCGCACAAGCTGCACGAGGCAGTGGCGACGGGTCTCACCGCCGAAGCCGCGGTGGAGCGTGTGCAATCCGACACCCGCGCGCGCATGTTGCGTTCGACCGATCCTTATCTGCGTGACCGCCTGCACGATCTGGAGGATCTCGGCCATCGCCTGATGCGTCAACTCGTCGGTCAGGACCACGCGCCGTCGCGCGAACAACTCCCCGACAACGCCATCCTGATCGCGCGCTCGATGGGACCGGCGGCGCTGCTCGACTACGACCGCAAGCGATTGCGCGGCCTGGTGCTGGAGGAAGGCACCGCCAATTCCCACGTCTCCATCGTCGCGCGGGCGCTTGGCATTCCGGCGGTCGGCGAAGTGCAGAACGCAGCGGGCCTTGCCGATCCCGGTGACGCCATCATCGTGGACGGCACCTCCGGCTCGATCTACGTTCGCCCCTCGGCGGAGGTGGAATCCGCCTATGCCGAGCGCGTGCGGTTCCGCGCCCGTCGGCAGGCGCAATATTCGGCGCTGCGCGACCGGCCGACCGTGACCAAGGACGGCCAGCCGGTTGAACTCCTGCTCAACGCGGGCCTCGTGATCGACCTGCCGCATATCGAGGACACCGGCTGCGGCGGCATCGGGCTGTTCCGCACCGAATTGCAGTTCATGGTCGGGCAGAGCCTGCCGCGTTCGGTCGAACAGTTGTCGTTGTATCGTGCCGTGCTGGATGCCGCGGGCAAAAAGCCGGTCACGTTCCGCACGCTCGATATCGGCGGTGACAAGGCGCTGCCCTACATGGAAACCGTGATCGAGGAGAATCCGGCGCTCGGCTGGCGCGCGATCCGTCTTGGCCTCGACCGGCCGGGCCTGTTGCGCGGTCAGATTCGTGCGCTGCTGCGCGCCGGTGGTGGCCGCGCGCTGAAGATCATGTTCCCGATGATTTCGGATATGTCCGAATTCGATCAGGCCAAACTGATCGTCGAACGCGAACTGACCTATTTGAGGCAGCACGGTCATTCGCTGCCGGAACGTATCGACCTCGGCACCATGATCGAAGTGCCGGCACTGCTCTATCAACTCGACGAACTGTTCGAAAAGGTCGACTTCGTGTCGGTCGGCTCCAATGACCTGTTCCAGTTCATGTTCGCGGTCGATCGCGGCAACTCGAAA
>CAUJJN010000398.1 GCA_963204905.1 Pseudomonadota bacterium
CGCCGCATTTGAATCTGCGGCCGGCAACGCCGGAAGAGGTCGCCAGCGTGCGGGACCTTCTGGACGAGAGTTGGCTGACCACTGATCTGGAGAAGGCCGCGATCCGGTTTGCGACAGTCGAACTGGCCCAAGGCCATGTCGCCGAGGTCAAGGCGCGGCGTCTGCCCGAGATCGAAAAAGTTGAGCAGGAGGTACGCGCACGCCTCAAGAAGGAGATCAATTACTGGGACTCGCGCGCCTTCGAGCTGATGGAGGAGGAGCGCGCCGGCATGTCAACGGCGGTCAGATTTTAGGCCAGCGGGGCGGAGTAAAAGCAGGCCACTGTTGATGCGGGCCTGACGATATGAAGAGGGCCCCGATCGGGGCCCTCTTCATATCGTTGTCATCATTGATCAGGTGGCGGTGATCTCGCCAGTGTCCGGGTCGACAACCTGGGTGGCCTGGTTTTGCTCCGCACCGGCAGCACGGTGGCGGGCGGACTGCTTGAGGCGGTAGCTATCGCCGTTCATGGCCAGGATGCTGACGTGGTGCGTGAGCCGATCGAGCAGCGCGCCGGTGAGCCGCTCGGATCCCAGGACCTGCGTCCAGTCCTCGAACGGCAGGTTGGATGTGACGATCGTTGATCCCCGCTCATAGCGCTGCGAGAAGGTTTCGAACAGCAGCTCAGCGCCTGTGGGCGAGAGAGGAACATAGCCCAGTTCATCGACGATCAGCAGCTTCACCGCCGCAAGATCGCGCTGCATTTTGAGCAGTCGCTTTTCGTCCCTCGCCTCCATCAGCTGGTTGACCAGGGCAGCGGCGGTCGTGAACGCGACCTTGAAGCCTTTCTGGCAAGCCGCCAGTCCCAGCGCGAGCGCTACATGTGTCTTGCCGGTGCCGCTATTGCCCAGCGCGATGATATTTTCCCGCCGCAGGATGTATTCGCAGCGTGCCAGCTCCAGCACGAGCATTTTGTTGAGGCCTGGAATGGCCGTAAAGTCGAACGTGTCGAAGCTTTTCACCGCCGGGAACCGCGCAGCCCGGATCCGGCGCTCCACGGTGCGGCGCTCACGATCGATCAGCTCAAGTTCGATGAGGCGAAGCAGGTATCGGCTATGATCGACCCCGTCGCGTGCACATTCACGCGCCAGCTTCTCATATTCCCGTAGCACCGTAGGCAGTTTGAGCTGCTTGAGATGATGCGCGAGCAGAACCTGCGGCGTCCCCGCCATAGTGCCGGTGGGCATCTTGTCCTCTGTGCCCCGGTTCATGCCGCCAACTCCTGAGATGTTTGGGGCACGAGCGCGGCATAGTCGGCGGCACGCGTCGTCTTCACGTCCATTTTCGGCAGGTGGGGATAGGCTGCCAGGTCCAGGCGGGCGGGCCGCCGTTCGATGCGCGCCAGCGCGATCTGCTTGACCGCATCGAAGCCGATTGCACCGATACAGATCGCCTCGTTCACCGCGAAGGTGACGATCTCCATCGGTATCGCCTCCAACAGGCGCAGGATCTGGATGAACTCGCGCTTGCCCTTGTTGCCCATACGCGCCTCAAGGAGGTGACGCATATGCTGGAACGCTTGCGGAAGGGCCCAGTCCTGCAACGCGGCGGCCTGATCGAGCGCATTGGGCTTGGTCTCGATCAGCGCCAGATAATGCAGCGGGTTCGCCACGAACATGGCCTCACCATAACAGCGCGGATGTCTGGCGATCTCCTCATTGCCACATAGGATGACCACCGTGTCGACGAAGCCCTTCACCATGACATCCTGGAAGCCATACCGGGTCGGCACCGAGTAGTCGTTGGTCCGGTAGCGCACCAGGGCGGTCGACGATACGCGAGCGGCCCTGGTCTCGCACGGTTCGAACTGCCCTGCTGGCAATGCCCGCATCACCGCCAGATCGGCGAGGAGCCGTGTGCCGATCGTCTCGCTATGTCGGCCAGCCCGATCTTCCTGCCGGACCCGGCAGCGGTCCAACAGCTCATCATTGAAGTCATCGAAGCTGGGCGCATGCGGGATCGGCACCATGAAGTGCGATCGGGCGTGCTTGACCAGTCCTTCGACCTTCCCCTTGTCGTTCCCCTTTCCAGGCCGACCAAAGCGATCGGTAAAAAGGTAATGGCTGACGAGCCCGGTGAACGCGCGTGTTCGCTCGCGCTTCCCATCGCCGCAGATCCTGGAAACCGCGATCTTCGTGTTATCATAAAGGATCGACAGCGGCACGCCGCCGAAGAAGGCGAACGCCGATACATGCCCGTCCAGAAAGGCCTCGGTCGTCTCTGCTGGATAGGCCTTCACAAAGCAGGCATCCGATTGCGGCAGGTCCATGCAGAAGAAGTGCATCTTCCGGCGGACACCATCGATCACGCCCACCGCTTCGCCAAAATCCACCTGTGCATGTCCTGGCGGGTGCGCCAGCGGCACGAACGTCTCGCGTCCACGCGCCCGGCACAGCCGGACATAATCTTTTACGACGGTGTAGCCCCCGCCAAAGCCATGCTCATCGCGCAGACGTTCAAAAATCCGTTTGGCGCTGTGCCGCTGCTTCACAGGCGCAATGCGATCCGCTGCCAGGATCGCGTCAATCACTGGCAGCAGCGGCCCCAACTTCGGCTTCGCCACAGGCTTGGTCCGCGTGTAGCCCGGCGGCAGAGAAAACCGGCACATCTTCGATATCGTCTCGCGACTCAGTCCAAAGACCTTCGCGGCCTCGCGCTGGCTGTTACCTTCAACAAAAACAAAGTGCCGAACGGCGGCGTAGCTCTCCACGGCAAACATCCCCGGCCACCCCCTTTAAAAGGAGCAACCTATCCAATGGCTGGTTTTTAAACCGCCACGCTCAGCAAATCGCTGGCGTTCCATTGGCCTGGTTTGTCACCGCCCTATACAGGCTCGATATTGTGATTGGGCGAGTTACTGTTAGCAGCCTGCAAGAATGCGCTTGCGACGACATCTGCCAGTTGAAGCCCAGCTAGCTTTGCGTGAGGTTCAGCGCGCCAACGGCTTGGAACCATCAATTCCGGAATCCAGCACTTTGGCTTCTTTTCGAACTGTCCCAGCCCGGCCTGTTGGTTGATCGTCTGAAAGTAAGAAAACATCCCATCGTAATCTAACCCGGCGTTTTCCGAAAATACGATTTCAAGTGGCGTAAGATCACATCTTCTC
>CAUJJN010000399.1 GCA_963204905.1 Pseudomonadota bacterium
CCCGCGAAAGCAGGGCAAGTGACTTTCGATTAACCAGCCTTTTTAAGCGAATCCGGACGCCGCTCTGGCACAGTCTCACGCATCGATCGGGAACATAATCCCGGCGGGGAGACAAGACCTTGAGACGTCAAACAGCGACAGGCGGGATCTATCCCGCAGGGTCGGGCCGCATCGCGCGGCTCGACCCCCACTCACTCCCGGTCAGCTTCGAGGCGCACGACACGCGCGCCGACGGCAATGTCCGGCACATCGAAATGCATCGCGAACACATCGTGCTGCGCCGCGCCGTCCACGGCATGCGGATGGCGATCAACGTGCAGGTGCGCGATTTCCTCGGCGTCGCGATCCGCGACCGTGGCGAGACGCAGATGCTGGTGCTGATGCATCGCGATCCCTCGCTGTCGGTGCCGCTGTGCGAGATCGACGATCCCGAAGCGATCAACGAGACCTGGCAATCGTGGAGCGAATTGTTCGCGCTGCCGCAGCTCGTCGAGTTCAAGCGTCAGCCGGCACAGCGCCGCCGCCGTCGCAACGCCGTCGCCAAACGCCGCCCGCGTTTTCTGGCGCGCCGCCGCGCCGGAGAAATACCAAGCGCGCCGACGATCCATCGCGACGAGTTCGAGATCATCGCGCGGGATTGATTGCTGCCTGCGCCCCAAGCACAGAGTCGTCCCTGCGAAGGCGGGGACGACCAATCACGCCGCGCGCAACACCGCGTCGATCACCAGCATCGCGAACAGCAAAAGTCCCGCGTCGCGGTTGGACTTGAAGATGCGCAGGCATAGCGCGGAATCGGAAATATCCAGCCGGCGCACCTGCCACGCGAGATGCGCGGCGAAAGCCGCGAGCCCCAGCGCCGCCGGCCAGCCCGCGCCCGCGAGCCACAACGCGAGGCCGATCAGCACCACCGCCGCCGCGTAGAAAATCGCCAGCGCCAGTTTTGTTTTGTCACCGAACAGCAACGCCGTCGACTTGATGCCGACCAGCACGTCGTCCTCGGTGTCCTGATGCGCGTAGATGGTGTCGTAGGCGATCACCCAGCAGATCGATCCGGCGTAGAGCAGCAACGCCGCCGGCTCCAGCCGCCCGAGGATCACCGCGAAGCCCATCAGCGCGCCCCATGAGAAGGCGAGGCCCAGCGTGATCTGCGGCCAGTAGGTGATGCGTTTCATGAACGGATAGACCGCGACGATCGCCAGCGAGGCGACGCCGGTGACGATCGCGAAGCGGTTGAACTGCACCAGCACGGCGAGGCCGACCAGCGCCTGCAATGCCAGGAACGCAAACGCCTGCGTCACGCTGACCTGTCCCGCCGGGATCGGCCGCGAGCGGGTGCGCTCCACTTTGGTGTCGAGGTTGCGGTCGGTGATGTCGTTCCAGGTGCAACCCGCGCCGCGCATCACGAAAGCGCCGATGAAGAACAGCAGCACGGTGAGCGGCAGATCGCTGACGTCGTGGGCGACGCCGGCGGCGAGCGCCGCCGACCACCAGCACGGCATCAGCAGCAGCCACGAGCCGATCGGGCGGTCGAAGCGTGCGAGGCGCAGATAGGGCCGCGTCCATTCCGGCGCGCGGTTGTCGACCCAGTTGCCGACGGAATCGGCGACGCGCGCGGTCGCGCCGCTCATGACAGCACCATTGGCCGCACCGCGATGGCGCGGGCCGGCCTCATCGCGTCAGCACGTTGCCACCGAGCGTATCGAAGGTGCTGCCGCCCATTTTGCTGCCACGCGAAGGTGTCGCTGTCGGCGCGGGCGAACCAAGCACATCGGACAGGCTCGGGCCAGCGGGGCCACGCGGCTGCTGCGCCTGCTGATGCGCCGCCGCGCAGACCTGTTTTTGCATCTTCTCGGTGTTCTTGTGGCCGTTCCGAAGTTGCTCGGCGACCTGCGGCGGAATCCCGCATTTCTGCTGGTTGGCCTGGACGTATTTGATCATCTTCACTTCGGCCTGCGAGAAGTTGCCGATCAGCTTGCAGGCCTCGGCGGCCGGCGCGCGACGATCGCTGGCGGCCTTGATCATGTTGCCGCGTCGCTCCGCTTCCTTGCGCAGCGGCATGAACTCTTTCATGCAATTTTCCGCGCCCGGCGGCGGACCGCCCTGTGGCTCGCCGAACCCGCCGCCCGCGACCGGCGGCGCGCCATTCGACGGGAACGGGCTCGGACCTCCGAACGACGCGGTCGGCGCACCGTTCGCCGGCGGAAACGGCGAATTGGCGGCGGCGCCGTTGACCGGCGGAAACGCCGGATCGTTCTTGATCACGCCACCGCCGTTGTTGACCGGCGGAAATGGCGACGGCTTTTCGGCCGGTGTCACGCCAGCCGGCAACGGCGCTGGAAACGCGCCTTGCGCGAAAACCGGACCAGCCGCGGCAAGCACGGCGGCGACTGTCAACGGCGCGATCAGGCTGCGAATGTTCACGGATGTCCCTCCGGCAATAACGGCGGTCGGCAAGGTTCTCGAATACGATGCGATTTGCGGTTTCAAACCTTTTACGATTCCCGCGCCCGCATAACAACCCACCGAATAGGGCGAGAGCACGGCGTAATTCGCGACAAACTGGCATTGGCGGGCCGATGGGTTAAAACCCTCCGATCGAATGGAATCCGAATTCATGCCGCTTGCCGATTTCCGCAGCCCCCGCCTGTTTGTCGATGCACCGCTGTTCGCCGGCGCGCATGTTCCGCTGGAGCGCACGCAAGCCAACTATCTCGGCAACGTGCTGCGGCTTGGCGCCGGCAGCACCATTCTCGTCTTCAACGGCCGCGACGGCGAATGGCGCGCCGCGATCGGCGGCGGCAAGCGGCCGGACCGCCTCGACATCGCCGCGCAAACCCGGCCGCAGGACAGCCTGCCCGATCTCGCTTACGTCTTCGCGCCGCTGAAACACGCGCGCCTCGACTACATGGTGCAGAAAGCGGTCGAAATGGGCGCGGCCACGCTGCAACCGGTGCTGACGCAGCACACCCAGGTGAGCCGCGTCAACGGCGAGCGGATGCGCGCCAATGTCATCGAGGCCGCGGAACAGTGCGGCATCCTCAGCGTCGCGACGGTGGAGCAGCCGCTGGCGCTCGACCGTTACCTCGCCGCGCGCGATCCGCTGCGCCTGCTGGTGTTTTGCGATGAGGCGGCGGAGATCGCATCCCCCGTGGCCGCGCTGGGCGGGGCGCGGGACGGCGGCATCGACGTCCTGATCGGCCCCGAAGGCGGCTTCTCCGAAGCCGAACGCGCGGTGCTGCTGAAACAACCCCGGCTGCTGCGGCTGTCGCTGGGACCGCGCATCCTGCGCGCCGACACCGCCGCTGTCGCCGCGCTGACGCTGGTACAGGTGACGCTGGGAGATTGGCGGCCAGCCGCCGGTGGTGACGCGAGGCAGCCCTAGGCCGTTGCAGCACTGGACGGTTTCAGATTGATCTTTTGACGGAAGCATCCAAGCCCCGTCATGCCTGCCATAGCCGTTCGAAAAGCGGTGTCGTGTTCGCTCGCCGGTGTGCCGGGCATCCACGTCTCGAAGTGTCGAAAGATGAAAGATGTGGATGGCCGGGACGCGCCGGCCATGACCGGTCTTCCATCCGATGAAACTCGCTCCAGCCGTGTTCGACCGCCCCACCCAGTGGAGGTCGCCCCCAGCGGGACCGTCCATTTGCGGTTTCAATCAAGACCCGCCCCCTGGCGGCCTGTCACCGGCAGCCGCAGTTTCCTATTGCAAATGATTTTCATCTGCATTTTTAATGCAACTGCGAATTAATCGCAGGAGAAGTTGATGAAGCGGGTGGTTTGGGTGGCGGGGCTGGCGTGTCTGATCGGCGCGCCCCCCGTCGAGGCACGGGCACAGGAGGAACTGCCGGAAATCACCGTCCGTGCGCCAAAACCCGCGAAGCGGCGCGCCCGGATCGCGGCCCGCCCGGCGTTGCCTGCGCCGGCCCCGTTACCCGCCGCCCTGCCGACGCCGGACGATATTGGCGTCGAGGCCCCCCTCGCCTCCGCGAGCCTGCTCACGGCGCAGCAGGTGCTCGGGCGCGGCGCGGCCTCGCTGGGGGATACGCTCGGCACCACGCCTGGCGTCTCGGCTACCTCGTTCTCACCGGTGGCGAGCCGCCCGGTGATCCGGGGTCTTGGCGGCTTCCGGGTGAGAACCCAGGAGAATGGCATCGGCTCCGCCGACATGGCCAATCTCGGCGAGGACCATGCCGTGGTGATCGACCCGCTGGCGACACAGAGCGTCGAGGTCATTCGCGGTCCCGGCACGCTGCGCTACGGCTCGCAGGCGACAGGCGGCGTGGTCAGCGCCAGCAACAACCGCATTCCCACGGCAATCCCGAAAAACGGCGCATCGTTCGAGGCGCACGGCGGCCTTAACAGCGTCAGCAACGGCCGTGACGGCGCCGTCCAGCTCGACGCTGGCGGCGGCAACATCGCCATCCATGCGGATGCCTACAGCCGGCAGGCCGGCGACTATCGCATCCCCGGCGGCGTGCAGACCAATTCAAGCTATCGCGCCGAGGGCCACGCGGTCGGCGGCTCCTACATCTTCGATCGCGGCTTCGTCGGCATGTCGTTTCAGGACACGGCGATGACCTACTTCATCCCCGGCATCGATTCCGCGAAGGTGAAAAACCACATCGACCTGCGCCAGAAGAAATGGGCCAGCCGCGGCGAATGGCGCATCGGCGAAGCCGGCATCGACACGGTGCGTTACTGGCTCGGCTACACCGACTATCACCACAACGAGATCAACGGCGTCGGCGCGGACGCGCTGATCGGTTCGCGCTTCAAGAACCGCGAATTCGAATCGCGCATCGAGGTCGCGCATCTGCCGTTCGCCACCACACTCGGCGAGTTGCGCGGCTCGGCCGGCGTGCAGTGGAGCCGGCGCGATCTGTCGGTGGCCGGGGCGACCGAATCCCTGCTGGCGCCGGCACGCAACGCCAATATTGCCGCGTTCCTGTTCGAGGAGTTGCGCCTGACGCCGCGCCTGCGCGCGCAGGGCGCGCTCCGCGTCGAACAGACCGAGACGCGCGGCACCGGCGCGCGATTCCCGGCGAACTACCTGCCGCCGCCCGATCAGCCGACCGTGTTTCCGGTCGACCGCCGCTTCATGCCCGTCAGCGCCAGCGCCGGGTTGCTTTACGACCTGCCTCACGACATCGTCGCGCGCGTGACCGTCCAGCACGTCGAACGCGCGCCCGATCCGATCGAGCTGTTCTACAAGGGGCCGCACGATACGCCGCGCACCTTCGAGATCGGCGATCCGACCATGACGCTGGAGAAAGGAAACACCGTCGAACTCGGATTCAAGCGCGCACGCGGCGACACCCGGTTCGAACTATCGATCTATCACACGCGCTATCAGAATTTCATCTTCAAGAACTTCACCGGCGTTCGCTGCAACGAAAGCTTCGCGTCCTGCGGCACGCCCGGCGCGAGCTACGACCAGATCATCTATTCGCAACGCGACGCCCGTTTCACCGGCGGCGAAATCCAGATCGAGCACGACGTGGCGCGGGTGTGGAACGGGGTGTTCGGCGTCGAGGCGCAATACGACATCGTCCACGCGACTTTCGCCAATGGCGGCTATGTGCCCAAGATCCCGCCGCAAAGGCTCGGCGGCGGCGTCTATTATCGCGACCTGAACTGGACCGCGCGCATCAACCTGCTGCACGCCTTCGCGCAAAACAACCTCGGCGCGTTCGAAACTCCAACGCCGGGCTTCAACCTGCTCAACGCCGAAATCAGCCACACGGCGACGCTGCCGAATGGCGACTGGCCGGCGACGCTCACCGTCGGCCTGAAAGGCGAGAACCTGCTCGACGCCGACATCCGCCTGCATCAGTCCTACAAGAAGGACGAGGTGCTGCAACCCGGCCGGAATGTGCGGCTGTTCGCGTCGATGAAGTTCTGAACGCGCCGCGCGGGTCTTCGGCCATCGTCAACTTTGCCGACAAATAGCCGGCGGAACGAGGTCGAATCTCGCCGCCCGTCGTGCTATGGGCTGCCGCAACGATGATATCGGCGCCCCCGCAACCCTGCTGTGACGGCCGAAATAGAGTAAACTCAATACGTTAGGGAATTCCCGCGATACTCTTCGAGGGTGATGAACGGGTCCCTCGACAAGTTTTGGACCAGACCGATGATTGACGAGCAAGCCCCAGAGGCAACCGGAACCGCCGCCTGGGCGGCCCTGCTGTCATCGTTCGCGCAGGCCGGCTACATCCGCGCCGAGCCGCCGATCCTGCAACCCGCCGAACCGTTCCTCGACCTTTCAGGCGAGGGCATCCGCCGCAGCCTGTACCTGACC
>CAUJJN010000400.1 GCA_963204905.1 Pseudomonadota bacterium
CCCGGCCATCCACGTCTCGTGAGTTAGGTGAAGACGAGGCGTGGATGCCCGCGATTTTCGTGAGAAGACGTGCTTCACACTTCAGCGCGGGCACAACGGTGGAAGGATGTCGCGCAGCTGGTTAGCCGACCACGCCCATGATGTCGGATTCCTTCATGATCAGCAGGTCCTCGCCATCGAGCTTGATCTCGGTGCCGGACCATTTGCCGAACAGCACGCGGTCGCCGACCTTGATGTCAATCGGGATCAGCTTGCCGGCTTCGTCGCGACCGCCGGGCCCCACCGCCACAACCTGGCCCTCGGAGGGCTTTTCCTTGGCGCTGTCAGGGATAATGATGCCACCCTTGGTTTTTTCTTCAGCGTCGATGCGCTTCACCACGACACGGTCATGCAGTGGACGAAATTTGGTTTTAGCCATGACGTTCCTTTGAGGTTCGGTTACGGTCTGAATCGCCTGTAAATGCGTGGGTGCGGTGCCGGGTTGCGGTTGTCACCGGATCGGCGCGCCGCGTTCTGGCAATCGGAAGCCGAGAGTGCCAATCAAAGGTCGAAATATGGGCTGCCGCCGGTCCTGTCAAGCAAGGGCTTAAGGCCTTGGTGAGACGAATCGCGCATGGTGAAGAAACCCGGCGATAACCATGACGTTGCCGGCGGGTGTAACGTTGCTCCGGCAGGACGGGCGGGTTGTCCGGGACATTCGGCGAGAAGGCAAGCTCGCTCGGGGGATATAATGGTCGATACGAAATTTCGTCACGGGCGCAAGCTGCTCAATGCCGGTCTTGTGTCGCTTTTTGCGGTCTTTCTCGCGGGGTGCGAGACATTTGGAACCTCGCAGCCGGCCGTAGTGCAGGAGCCGGCCGCGCCGCCGGAAATTCCAGCGACGATCCGAGCGAGCGAACTGGTGGGGCGCTGGGGCTTGGCCTCCTATCAAAATCCGAACGACCGGGCCCGGACCGAGGCGGCTGCCCGTGGCCAGTGCAAAAATCCCTATGTGATTGGTCAAGGCGCCAATGGCGGCGTCATCATGCATCTGGCTGACGAGGCCACGCCGCAGGAATTGCGGCTGAAAGGCAGCCAGAGCGGCAAGAACTACATCGGACCGGAAGGACCGGCAGGTGGCGAGAAGGATCGCGAGATTATCTCGTTCGATGGCCGCGTGCTGGTCACCCGTTTCATCGACAAGGATGCCGGAACCCGCTACGGCAATATGGTCTACATCCGCTGCGCACCGCACGCCTGATTCGACGGTCGGAATGTCGTGCTCTGAAGACCTGACGTGATGCCGCGGCTCCGCGATCTGATCGCCGGGCCGAGCCGCGCAGTCACCGTTCTCTCGTTCACCCAGATCCTCGCTTGGGGAATCCTGATCTATCCGCCGGTGCTGATGATGCCGCCGATGGCCGCCGAGCACGGCTGGTCACTGGCTTTCTGCATGAGCGGGTTGTCGGTCGGTCTCGCGACATCAGGCCTGCTCTCGCCGACGTCGTGCGGCCTGATCGATCGCTTCGGCGGCAACCGGGTGATGTCGCTGGGTGCGCTGACTGGAATGGCCGGAATGATCGGGCTCGCGTTCGCCGACCGGTGGCAGGTTTATGTGTTCTGTTGGCTGCTGATCGGCGCCGCGATGTCGTCGACGCTCTACGATCCGGCTTTCACGACGTTGACACGAATCTTCGGCGCGTCGGCCCGGCGTCAAATCACTTTCGTTACATTCGCGGGGGGCTTTGCATCCACCGTAGGTTGGCCCGCCACGCATGTCATGCTGGCGCACTTCGGATGGCGCGGTACTTATCTGGCCTTCGCCGTGGTGCTGGGGCTGGTGATTGCGCCGCTTCACGCATTTGCATTGCCCCGTGCTGTGCCGAATGCTTCATCGTCTGCCCGGATTGGTGCGGCCCCGGCGCCCCAGACGTTTCTGGCGCCGCGCGGCTGGCCTTTCATTTTGCTGGCGGCGGCATTCGCCTGCCATGCTTTTCTGATCTCCGGCGTGACGTCCAATCTTTTGGCGATGCTGGAACGCGGAGGAATCGATGCCGCGACGGTGGTGGTGATCGGCGCGCTGTTCGGTCCGGCGCAGGTGATGGCGCGATTGGGCGATTTTGCTTTTGCAAGCAGGACAAGTCCACTTTGGGTGGCGCGCGCCGCGGTGATCTGCATGGTCTTCGCCTTCACGGCGCTTGCCCTCGCCGGCATATCGGTCGTCGTGGCCGGATTGTTTTGCGTTTTATTCGGCGCGGCCAATGGCGTGATGACGATCGCGCGCGGCGCGCTTCCGCTGGCAATGTTCGGCCCTATCGGATATGGCCGCGTGATCGGCCGCATCGCCCGTCCGGCCCTGCTATTGCAGGCGTCGGCACCGTTTACCGTGGCGGCGGTTGCGCAGCGATTGTCGGACGAAACGGTGCTGGAACTCGGGGCTATCGGTGCTCTCGTGGCGCTGGGTTGTCTGCTGGCGCTTCGTCTGCCGTCCCCGGCGTCACGGTGACGGGTCTGTCGATCGGCTGTCGCGATCAACCAAACATCGCGTCGATATCGTCCTGCGAAGCGTGATCGGTATCGCCATCAAGCTTAGGGCCATTGAGCAGGCGTGCATCGCCGACGCGGTCGTCGACGACGGCGGGAGCATGCGCCTTGATGGCATCGACGCCGCCCCAGATATCCATCATGACGTTGATGTGATGCTCGATGAATTTCATCGCATTCATCACCTTGTTAATGCGTTGTCCGGTCAGATCCTGAAAATTGCAGGCCTCGAAAATCGCGACCACACGATCCTGAATGTCTTCACTCAGTCGGTGCTGCTGATCGGGTGAAGTCGAACTGGCGAGCGCGGAGGCTGACTGGTCGATGGCCTCGGCAGCTTCCAGAATCTGTTGCGTGGCCTCCTCGGTGCCGCCGACGATGGCTCCGAGTTCGCCGGTCACCTTCGCCATCTCCGCGCCGCTGAAGCTCTTGCCATGCAGTACAGCAATTTCCTGTTTGGTGCGATTGATGGCGTCGTAGATGAGGTCGAGTTCGACCTTCAGTTTTTCGCACTGCTCGATCTGCGCGCGATAGGTCTGGAGCAGGCGTTGCGCCTCGATAGCTTGCTGTGATGACTCCTCGTCACATGCGACGTTGATCCCGTTGGGGGCTGCCATCTGGTCGCGAATCGCGCGAAGCTCCGCCATGATCTGACGATGGGTCGGAATGGCTTCGTTGTTGTCGCCCTCCGGCGTTGGCGCACTGCCGATGACATCCTCAATGCGAAAGCGTTTGCGCTGAACCATCGACCCCATCCCCGCATACCAATGCTCAGTGTTGTACGGCACAGGCCTTTAACGCGAGGTTCACAGCGGGAACCTGACCGCGAGGGAGTTCGTGCGAACCAACAGTTAACCATCTCGCGTCGGCATTGACGGAAAATAAACGCTGTCTGCAAGAACGCGGGCTTTCATGTGGCGTGGTGAATCTCCAGGCCGGCTCTGTTTACCAAACCGACGCGGTTTTGAACTTAATTGGTCTGGCGTGGGCTGTCGGTCGCGACACCTCATGATGAGTTCACGACGAAACAGTGCAGAGTACGTCGATGTTGAAGAAGTTCTCCTTGATGATGCTTGTTGGCGCGAGCGGTTTGAGTGCGGGGCTCTGTCCAGCCACCGCGTTCGAGAGATCGTATCCGGTCGCGTCGTCGGCCGCTTATCCCGTTCAACCCACCCCGACGCGGGTTGCCTATGCCGAGCGCTCCAATATGGGCGGCGGCTTCATCGAATTTCTGTTCGGCGACGAGCGGGCGCAACCGCGTGATTATCAGGCGCAACCGTCCTATGAGCGGCGGCCGGTTTATCCGCCCTCTCCCGAACAGATGATGCCGGGGCCCGCGCCGCAACAGATGATGTACCGCCAAGATGATCGTCTCGAAGCTGCGCGTCCGGGTTTTGATCCGCGATATGAAAAGCAACTTGTTGAATATCATGGCAAGGAACGCCCTGGCACGATCGTGGTCGATACGCCGAACAAGTTTCTTTATCTCGTGCAGGTCGGCGGCACGGCGATGCGTTACGGCATCGGCGTCGGTCGCCCCGGCTTTACCTGGTCGGGCGTGAAATCAATCACGGCGAAGAAGGAATGGCCGTCATGGACGCCGCCCGCCGAGATGCTCAGGCGCCGTCCGGATCTCCCGCGGTTCATGGAAGGCGGTCCGGAAAACCCACTCGGTGCCCGCGCGATGTATCTGGGGTCGACGCTCTACCGAATCCATGGATCTAACGAGCCGTGGACCATCGGCACCAATGTCTCGTCCGGGTGTATCCGTATGCGGAACGAGGACGTCATTGATCTCTACGGGCGGGTCAATGTCGGCGCCCGTGTCGTCGTCATCTGACGAGCCGAACCTTGAACGCACAACGGCCGCTCGTTTGAGCGGCCGTTGTTGTTTCGAGAGGCGAGATCGTCACGCGAAATCGCTATCTCCGTCGTCGCCGTCATAGCCGTCATCATAGTCGGCCACATCGTCTTGGTCATCCTGATCTTGATCCTGGTCCTGATCGGCATCAGCCTGTGCCTGATCGAATTGATCTCGCCGGCCGCTGTCGCTGCCGCGTCCGCCGGAGGTGATGTCGTTCACGCCTGCGTCGCGGGCGAGGCTGCCGCCGGCTTGGTCGGAACTCCAGGGGCTGCCGCCGCCGCTCTTGTTGCCGAGCGCGGACGCATCGCCGAAGCCGTGCTGACCGCCGCCCATCATCGAGCGGAAGCTGTTCAACAGCAGAGAACCGCCGACGACGCCCGCGGCCGCAGCCGCGGCCGTTCCGAGAAACGATCCACCGCCGCCGGCCGCTTGCGGTTGCTGCTGCGGCGGGGGTGAATACGAATCGGGGCCGCTCTGGCCAAGCACCTGTCCGGTATTCCACGCCGGCCGGCCGGCCGTGTTGGCCGGTGGGGGTACGTTGGGCACCGAGCCGCGCCCTTGGCCGAACATGCTGTCGCGCATGGAATCGAGGAAGCCGCCAGCCGGCTTTTGTTCGGGAGCGCCGCGTGCCTCAAGCGCCTCGATGCGTTCGTATGCCTGCTTCAGCGCCTCATCCTGCACCAGCACGGTTTGCACCAGCGCATAGGATGCGTTGGGCGCGCGCTGCCAGGCCTCGGCGATCAAGGCCTCGGCTTGCGGATCGCGCGGGGCGCTTTCGAGACGGGCCAGCCGGTCGAAAAGGTCGTCGATCACCTGGCGTTCTTGCGGTGTCATGGCATCCTCCAATGCGAAACCGGAAGAAGATGTAGGCGTGCTTTGTGTCGCAATAAGTGCCGGCCGAAAATATTTCGTTCACCGGCGCGCGGATTACATTTCGGCAATGTTAGCGCAGTTCGGCCTGTGCCTCGCCCAGCAGAACGGGAAAGGCGTCGCTTGCGAGATAGGCGTATTCCCGCTCGCGTTGGTCGGTGAGGGGGTCGAGTTCGCGCAGCGTGTCGTCGACGAACCCGGGATGGCACATGATCAGTCCGCCATCGGGGAGGCCGTCGAGGAACTGGCGCATCAGCGCGCCGAAGTCGCCGCCTTCGGAGAAGTCATAGGCGCCGGCGAAACCCGGATTGAACGAAAGCCCATCCTGCGTGGCCCTTCGCCGAAACTGTCGGCTCAATCCATCGAGCAGCAGAGCCTTGGGTGAACCAAGACCGTGCCGGAAAGGCTGCGCGCGGCCGCATTGACGAACCCACGCGCCGGGTGCGCCGCCTTTCGCCGCGTCGAGAAAGGCGTCGCAGACTTGCGGAAACAACTGCACATGCTGATGGCCATCGAGGTAGTCGGGAGGGGTTCCGAACAGTTCGACGAATTTGGCGATCTGCGCGCTTAACTCGGTACGAATGATTTCAGCATCGAGTCGTCGCAGAAGGCCCATCGCCAGCATCCTGGACAGCGGAAGAAACAGGCCGCCCGCCAGCGGCTTGAAATGCATCGTCAGCGGATGAAACGGCGCGGTCAGCACCGCGTGGAGCCCGATGGCGCAGCGATCGTTGCCTGCGACGGCTTGCAACGCGGCGATCTCGTCTCGTTCAATGGCGGGACCCGCCACCATCACCGAGGTCGCATTGAGACGTCGGCGTTCGATCAAATCGCGAATGCCGCGATTGACGCCGGGGCTGATACCGTAGTCGTCGGCGCAAAGCCAGATACGGCGCGGCGAAGCGGCGCTCATTCAGCGGTTGTCCGCTCGACGAGTTTGGAGTCGATGCGAGACGAAGCTCGCTTGATGTCATGTTCAGCAACGAAATAGATCGGTCGCGCTTTCAGTTCAGAGAGAATCTTGCCGATGTATTCGCCGACAATGCCAATCATGATCAGCTGTACGCCGCCGATGGTCATCAACCCAACGATCAGCGACGGATAGCCGGGAACGCTCTCGCCTTTGATGATCGTTTCCCACAGGATCGACAGGCCGAACAGGAAAGCCCCGAACGCCAGCAGCAATCCGAGCAAGCTCGCAAAACGCAATGGCGCGACCGAAAACGAGGTGAGACCTTCGATCGACAATCCGAGCAGCCGACCCGGGCTGAAACTGGTGACGCCGTGCGCGCGCGGCGCGGGTTCGTAGTCGACACGGATCTGGCGAAAGCCGATCCAGCTTGCGAGTCCCTTGAAGAAGCGGTTGCGTTCGGGAAGACGGCGCAACGCACTTGCCGCGCGTGGCGATAGCAGACGGAAATCGCCGGCATCTTCCGGGATCTTCTGTCGAGCGCCCCAATTGATCAGAGCGTAGAAACCGTGCACGGCGATCCGTCGCAACGCGGACTCGTTGTTGCGGTGCGCCTTTGCGGTGTAGACGACGTCATAGCCGTCATCGATCCAGTGACCGACCAGTTTTTCGACGAGGTCCGGCGAATGTTGGCCGTCGCCGTCCATGAACAGGATGGCGCCGTCTCCGGCGTGGTCAAGGCCCGCCATCAGAGCGGCTTCCTTGCCGAAGTTACGCGACAGCGACACCACCTGCACATCCATGGCGTCGGCGGGAAGATCGCGGGCGATCGACAGCGTCGCGTCCTTGCTGCCGTCGTCGACATAGATCACTTCGCAGGTGAGCGCGTAGTGCTGGCGCAGCTTCTCCGCGAGGTGTCCAAGCCGTTCGTGCAGCAAGATGAGGCCGGCTGCTTCGTTGTAGACGGGCACGACGATCGAAAGTCGAGGAGGGCTGCCGCCGGCGGCCGCGCCTGTCGTGCCTGAGATGTACCTGTCGTCCGCCATCGACTGATGATCCGCCACCGTTATTCATGCCTCGGTCAACAATATGAGGCCGAGGCATAAATTCGGCAATGAGTGCTCTTGGTGAAATTATGCTGGCGGCAGGAAAGCCGACAGTTTGGCGAACAGCGGATTCTCGCGATCCAGCACGTAGTCCAGCGACGCCACCGATACGGTGTCGGCGCCGTGGTCGCGCAGGAAGCTGCCGAGCGCGTAGATCTGCGCCGGCGGACAGTGCAGGGTCACCATGCCGGACGAGGTCGGTCCGCCGAACGGTGACACCACGCCGAAGCGGTTGTGGGCTTCCGCGAGAAGCTCGGCGTTACAGCCTTTGAAGCGGGTGCGGACTTCCTTGTATTTGCTGGCGCGCGCGCGCGCGGCGATGTGATCGAGGATGACGCGCGCGGTCTCGCGGGCGTCGGCGGACCAGTCGGCGTTGCGCGCGGCGACGAGGTTGGCCTGGCTGCGCAGGATCACGCCGTCGTCCAGCACCTTCAAACCGTTGGCGGCGAGCGTCGCGCCGGTGGTGGTGATATCGACGATCATCTCGGCGGTGCCGGTCGCGGGAGCGCCTTCGGTCGCGCCGGCGCTTTCGACGATGCGGTAGTCGATGATGCCTTGGGCCGCGAAAAACGTCCGCGTCAGATTGATGTACTTGGTGGCGACGCGCATGCGGCGGTTGTGCTGCGCGCGAAACTCTGTGGTGACATCATCAAGATCAGCCATGGTGCGAACGTCGATCCACGCCTGCGGCACCGCGACCACGACGTTGGCGTAGCCGAAGCCGAGCGGGTTGATCAGCGCGACGCGCCGATCCGCATCGAGGATGCTTTCGCGGATCAGGTCCTCGCCGGTGATGCCGAGATGCACGCTGCCGCGCGACAACTGCGATGCTATCTCGCTCGCGGAGAGATAGGCGATCTCGACATTGTCCAGTCCGGCGATGGTGCCGCGATAGTCGCGCGCGCCGCCGGGCTTCGACAAGGTGAGACCTGCGCGGCTGAAGAACGCTTCGGCGTTTTCCTGCAGGCGGCCCTTGGAAGGGACCGCGAGAACGAACGGCGTGGTCATGAAATGGGCCCCGGGATTCTTGCGGCGATCTGGTGGCGAAGTTGTGTCAGGGCTTCGACCCAGATCGAGAAGCCGACAGCGGGGATAGGTTCGGCCGCGCCGAGCTGGGTCAGCAGCCCGTCGTAGCGTCCACCCGCCACCAGCGGGTCGTCGCCGTTGCCTTTGCGATGCAGTTCGAACTCGAAGCCGGTGTAGTAATCGACGCCGCGGCCGAAGGCGGTGGCGAAGCGTACCGACGCGAGGTCGATGCCGCGCATCTTCATGAATTGCGTGCGGCTTTCGAACTGATCGATGGCGGCATCGATGTCGAGCCGGGCATCGGCGGCGAGGGCGCGGAGCTGGCCCAGCGCGTCTTCGGGCGTACCGGCGATGGTGAGGAAGCGGTTGATGATTTGCAGGGCATCGCGCGGCAACGCGCCGCCCTTCAGCGTTGATTGCTCAAGGAAGCGGTCGGCGATCTCGGCGACGGTGCGGCCGCCGACATTGGTGGTTCCGGCGATCGTCATCAGGTCGGTGACCAGCGCCAGCGCCGCGTTGCGGTCGGAGCCGGCAAGCGCCGCCAGCACGCCCTCGTATTCGTTGTGCGTCGGCGTGGTCGCCAGCGTCAGTCGCTCGATGTCCTTGGCGAGACTGATCTTGCGGTTGAAATCCTTGATCAGCCGGCGTCGCCATACCGGGTAGAGCTTCAGCGCGTCGATCAGCGCGATGAACAGGGCGACGTCGCCGGTCTTGGTCTCGATGTCGGTGACGCCGAATGCGGCGGTGGCTTCCCGCCCCAGCGCCAGCATTTCGGCGTCGGCGGCTGCGCGGTCCGGCCTGCCGAAGGATTCGACGCCGGCCTGGAGGAATTCGCTTGGCTTGCCGCCGCGATAGCGGAACACCGGCCCGAGATAGCAGAACCCCGCCGGCTGGCCAGTACGGGGCGAGGCGAGGTAATCGCGCGCCACCGGAATGGTGAGGTCGGGACGCAGGCAGAGTTCCTCGCCGCCCGGATCGCTGGTCAGGTACAGGCTGCGGCGGATGCCCTCGCCTGAAAGGTCGAGGAACGGTTCGGCGGGTTGCAGGATCGGCGGCTCGGCGCGGATGTAGCCGGCCTGCGCGAACGATGACAGCAGGGCCGCCCAGGCGGCGGTTCCGGT
>CAUJJN010000401.1 GCA_963204905.1 Pseudomonadota bacterium
TTTTTAAACCCGCCAAGAGCGCGATGCAATCCGGCTTCGCCAAGACCAAGGACTGGCAGCTCGACTATGAACCCGAGCAGCCGCGCATGGTCGAGCCGCTGATGGGGTGGACCAGTTCGGGCGACATGAAGCAGCAACTCACCCTGCGGTTTGCCACCAGGGACGAGGCGGTCGCCTACTGCGAGCGCGAGGGGATCGCCTATCAGGTGATCGAGCCCAAGGAGCGGGCGCGGCGGCAGGCTGCCTACTCCGACAACTTCGCGTTCCGGCGGACCGATCCCTGGACCCACTGATCGATCTCAATTCCACGATCTGACGTGATTGAAGCAGCCGCCGGATCTCCGATGGAGGACACGGCGGTGCAGACGCTTGGTTCGGTCGCGGGTGAGACTTTACCCGGTGGAAACCTTGTTTTCATCGCCGCGCGGGACGACCCGCCGGTAGTTTCGGCGTTCCCGCCAGACCCGAAAGTACAGGTTGCGCCAGGTGGCGTTGCAATGACAACATGGCGACGGTCGCCATCCGAGGCCGCTCCCCTATAACCCGCTGGACGTCATGCCGCTTCATTCCACGATTGCAACGAATTCTCCGGATTTCACCCAGAACGCCGACGCGATGCGCGCACTGGTCGCGGAGTTGAAGGACAAGCTGAACGAAGTCGCGGGCGGGGGCGGCGAGGCGTCGCGTCGGCGCCACGTCTCGCGCGGCAAGATGTTCGTCCGCGACCGCGTCGATCTCCTGATCGACCCTGGCACGGCTTTTCTCGAACTGTCGCCGCTGGCCGCCAACGGGCTATACGGCGGTGACGTGCATTCCGCGAGCGTCGTCACCGGCGTCGGCCGCATCGCGGGGCGGGAATGCGTGATCGTCGCCAATGACGCCACCGTCAAGGGCGGCACCTATTATCCGATGACGGTGAAGAAGCATCTGCGCGCGCAGGACATCGCGCGGCAGAACAATCTGCCCTGCGTCTACATGGTGGACTCCGGCGGCGCGTTCTTGCCGCTGCAGGACGAGGTCTTTCCCGACGAGCGCCATTTCGGCCGAATCTTCTACAATCAGGCCAATCTCTCGGCGCAGGGCGTGGCCCAGATCGCCATCGTGATGGGCTCCTGCACCGCCGGCGGCGCCTATGTGCCGGCGATGTCGGACGAGAGCATCATCGTACGCAATCAGGGCACCATCTTCCTCGGCGGTCCGCCATTGGTGAAGGCCGCGACCGGCGAAGTGGTGACGGCGGAAGAACTCGGCGGCGCCGACGTGCATTCGCGCCAGTCCGGCGTCACAGACCACTATGCGCAGAACGATCACCACGCCATCGGCATCGCACGCAAGATCGTTGGCACGCTCAAGCAATCGCCGCGCCATGTTTCCGGATGGCAGCCGCCGCGCGAGCCGCTCTACGCGCCGCAGGAAATCTACGGCGTGGTGCCGGCCGACAACCGCAAGCCGTTCGACGTGCGCGACATCATCGCGCGGATCGTCGACGGCTCCGAGTTCGACGAGTTCAAGAAACTCTACGGCACGACGCTGGTGTGCGGCTTCGCGCATATCTGGGGCTATCCGGTGGGCATCGTCGCCAATAACGGCATTTTGTTCAGCGAAAGCTCGCTGAAGGGCGCGCACTTCATCGAATTGTGCAGCCAGCGCAACATTCCGCTGGTGTTCCTGCAGAACATCACCGGCTTCATGGTCGGCAAGAAATACGAAGCGGGCGGCATCGCGCGCGACGGCGCCAAACTGGTGACGGCGGTGGCGACGACCTCGGTGCCGAAGTTCACCGTGGTGATCGGCGGATCTTACGGCGCGGGCAACTACGGCATGTGCGGCCGCGCCTATTCGCCGCGCTTCCTGTGGATGTGGCCCAACGCGCGCATCTCGGTGATGGGCGGCGAGCAGGCGGCGATGGTCCTGAGCACCGTGCGCCGCGACGGTATCGAGGCCAAGGGCGGTACATGGTCGGCGGAGGAGGAGCGCGAATTCCAGGCGCCGATCCGCGCGCAATATGAGAAGCAGGGCAGTCCCTATTACGCCACCGCGCGGCTGTGGGACGACGGCGTGATCGATCCCGCGGATACGCGCCTGGTTCTCGGTCTCGGCCTGTCGGCGGCGGCGAACGCGCCGATCGAGCCGACCCGCTTCGGTATTTTCAGGATGTGATGATGGCTGGCTCCGCACATTACCGGCGTTTCCGGACGCTCTTGATCGCCAATCGCGGCGAAATCGCCTGTCGCGTCATTCGCACGGCGAAAGCCATGGGGCTGCGTACCGTCGCGGTCTATTCCGAAGCCGATGCCGACGCGATGCATGTCGCGATGGCCGACGATGCCGTCTTGTTGGGGCCTGCGCGCGCACGCGACAGCTATCTGAACATCGAACGCGTGCTGGCGGCGGCGCGCGAGAGCGGCGCGGAGGCGATCCATCCCGGCTACGGCTTCCTGTCCGAGAATGCCGAATTCGCGCAAGCCTGCGCCGACGCCAATCTGGTGTTCGTCGGCCCAACCGCGGCGATGATGACCGCGATGGGCTCGAAGTCCGGCTCCAAGCTGCTGATGGAAAAAGCCGGCGTGCCGCTGGTGCCCGGCTATCACGGCGAGGCGCAGGACGACGCGACCTTGGCGGCGGCGGCCGACAAAGCCGGTTATCCGGTGCTGGTGAAGGCGTCGGCCGGCGGCGGCGGGCGCGGCATGCGCGTGGTGCGCGAGGCGTCTGAACTCAAGGCGGCGCTGGAGAGCGCGCGGCGCGAGGCCAAGGCGGCGTTCGGTGACGATCGGATGTTGATCGAGAAATATGTCCAGAACCCGCGTCACATCGAGGTGCAGATCGTCGGCGACAGCCACGGCAATCTGCTGTCGTTGTTCGAGCGCGAATGCACCTTGCAGCGCCGGCACCAGAAAGTCATCGAGGAAGCGCCGTCACCGACGTTGAATGCCGAACAACGCGAGAAGGTCTGCGAGGCCGCGCGCAAGGCGGCGGGCGCGGTGAACTATGTCGGCGCCGGCACCATCGAATTCGTCTCCGACGGCAAGGAGGTGTTCTTCATCGAGATGAACACGCGCCTGCAGGTCGAACATCCGGTAACCGAACTCATTAGCGGTGTCGATCTGGTCGAGTGGCAGTTGCGCGTTGCGTTCGGCGAAAAGCTGCCGATGACGCAGGATCAACTGAAGCTCAACGGCCATGCCATCGAGGCGCGGGTGTATGCCGAAAATCCCGACAAGAACTTCATGCCCTCGGTCGGCCGGATCAGGACCTGGCGGACGCCGGAGGAAGTCGGCGGCTTGCGGATCGATGCCGGTTATCGGAAGGGCAGCAACGTGTCGCCGCACTACGACGCGATGCTCGCCAAGCTGATCGCCTGGGCGCCGACGCGCGACGTCGCCATTGATCGGCTCAATCGCGGACTGGAAGAGACTGACGTCCGCGGCGTGGTGACAAACATTCCATTCCTGTCGGCGCTGATCACTCATCCGGACGTTCGCAGCAACAAGATCGATACCGGCTTCATCGAGCGGCACCTCAAGGATCTCACGACGCAGACGTCAGTGCCGGGTGCGCTCGAACTGGCGACCGCGGTCGCGGCCATCCTGACGAATGAGCGCGAGACGATGCACGGCGACGTGCAATCGCCGTGGCAGACCGATGGCTGGATGCCGGTGGGCCAGCGGCATCGCGTGTTCACGTTCCGGCAAGGGCCAGGCGCCGAACTGACCATCGCCCGCCGCTATGGTGGCGGTGCGTCGACCCTGGAAATCGACGGCCGCGAGATCGCGTTCGCATTTGATGCCGCGGGTGACAGCGCTTTCGCAGTGTCGCTCGATGGTGCGCGCAGCCATGCGGTCGCGGTGCTCGACGGTCGCGATGTCTACGTGCGAACGCGCAACGGACGATTTGAGTTCACGTGGGCCGATCCGTTCAGCGGCGGCGACGACGAAAACGTCGGCGAGGATCGCATCGTCGCGCCATTGCCGGGCACCGTGGTGGCGCTGCTGGCGAAGGAAGGCGATACGCTCGAAAAGGGCGCGCCGATCCTCACGCTCGAAGTGATGAAGATGGAACAGACCTTGCGCGCGCCGTTCGCGGGCAAAGTGAAGCGCATCAATTGCAAGGTCGGTGACATCGTGCAGGAAGGCATCGAACTCGCCGAGATCGAGCCGACGGAGAAGTAAGCCGCAATGGGCGCTCGGGTTCAGATCGTCGAAATGGGGCCGCGCGACGGCCTGCAGAACGAAAAGGTGTCGGTCAGCGTCGAAGCGCGCATCGCTTTCGTCGAGGCGCTGGTGGCGGCGGGTCTGACCACCTGCGAGGTCGGCGCGTTCGTGTCGCCGAAGGCCATCCCGCAGATGGTCGGCTCGGATCAGGTGCTGCGAGCGGCCGGCGATCTTGACGGCGAGTTTCACGTTCTGGTGCCAAACGAGAAAGGCTACGAGGCCGCGATCGCGGCTGGCGCGAAGGTCGTCTCGGTGTTTGCGTCGGCGTCGGAAGGATTTTCGCGGGCCAACATCAATTGCTCCATCGCGGAATCGATCGAACGCTTCAAGCCGGTGCTGGCGCGCGCCAGGGCCGACGGCGTCAAGGTGCGCGGCTATGTTTCGTGCGTTCTCGGCTGCCCGTTCGATGGCGAGGTGAAGCCGTCCGCCGTCGCTGAGGTGGCGAAGACGTTGTCGGATCTCGGCTGCTACGAGATTTCGCTCGGAGACACCATCGGCGTTGGCACGCCGGCGAAAGCGCGGGCGATGCTGCGGGCGGTCGGCGGCGACGTGCCGCCGGCGAAGCTCGCGATGCATTTCCACGACACTTACGGGCAAGCGCTCGCCAATCTTTATGCCGGCATGGAGGAGGGCGTGTTCGTGATTGATTCCGCCGCCGGCGGGCTTGGCGGCTGTCCCTACGCGCCCGGCGCGACCGGCAACGTCGCGACCGAGGACGTGGTCTACATGCTGGAAGGCATGGGGATTGCGACGGGGGTCGATATGGACAAGCTGCTCGCCGCGACCAACCGGATGAGTGCGCTGCTGGGTCGTCCGCCGGTCAGCCGGGTGGCTTCGGCGCTCAACGCCAAGCGGGCCAAGGCCACGAAGGCGTGAACGACGCTGCGGCGTAACAATCCCGATTTCCCTGCGTAGCTCCTGTTGCGATCCGCTTCACGCGGCGCTTCAACAGGAGGATATTGTCATGATCTCGCGCATCCGCTTGGCATCGGCCGTCTCGGCGTCCGTCGTCGCACTCGCCCTCACGCTCAGCCCCGCCTTGGCGCAGGACAAGATGAGCAAGGACAGTGGCATGAAGAATACGACGATGTCCAAGGACAAGATGTCAAAAGACAGCATGTCCAAGGACAAGATGTCGAAGGACGGCATGAAGAACGACAATATGATGAAAAAGGACGAGATGAAGAAATAGCCGCGCACGACCGACGGCGATGCCGCAACACACCGGCGGCATCGCGTCGGATCTGGCGATTACTTCTTCTTGCCGCGCGCCTTTCGCGCGGCGTAGCGCGCGTCACGGGCAGCCTTGCGTTCGGCCTCGAGTTCGGCTTCGCGCGCGACGGCTTCTTCCTTCTCACGCGCGAGTTGTTCCGCGGCGTGCCGCGCGGCCTCGGCGGCCCGGGCCGCTTCCTCGGCTTTTGAGGCCTCACGCACCCGCTTGGCCTCGGCGCGTTGGGCGGCCTGCGCGGCGCGTTCGGCCTGACGCTGCTGGACGGCAGGATCGTCAGGTCCGGGCTGCGCGCGGAACTTGTTCAAAATGTCCTTCTTGGCTTGCTGTGCCGCCTTCTGACGATCGGCAAGGCTGGGTTCTTTAAATCGACTCATCGATAACCTTCGGAATAAACCGGAGAGGATGGCGCGCGGACCGGCCACCTCCGAACGGGGAATTTGAGTTGCCCCTCTCTACGCGACAGACGGTGTTCAGGTCCACTGTCTCGGGCTAGTTTCGAACCGGAACGGCAACGAGGGAGCCGGCGTCGCGACCCCCTCGAACTTTGTTCGAATACGACGGATTTCGCTCTCAGACGACCCGGTGCATCACGCAAATCTTGTTGCCGTCCGGATCGCGGAGATAGGCCAGATACATTTTCATGACGCCGTTGTCGCGCACGCCCGGCGGATCCTCGCAGGAAGTGCCGCCGTTGGCGACGCCGGTTGCGTGCCAGGCGTCGGCTTCTTCCTGCGATTTCGCGAGAAAGCCGACGGTGCCGCCGTTGGCGTGGGTCGCGGGTTGACCGTCGATCGGCTTGGACACCGCGAAGGTGCCGGTCTTGGTGCGGTAGAAAATCCGATGCCGATCAACAAACGCCGGCGGGACGCCCAGGGTGCCGAGCACCTTGTCATAGAACGCCTTGGCCCGGTCGAGGTCGTTGGTGCCGATCATGACGTGGGAAAACATCGCGTTTCGCTCCTGAATGGGTTGTTGCTTGTCGTTGGCGGGCGGAGCCATTCAACAGGGAACGATGAAATTGTCGAGAACCATTTTGCGCGGATCATCCTGTGCCTGTTCGTGATTTTACGAACGGCCGCCTGAATCCGGACATCAGGCTTCGGCGATGATGGGTTGCCGGATGTCGCCGGGCCCCAGAACGAACCGATCCCGCAAAATCAACCGTGGGCCAATCCAGCCACACCCGTTTGGGTGATGATCGTCAGCGCGACATGGTGTCGAATGCCGCGCGAGTGCGCTTGCCGCTCCAGTTGCAGGGGCGAGGTGGAATATATTCATGCGAGATATTCGGGGCTGAAATGAAGACGGTATTTTTGACGAGCGTTGCCGCGGTTGTTTTGGCGGGCCCGGCATTTGGGCAGGGGTTCAATCAATTTGTCGGTTTCGGCGATAGCACCATCGACAGTGGATATTTTCGCTACGTATCGCGCGGCACCCCGCAGGAACCTCGCTACGTGAATGCGCGGGCAAATGGCGGGGCAATAACGCCGTCGGGCGGATCGATGAATTCCGACTTGCTCGCCGGAAAGTTCGGCCTCGCGGCTGTTCCGGTTTCGGCTCCGGGCGGGGGGAGCAACTATGCCGTGAGCGGAGCGCGGATCAACGCCCCCAATCTCGGCAATGATTCCAGCCCGAGCATCGCGCAGCAAATGAACAATTATCTGGCGGCCAACGGGGGACGCGCCAATCCCAACGCCCTCTATCTGGTCACCGGCGGCGGCAACGACTTCACTTTCCTTCAAAGTCAGGGTCTTACGGGTCAAGCCTACCTCAACGCGCTCAGGCCGATCGGCCAGGACCAGGTGGCGTCGATCACCAAACTCAGCCAGGCCGGTGCGCGATACATCGTCGTCCCGAATTTCAACGGCAGCGGCAATGCCGCCGTTACCCTCGGGCAGGGGGTCTGGAACGGGCTGGCGGCGAACGGTGTTCAATTCATTCCGGCTGACAATGCGTCGTTGCGCGCGACGATGGTGGCCAACCCGTCACGGTTCGGTTTCACGCAAATTCTGCCCTACGAACCGAATCGGCTGACGGCGGCCTGCCGGCTGCCGAATGCCGGCGCTGACATCGCGGGATTTGGCCTGTTCTGCATTCCGCGCACCTCGGCAGCGGGTTCGGGCATGGCGTCGACGGCGTATCTGACCTCGCAGAATGCGCTGCAAACCAGCCTGTATTCAGATGATCAGCATTTCTCGCCGGCAGGTCAGAAAATTCAGGCCGACTACTATTACAGTCTGTTGGTCGCTCCGAGCCAGATCTCCTATCTGACGGAGTCGTCGATCCAGGTGCGCCGTGAAACCACCGCGGGCATCCAGCAGCAGATCGATATCTCCCAGCGGGACGCGACGCCCGGCTTCCGCGTCTGGTTCAACGGCGACGTTTCGTCGCTGCGCATGAGCAATTCCGCTGCGGGCTTTCCGAGCGATCCGAGCACGCCGGCCTCTGGAACGATCGGCGCCAATTATGTCTTCCAGGGCGGAGCTCTCGTCGGCGGTGCATTGAGCTACGGTTCGCTCAAGCCGTCGTTCTCGCTCGGCGGGGATTTCAAGCAGGACGATCTCACGCTCAGCCTGTTTGGCGCCGTTCGAAACGGTGCGCTGTGGGCCAACGCCATACTCAGCTATGGCTTCCTGCACACCGACGTCAATCGCATCGTTCCACTCGGCATATCGTTTGACGGTCTGAACGGGTCGACCAAGGGACACAACCTGTCCTTCGCCGCGCTGGCCGGTTATGATTTCGTATCGGGCAATTGGACCCATGGTCCGGTGGCGGGCGTCGAAGTGCAATCGGTTCACTTCAACGCATTCACGGAAAGCGGGGGCGTGACCGCGCTGACGTTCAGCGATCTCGGCCGGGAATCGATCGTCTCGACGGCTGGCTATCGCGTCGCCTATGATTTCGGCCAGTGGCGGCCATTCCTCCAGGTCACCTACAATCACGAGTTCGACAACCTCGCCAATGAGGTGCGGGCGACGCTCACCACGGTGGCCGCGCCGAGCTACACAATGCCGATCGTGCGGCTTGGCAAGGACTGGGGAACAGCGACGCTCGGAACGACCGTCAAGCTCGGAACCGGTTTGACCGGCCATGCCTCGTTCACCGGTGCGTTCGGGCAGGACAACGCAGTCCGTTACGGCGGGCGCTTCGGTTTGAACTACGCTTTCAATACGCCGGCAGCGGGACCCTCAATCACCAAATACTAGTCCCGAGGGTCGGGTTCGTGGTTGATCTTCCCTGTCGCTCCCTTCCACGAAGGGAGCGACTTTTTTCTTGGAATGGCGATCCCAGCAGAACGGGCAGCCAATCACGGGTCAGTCGCTTAGGCTGGCTCACCCTTCTAAATCTCCGCATTGCTCCAAAACGGCTATTTCCGGTGATGGCTCACCCGCTTTTCGAACCCAAGCGGAGATTTTGGCATGAGCCTTTTTCACCGCGTCAGCATCGGCTCCATGGTTCTCGGCACAATCGAACGTCGAAATAGACATTGGATTGCGCGAGGTCCTGACTGGCAAGAGATCGGCGTCTACGTGACCGAGCAGGACGCGTTCGACGCGGTCTGGTGCGCCCATCTCGCCGACCCCGCGGTCGCTCTGCTTCATGCCGAGCCGACCAGCCTCGAAATTCACTGATCAAAAAACAAAAGCGGGTCCGACCTCGAGAG
>CAUJJN010000402.1 GCA_963204905.1 Pseudomonadota bacterium
GCGTCGGCTTCGGCCTCGGTCACCGGCGTCACCGGACCGCGAATCCGGACCTGCCGGCGCAGCGATTTCCAGTGAAACAGCAGCGCGGCTTTCGGATTGCCGGCCAGTTCGCGGCCTTTCTGGCTGGCGATGTGGCTGTAGAATACAAAGCCGTCGGTATCATAGCCCTTCATCAGCACCATGCGGACGTCGGGCAGGCCGTCACCGTCCACCGTAGCCAGCGCCATGGCGTTGGGGTCGTTCGGCTCGCTCGCCTGCGCTTCCGCAAACCATTCGGCAAACAGGGAAAACGGATTCTCCGCGGCGGTGAAATCACCAGACGTTAACTGGGTTGGGTGTTTGATGGAGGTTGTGTCGGTCATGTTCGGAGTTCCGCGTTGCGTCGGCCATTTGCCCAGAGTCCTGTCGGACCCTTGCGTCGGCCAAGCCTATATAGGGCAGGCGGCTACATTGGCCTATTGTTCCTGCGCCCGGCAGGCATGTTGATGACAACGATTCTAGTGGGCATGGCGCTCGGCGGGTGCAGCGTCGGCAAGTTCGAGGCCCTGTCCGCGGCCAAAGGCGGGGGCGACATCACCGGCTCGATCGCGCCGCCGCAGCAGGCGGCCGTCGAGAGCGACAATCCCACCGCCGCCGATCTCGCCTTTGCCCGTGTCGCCGCCTCCGACGTGTTGACCAAGGGCGGCAAGGACTCCAGCCAGCCATGGGAAAACCCCTCGACCGGTGCGCGGGGCTCGGTGACGCCGCTGGCCAGCGCCTATTCGGCCGAGGGCCGCACCTGCCGCGATTTCCTGGCGAGTTACGTGAACGGCACGACGGAAAGCTGGCTGCACGGCGCCGCCTGCCGCGCCGGTGGCGGGCGCTGGGAGATCCGCACGCTGAAACCGTGGAAACAAGGCTGATTGTCACGAATTCTGGCGGTGCGCCCCGTTGCAAAAATGCCACGAACCTCCCAGATGTAAGTCCGAACATACATCCCGACTTTTAAGGAGCGACACGGATGCGCGACCCCTATGAGGTCCTGGGGGTGCAGCGAAACGCAAGTGCTGCGGCGATCAAAAACGCCTATCGCAAGCTTGCGAAGAAGCATCACCCCGATAACAACAAGAACGACCCCAAAGCAGCGGCCCGCTTTTCCGAAGTGAATTCGGCCAACGAGATTCTCGGCGACGAGGACAAGCGCAAGCAGTTCGACCGCGGCGAGATCGACGCCGAAGGCAAGCCGCGTTTCCAGGGTTTCCCCGGCGGCGGCGGCCCGCGGGGCGCGCCAGGCGGCGGCTTCGAGCAATACGGCTTCCGCACCGGCGGCGGCCCCGGCGGCGGCGGTGGCCAGGGCGCGGCGTTTGAGGACATCCTCAACAGCATGTTCGCCGGTGCTGCGGCCGGTGGCGGCGGTGGTCCGCGTGGCGGTCGTGGCGGCGGCCGGACCTTCGAATTCGACGGCGGCGGTTTCGGCGCGCCTGACCTCGACCTCAACGTGACCATGACGGTGTCGCTGGAGGAGGCGGTCAAGGGCGGCGAGAAGCGCGTGCGGCTGCCCAACGGCAAGGAATTGAACGTCAAGATTCCGGCGGGTGTCACCTCCGGCCAGCAGATCCGGCTGAAGGGGCAGGGCGAGACGGTGCAAGGCCATCGGCCCGGCGACCTGTTGATCGCAATCACCATCGCGCCGCATCCGGTGTTCAGGATCGACGGCGACGACCTGCGCGTCGATCTGCCGATCACGCTGTATGAGGCGGTGCTCGGCGGCAAGGTGCGGGTGCCGGTGGTCGGCGGCGCGGTCGAACTGACGATGCCGAAGAACACCTCCAGCGGCCGTACCTTTCGCCTCAAGGGCAAGGGCTTGCCGAAAACCGGCGGCGGCAGCGGCGACCAGTTCGTCACCACCCGCATCATGCTGCCGGACGGCAACGACTCCGAACTGGAAGCCCTAATGCAGAAGTGGCGCGACGACCACCCCTACAACCCGCGCAGCGGGATGGAGTGAGGGCTATTGAGGGCGTCATGGCCGCACTTGTTCCGGCCATCCACGCTTTACCGTCATTGCGAGCGAAGCGAAGCAATCCAGAGGCCACAAGAAGAACTGGATTGCTTCGGAGCTCATGCTCCTCGCAATAACGAAGGGTTTTGTGCAGTCGCGCCTCACGTCTCGCTGACAAACGCCTCCATCAACGCGTTGAATGTCTCCGCCTGTTCCCACTGCGGCAGGTGGCCGGCGTTGTCGACCACTTGTACCTTGCCGCGCCACAGCGTCGGCATGATCAGTGTGTCGAAGTAAGCGCCGTTGATCAGTTGCTCCTGCGCGCCGTGCAGCACCGCGAGCGGCTGCTTGAGGTCGGCGATCACCTTGACCTCGTCGCGGAAGCCATCCGGGCCGATGCTGGCGGCGAGTTGCGCGCGGGCGCGGCCGTCGGTGCGCAGCACGTCGTCGATCATCGCGCGCGGCAGGTCGGTGACACCGGGGCGGAACGCGGCGGCGACATAGGCGCGCGCCTGCTCCTCGTTCAGGTCCGGCGCGAAAGTGTAGGCCATCGCCGGCGTTGGTAGAAACGCCTGCTCCATTGCCGGCGGAAAGCCGAGCGGGGGCGTGCCGAAAATCGCAAAACCCTTCGCGCGCGGCAGGTCCGGCGCGGCTTCCAGCACGATATGGCCGCCGAGGCTCCAGCCCGCGAACACTGCATCCTCGATGCCGAGTTGCTTCGCCACGTCGCGCAGCACGCGGGCATAGCCGGGCATGTTGTAGGTCGCGGCGGGATCGGCTGCGTTGTCAGATTCGCCGTGGCCGGGCAGGTCGAACGCGATGACGCGGTACTTGCGGCCGAGCGCGCCGTCGAACTGTTTCGCGAACGCCCGCGATGACGCCGAGTTGCCGTGCACCAGCACGAGGGGGCGGCCGGTGCCTTCGGAGTCGTGACAAACGATCTTGCCGCCGTGGCTTTCAAGGGTGGTGGTTTTCATGTGGTGTGCTCCCCGATGACAATGCGGAGGAAGAGTGGCCTGAAAACGACGATGGCGGAAGAGGGGCGTGATTACATCTCCGCTTCGTCATTGCGAGCACAGGCTCCGCGAAACAGTCCCGTCTTTCTTGAGGGGCGGGATTGCTGCGTCGCTGCGCTCATCGCAATGACGTGGAGGGTATCCGTCGCGCTATCGCGTCACGTCGCGCAGCACGTCATCAACGAAGGCCGCGAGATCGCCGCCCGCGAACAGGAAGCCCGGCAGCCCGGCGGCTTTGGCCGCTTCGATGTCGATCGGCTTGTCGCCGATGACGAAGCTGCCTTGCATCTGCACCGGCCACGCACTCATCAGATCGCGCAACATGCCGGGCTTGGGCTTGCGGCAATCGCAATCGCGCGCATACCCCGCGACCGATCCGTCCGCGTGGTGCGGACAAAAGCGAATATCGTCGATGCGCGCGCCGTCGCGCTGCAACTCGCTACGCATCCAGTCGTGCAGATCGTTCACGTCGGTCTCGGTGAACATGCCGCGCGCGACGCCGGACTGGTTGGTAACAACGAACACGAAATAGCCGGCCTCGTTGAGCGCACGGATCGCGCGCGCGACGCCGGGCATCCAGCGGATGCGGTCGCGGGTGCCGATATAGCCGTCGTCGAAATTCAGCACGCCGTCGCGATCGAGGAAGGCGGCGGGGCGGGGCGCGCTCATGACGTTGCCTGCGACGGACGCGCGAGGACGTCGCGCACGGCGTCCCATACATCGGCAACGGGAATGCTGCTGATGTAGGAGGCGTCGTCCCGCCTGGCGATGGAGTGATAGGGCATCTCGGTGCCGCGCAGGCTGGCCGGCTGCACGGCGGCGGCGAGCGGGTTGAGCGGCGCCCAGTGCCATGGGCTGGTCGGGCCGAAGATGCCGATGGTCGGCGTGCCGGTAGCTGCGGCCACATGCATCAGGCCGGAGTCGTTCGACACTGCGAGATCGGCGGCGGCGATGGCGAGCACGCCCTGCTGCAGATCGGTGCCGGTGAGGTCGCGGGCGCGGGGACCGGCGGCCGCGACGATGGCGCGGGCCGCCTCGGTTTCGCCGGGGCCGCCGACCACCCAGACCTGGATTCCGTCCGCCGTCAGCCGCCTCGCCAGATCCGGATAGCCCGGCCAGCGCTTGTGCGCGCCGACCGAGCCGGGAGCGAGCGCCACCGCGCGCTCGCTCCCAAAGCCATTTGTCCGCCGCCATGCGGCCACATCGGCAGCGGGAATCCGCAATTCAGGTTCGGGCCAGCGGTCGGGTCGCGCCGCGCCGGGCGGCAAGGCCAGCATGGCGTTCTTGTCGATCAGCCGGGGCAAAGCGCGCTCGCCCCAGCGCCAGCGGTTGAGCAGGCCGAACCGGACCTCTCCGACGAAGCCGACCCGCTCCGGGATGCCGGCCAGCGCCGGGGCCAGCGCCGATTTCCAGGTGCGTGGCATGATCAGGGCGGTCCCGTAGTCTTCGGCGCGCAGTCGCCGGGCCAGCCGCCATTGCCGGTCCAGCGTCAGGCGCGAGCGCGGCAGGTCGTGGACGACGGCCTTGCGGACGCCGGGCATGTAATCCACCAGCGGCGCGCAGAGCGGTGTGGTCAGGATGTCGATGGGCCGGTTTGGCCACCGTTGCCTCGCGACCCGGACCACGGTATGACCGCGCACGAAATCACCGATCCAGTTATACGGCACGATCAGCAGCGGCCGGGTGTCCGCCGCGTCAACCGGGCCGAAAGATGGATTGGAATCGATATTCATAGCTTGATCTGGTGCGCCCGTCGGTTGAGCCGGGAGGTAGTGGTTATCCGCTCCCCGCGATCAGGTAAAGCACTCCAGCGGTTCATCGACCCGGCAGCCGGGCCGG
>CAUJJN010000403.1 GCA_963204905.1 Pseudomonadota bacterium
CCGGAGGTCGTGTTGCGCACGTTGGTGACGTAATAGGCGCCGGCATTCGGCGGCGGCGGGAAGCCCCAGCGCATCGTCAGAAGCTCACGGCCGCCATCTGCGTTGCGCACGACCGGAGCGACGCCATCCGGGAAGATCGACGGGCTCGATGGCAGGTTGCCGGCCGAATCCTTCGTGACCTTGAACAGCTGCCGGATGGCGTCCTGGCTGCGTGTCATCGAATAGAGGTTGCACACGTCATTGCCCCTGTTTTTGTTGCGCGGCCTCCGGCGGCAGGAGCTCCGGTCTCAAGCCGAGAAGGTTGGCGCGAGCGCGAAACTTGCGGCCGGCGCTGCATGGTTCGCAGAACAGTGCGGCCTCGAGAAGGTGGACCGGGGTGTCCGCCGGCCGCCGCAACAGTCGGAGGTCAAATTCCGGCTCCCGACCGCACCGCTTGCACTGAACCCAGAGGAGGGGGCGGCCGCCATTGATCGCCTGCCCGATCGTCGGCGAGTTGCGGGCCACGCCACCCCAAACCACGACGTTGGTCCACGCGTCGCAGAACAGGCGATCGGCCTCCCTGATCTTCAATTCGCCGATCGAGCGCGCCAGTACCGACTTTCGGAAGTATTCACGCGCAATGAAGCGCGCGTCGCGCATGGCCTTGACCTGGGCCTTTCGGTCGCCGCCCGACAGCGGCATATGCATGATCCGAGGTGACATCGCCAGCCATCAAAGCGCAGGAATGGCGATTAGGCAAATGATCCTACGCCCCAAGCGAACAGCTTGCGAACGTCGTCCCCGGATTTTCCCCGGCGGCGCCTGCCATGTTCCGCTTTTGTATGCCGGGTATTGCCGAGAAAGCCTCGGCCGGAAAATTCAAAAAGTGGCTGTAAACCGGGGTTTTTGATGGTGGGCGCACAAGGGATCGAACCTTGGACCTCTCCCGTGTGAAGGGAACGCTCTCCCGCTGAGCTATGCGCCCGGGATTGTCGGCGACGGTGCCGCCTCCGGAGACGGGGCCGTTCGACGCCGCGATTTACGAAGTGCGGGGCTTCCATGTCAAGCGTGACGGGAGCAAAACTAGCGAGGCTGGCGGCTTGCCTGCGCTTGCAACGCCCGAATCCGGTCGGCCAGCGTCTGCTGAAGCGCTACGGCAGGACCGCCGTTGGTGGCGGAACGCGCCGGTTCGGTCTTCAGAATGGCATTGATCGGTGAATCCGGACCTTCCAGGGTCATGGTCAGCCGCGCCACCTCGGCGGCGATGTCGTTGATGCGCTCCCGCAGCAATGCGTTGTCGGCTTGCTCGCGCTGGAACGCCTCTCGTTCCTCGCCCAAGGCCTGCAATTTGGTGCTGGTGCCGACATGCCCGGCCTGCAAGGTCGCAGGCGCCGGCGATGATCGGTTGTTGCTGAGTGCGAACACTTCGTCGCGCAATTGCTTGACGGAAGTTTCCGCTTCCTCGCGCGCTTGCCGCAGCCGCACGGTTTCCTCGTCGCGTTCGGCGAGCATTGCCGCCTGCGCCGCAACACGCTCGCGCAGCGTCGCCGCTTCCCTGGCGAGTGTGTCGGTTTCCCGGACCTGCGCGGTCAGTTGCCCGTCGAGGTCGCTGACGCGCCGGCTCAGGCTTTCGACGTGGCTGCGCGCTTCAGCCAGTTCGCTGGCGGTGGTCGCCGTTTCGATGCGCTGCTGATCGAGCCGCTGTCGGGTAGCGGCAAATTCGCGCTCGGTCTCCTCGAGGCGTTGCCTGAGCTGCTCGATCTCGTGATGCAGCGCCGACAATTCGGTTTGGCGGGTCTCGGCGGTTTGCGACCGTTCGGCGAGATCGGTGCTCAGTCGCACCGCCTCGGCCTGCCGCTCGCTGAGGCTCTGCTGGGTGGCGTGCAATTTGCCGGTCGTCGCCGTCAGTTCGTCAGTCGTGGTGCGGAGCAGGTTCGTGAGCGACTGTTCTCGGGCCTGGAGGGCAAGGATTTCGGCGTTTCGCGTGCTCAGCTCCACTTTCATCCGGTTGACGGCGTCGGCCTTCTTGCCGAGTTCGGCCGCCTGGCTGGTGGCTTTGCCCTTGAGTTGGTCGATGCTCATTTCAAGCTTGCGGGCGGACATCGCGAATTCGGCGCGCAACTGATCCTTGTCGGCCTGAACCTCGGTCATCGACACCGGCGCAGAAGCTTGCAGCCGCTTGGTGGTGAGCCGGACCGCGCGGCCGTGGACGAGCGGCAGAAGCATCAGGCCCAGCAGGGCCGAGAGCAGAAAACCGATCGCCATGTAAATGATCGGCTCGACCATGGGAATTGCTCCGCGCCAGAAGGTTGCGGCTTTCCATGCCACGGCTGGCATGGGGAGCGCCAGCCGTATGCTGCGATAACGTGAATCCTGTCAGCGGCGCGGCGGCCGCGGTCAGAATGGATTCCAGGTCGCCTGTGGGGTGAACTTGAGGTAGCCGATATTGGCGCCGAGCCGCAGCCCGAGCCCCGAACGGATCGGCACCAGCACGATGTCGTTGGCGGTTAACGCGGTCATGCCGAAGCCGCCGATGATATAGGCTGAGCCGTCGATGCCGGCGAAACGCTGGTAGATCGCGTTGGTGGCGGGCAGGTTGTAGACCAGCGTCATGGTGCGGGCGCCGTCGCCGCCCCAGTCAAAGCCGACAGAGGGGCCTTGCCAGTAGACTTTCAGGTCGCCGGCGTTCTTGGTGTAAAGGGTGCCTTCGCCGTAGCGCAGCCCGGCGACGAACGCACCGGAACCTTCCTCGCCGAGGATGTAGCCGTTGGGCAGGCCCCATTGGCTGACCGCGCGCTCGATCACCGAGGCGAGCCCGCGTGAGACGTTGCCGAAAAACTTGTGCCCTGCCCCCACCAGTTCGTCCGGCGAATAGGTGTGGCGGCCTTGGCCCTGTTGCGCCGCGGCCGGCACTGCCCAGAGCGTCATCACGGCGAGCAGCATCGCGGCCAAGCGTGAAGCGAACGTCATATAAGGACCCCTGAAGTGTAAAAACCCGAGCGCGACTTTAACCCGATGCACAGAAGCATTGGTCTAGGTTGCGCCCATCGTTCCCCGACTCACCATCTTATTTACATCAACTATGACGGCACGGCGGCAGGAAAGAGACGGGTTTCGCCGTCGTGAGGTCATGATCGGCCTGTTGACGGCGGTCGCCGCGGCAGCCGTCGCGAACCGTCATGCCTCGGCGACGACCACCGAGCGCGTGGTGGGGGACCGGTTCACCGGGCTGGCGGTTGGCGGCATGGACCCGGTGGCCTATTTTACCGAAGGCCGGGCGGTTCCGGGCCGGGCCGATATGGAGGCATCGTTCGCCGGCGCGATCTGGCGTTTCTGCAACGATGACAACCGCGCATTTTTTCTGGCGCATCCGGAGATCTACGGACCGCAGTTCGGTGGCTACGATCCCGTGGATATCGCACGCGGCGTCACTGTCGCGGGGCGGCCGCAAGTATGGATGATCGCCGGGCAGCGGCTCTACCTGTTCGCCCGCCCCGAGAGTCGCGATGCCTTCGCGGCCGATCCGGCCGCCATTCTGCAAGAAGCCCGCACGCGCTGGCCCCATTTACGCGACGCGCTGGCGCAGTAAAGTTTACGGCGCGGCTGCCGGATCGCCCCAGGCGATAAAATCCGGGAGAATGAAGCCGGGACGCCCGCTGCCATAACGCAACGGTTGGCCACGCGCGTCGGTGACCTTACCTCCGGCGGCGACCACCACGGCGTGACCCGCCGCGACGTCCCAGTCGCTGGTCGGCGACAGCCGCGGATAGATATCGACGCCGCCATCCGCGACACAGCCGAACTTCACCGCCGATCCCAAGGTTTTCCGAATTGCGCCCGGGCGCGCCGCGATGAAGGCGTCTGTCCGCGCGTCGCCATGCGAACGGCTGACGGCGGCGACCCACGGCGCGCCGGATGAGGGTAGCATCCGGGTGCGGATCGGCTCGACGGTGGTGTCGCCGGTATCCTTGCAGGCAATGCGGCAGGCGCCGTGTCCGACATGGCCGCGCCAGACGAGGCCGAGCGCCGGCGCGCCCACCACACCCAGGATCGGCGTGCCGTGTGCCACCAGCGCGACGTTGACGGTGAACTCGTCGCGGCCGGCGATGAATTCCTTGGTGCCGTCGAGCGGATCGACGACGAACACCACGTCCGCACATGGCAGCGTCGCGTCGCCGGCGCGTTCCTCGGACAGTGACGGGATGTCGGGGGCAAGCCGGGCGAGACCGTTCGTAATGATGCGGTCCGCCGCGAGATCGGCCTGTGTGACCGGAGAACCGTCCGGCTTTTCCACGATTCCGAGCGCGCCGCGCCGGATCGCGAGGATCGCTGCGCCGGCTTCTATCACCAGG
>CAUJJN010000404.1 GCA_963204905.1 Pseudomonadota bacterium
CGGTCATCATTCCGATTCCTCATGATAGGGAGCGTAGATCGAGCGCCACGCCAGCACCGGAATGATCAGGGTGAAGACCAGCACTTCCTTGAAGTTGCTGGCCCAGAACGAGAACAGCGCTTCCGCGAAGCCGACGCCAAGTGCCGCGATCACCGTCAGCGGATAGCTCACCAGTCCGCCGATGATGGCGGCGACGAAAGCCTTCAGGCCGATCAGGAAGCCGGAGTCGTAAAACACCGTCATCAAGGGGCCGACGAGAATGCCCGAGGCCGCGCCAAGCAGCGCGGCGATGGCGAATGAGAACTGTCCGGCCACCGAGGTCGGGATGCCGACCACTCGCGCGCCGACCCGGTTCGACGAACAGGCGCGCAATGCCTTCCCGAGCAGGGTGCGGCCGAAGAACAGCGCGAACAGCACCAGCAGCACCGCGGTGACGATCAGCACCGCCACGCTCTGGCCGGTAACGACCAGATCGCCGAGCGAGAATGAGGCCGACGACAGCGGCGTGGTGCCGCTGCCTTCGGGACCGAAGAACACGAGGCCCAGCCCGATCAGCGAGAAGTGCACGCCGAACGCCGCCATCAGCAGCACCAGCACACTTGAATGCGCCAAGGGCTCGAAGGCGATGCGATAGATCATCGGTCCCATCGGGGTGATCAGCGCGATCGCCAGCAGGATGTTGACAAGCTGGCCGAGCTTCATCGGCGCCAGCGCCTGCGTCAGCAACAACAACGCGATGGGGAGCGTGAGATCCAGCACGGCGATGCGGAGAACCCGCTTCCAGGTGAGAACACGGAAATGCCACACGACGTCTGAAATCGCGGCAAGAATTCCGAGCGCCAAAAGCAGCCACGGCGTTGACGGCACGATGCCGTTTTCGAGCGCCGCGACGGTGAGCGCGGCGAAGGCGACAAACTCTCCTTGCGGCACGAAGATCACGCGCGTCACCGCGAACACCAGCACGAGCGCGATCGCGACAAGCGCGTAGACCGCGCCGTTGATGACGCCGTCCTGGAGCAGGAACAGGAATATCGTCGTGTCCACCCGCGTTTGTCCCCCTGGGATCGCGGCGCGGGTGATCCCCCACGCCCGAGCCTGATCTTGTTGTCAGCTAAAATTCACCAACCGCTCGTTTAATTCAAGAGCATAATTGGTCGAATTCCCAAGCTGAGCCGAGGTTGGCCGGGGGGCCTTCAATGTGCAAGCGCTCTGAGCCGCACCGGCAACGAGCCGATGCAACGCAAGGTGTTGTTCAGCTTGCGGATTGGCTCCCCGGCGAGCTCGATCACGTCGACCCGCTTGAGCAGCGCGGTGAGGATCAATTCCACTTCCAGCCGTGCGACCAGTTGGCCGACGCAACTATGAATGCCCGCACCAAACGCGGCGTGGCCGATGGGGCGGCGGCGGATGTCGAAACGCTCAGGCTCCGGAAACTTCCGATGGTCGCGGTTGGCGGCTCCGAGGAACAGCAGGACCTTCTCGCCTTCGGGAATGGTGGTTCCGGCCATCTCGACTTCGCGCGTCGTGGTGCGGAAGAAGGTCTGCACCGGAGACTCCCAGCGCAGCACCTCGTCGAAGGATTGTCGGATCAGCGAAGGGTCATCGCGCAACGCGCGCCATTGCTCCGGATGGGTTGCGAATGCGTAGATCGCATTGGCGATGCCGTTGACGGTGGTGTCGAGCCCGGCGGTCAGCATTGAGCGCACCAGCGTTGCGGCTTCGTCGGCGTCGATCTCTCCGGCGTCGAAGGCGTCCCAGACCTGCGATCCAAAGCCGCCCGGTCGCAGCATGTCGCGCCCGCACTGATCGTAGATCCATTGCACGACGGGCTTGGCGTTGGCGACGGATTCCTTGAAGATCGCGTTGGGGGGGCCGAAGGAGTTGAACACCATATTGCCGAACGGCAGCAGGTTCTCGCGTCCCTCGGGGCGCAGGCCGACCGCATCCGGAAACACATGGAGCGGGAACACTTCCGCCAGATCCTTGACCGCGTCGAACTCCCGTTTCTCCATCACAGCATCCGCCAGGGCTTCGGCGCGAGCCGTGAAGGTGTCGCGAACCTGTCGCATCGCGGCGGGGGAAAGAATCCGGCTCATCACCGAGCGCGTCCGGGTATGGATCGGTGGATCGACCTCGAGCAGCTTGCTCGGCGGCCGCCACGATTTGACCTTGGCGAAATCCTCGATGCCGGCGCCGCGACCGGAGCAAAACGTCTCCCAGTCCATCAGGGACGCCTGCACTTCAGCATGGCGGGCCATGCCGTAGATCCCATAGCGATCGAGCCAGAACACCGGCGCGATCTCCCGCAGTTCTTCGTGAAATTCGTAAGGATTCCCGAGAAAAGCGTCGGAGAAAGGATCGATATCCGATACCGGACATGTCGCGTGCCGGTTGGACTGGATCGGTTGTGTCATGGCGATGGACCGTTGCGATGAGTTCCGGAAGAGGCCTCGACCGGTCTTCGTCCCGGTCGCTGAATCACAACTATTAGGCAGAGGACGTGGCCCTGTCTGTCGCAAGCGATTGTGACAGGCGGCGGATAACGACAGAACGAGCCGGCGAGGCAACTTTCATCCGCAGCGCGATTGGCTTAGATTGAGTCAAAACAGTCGGAGGAAACCCGTATGCCCGGCGATTTGCGAAACAGGTTGGGGCGACGGCAGCAATGTGGAATCGACGCTGTGATGGATGGTTTCGAGCAGGCGGTGCTGCATGTCGGCCGCCCGGCGTTTGCCGACGTATTGATGGCGCATCTTCGCCGTGTCGCTGCTGTCGATCACTGCATGGTCTTTGCCTTCGCCAATGATCGCGACGCGCAATGCCTGTTGACCGCCGGCGATATCGCCATCGGCGAGGATCTGGGTTCCGCCTATGCCGGTCATTTTCACGCGAACGATCCCAACAAGGAGATCATTTTCGAGCGATCGTGCGACGACCGTGCTGTTCTGATGCCGTTCGTCTCGCGCAGAATGTATCGACGCGACTATCGGAAGCTGTTCTTTGACGATTCCGGCATCGTCGATAAGTTCGCCACGGCGCTTTGGCACGAAGGGATTTGCATCTACGCCAATTTCTACCGCCTTGAAGCCGGCGGCCGATACAGCGAGCGAGAAGTCGATGCCCTCAATCGGGCCGCCCCCAAGGTGGTGGCTGCCATCACGCGACATTGTCAGCTCGCATTGGAAGCCCAATCGCATCATCGCTTCGATGGCGCGAGGCTCCTGGCCGAGGCGTTCGCGACATCGCCGCTCGACGCCCTGACATCGCGGGAGCGCGACATCTGCATGAATATCCTGCAGGGATTGAGTTCGGAGGCAATCGCGGGCCGGCTCGCGATCAGTCTCAACAGCGTGCTGACCTATCGGCGACGAGCTTACCAGCGGCTCGGCATCACCTCGCAGAACGAGTTGTTTTCGCTGGTGATGCGCCAGATCGCGGCCGATCGTCGAAACGCGATGCGCTCGCTTCCGGCGCGAGGCGCGCTGAACTAGGTGTGGTCGTTGCTTATGTCGGCTCGCGGAATATGCGTCTTGCTGGTCGAATGACGTCTTGCTTCTCCCGCTCCATCGAAGCGGTGTGGCTCGGGAGGCTATTTGACGCAGCACGCCAAAGATGTCTAGATTTTGCAAAACACGCGAGTTGAGCCGACGCGAGTGGATCGTTGTTTCATCCATTCTGTCCTCAGGTCGACGCGGCATAAAGCAAGAAAGCAACCGACGTGGCGACGCCATGGCGGAATAAGAGGAGGAGACCTGGATGACGATCACCCGTCGTGAATTTGCCGTCGGCGCGTCTGGCGTATTGCTTGGCTCGGTCGCCGCGCCGTTTGTGCGTCGCGCGGGAGCAGCCGATTCGACCATCCGTATCGGTGTCGTCAATTCCATGAGCGGCAGTCTCGCGGCATATGCCCAGGAGGGGCAGCCGGCATTCGAATACGTCATCAAGAAAATCAACGCCGAGGGCGGCATCAAGAGCAAGGGCGGCGCCAAGATCGAATTGATCCAGGCCGACGATACCAGCCAGCCGGCGCGCACCGCGACTGAAGCGCGGCGACTGATCACCGAAGAAAAGGTGCAACTGCTGACCGGCACGATCCTCAGCGCGCAGATGCTGGCGCTGACGCCGGTGCTGGATGAACTGAAGATGCCGACATTGTCAGTGTGGGCCGGCGGCGCGCGCTCGAATTACATGTTCACGCTCGGCTATCCCTATGACCGCGGCTATGCGCAGTCGATGCATGACTTCGTCGTGTTCCTGCGCGATTCCGAGAAGTTCAACATCAAGACCGCGGTGATGGGCTATTCGAACTACGAAGCCGGTCAGCAGGTCAACAAGTTCTTGCATGAGAAGCTGAAGGCCAGCGGCATCGAGATCATCGGGGAGGCGCCGCTCGACATCAAGGCGCAGGATCAGACCTCCGCGATGGTGCGTATTCGTTCGCTGAAGCCGGACGTGGTGGTCGGGCTGGTGACGCCGCGCGACGGCATCCTGCTGCATCAGGCGCGTTATAATCTGAACTATCACGGCAGCATCTTCTGCGGCGGCACCGGCGGCTATTCCGACCTGTCGCTGTGGAAGGACCTCGGGCCGGAGATCGGCAAGGCGGTACTGACCAAGAACCTGTTCGGCATGACCGGATTCAGCCCCGGCGCCAAGGTCGATTCGATGCAGAAGATCATCACTGAGTTGCGCGACATCGCGAAGCTCGATCGGATCGGGCAGGGGGCCATTCAATACGCACAGGCCGGCCGCGTGTTGCAGCAGGTGCTGGAGACCTCGGCCTCGCTCGAGCGCGACGCGCTGCTGGATGCTTTCAAGAAGGTCAATATCCCGTTCGGCGATCCGAACCTCTATGTCGCCAAGCCGAAGGGATTGCAGTTCGCTGACGATCGTCTGCTCGTGGACGGCAGCGCCATGTTCATTCAGTGGACGCCGGATCAACAGCAGCAGGTGGTATTCCCCAAGGAGTTTGCCCAATCACCACCGCGTCCCCGGGCGTGAGAACGAGTTGTGGCAATTCTCGAGGTTGACAAGGTCACGCGGCGGTTCGGCGGCCTTGTGGCCGTCAACAATGTGAGCTTCGCCGTGGCCGAGGGCGAGATTCTCGGCATCATCGGCCCCAATGGCGCCGGCAAGACCACGCTGTTCAGCGTGATCTCCGGCTTCATTCCGCCGAGCGACGGCGAAATACGCTTCGCCGGGGAAAGCATCGTCGGCGTTTCGCCGGATCGGCTTGTGCGCCGCGGATTGGTCCGCAGTTTCCAGGTGGTGCAGACTTTCGCCGACATGACGACGCTCGACGTGGTGACAACCGCCGCGCTGACGCGGCGGCCGATCCGCGAGGCAATCGACTACGCCGCGCATGTGCTCACGCGCGTCGGGATGGCCGGCAAGGAGCTGCTCACGCCGGCGACGCTGTCGCTCCAGGACAAGAAGCTGCTCGAACTCGCCAAGTGTCTCGCGACCGATCCGCGCTGCATCCTGCTCGACGAAGTGATGGCAGGTCTGACCATCGCCGAAACCGAGGCGCCGATGGCGATCGTGCGGGAACTGAACAGCCAGGGCGTCACCATCGTCATGGTCGAGCACGTCATGCCGGTGATCATGCGGCTGGCGACGCGCATCGTTGTCATCAATTTCGGCGAGAAGATTGCCGAAGCCACGCCTGAAGCGATCGTCAAGGATCAACGGGTCATCGACGCCTACTTCGGGGAGCATCTCGATGCTTGAGGTCGATCATCTGGTGACGGGTTATGGCGGCGTACCGGTTCTGCACGATGTCTCGCTGACCTTGAGCACCGGGGAGATCGTCGGGTTGCTGGGCGCCAACAACGCCGGCAAGACGACCCTCATCAACAGCCTGTCGGGCATGTATGCGCCGATGTCGGGTCGTATCCGCTTCGAGGGGCAGGATGTGACCGCGATGTCCCCCAAGCAACGCGTCGAGATCGGCATCATCCAGGTGCCGGAAGGTCGTCTGGTATTCCCGGACATGAGCGTGCGTGAAAACCTGCTTCTGGGCGGGATCAACGCGCGCGCACGGGCACATCGGCCGCGCCAGATGGACCATGTGCTCGAACTGTTTCCGCGTTTGCAGGAACGTCTTGGCCAGAAGGCCGGCACGCTGTCTGGCGGTGAGCAGCAGATGCTGGCGATCGGCCGCGCGCTGATGGCGGAAGCGAAGCTGCTGATGCTGGATGAACCATCGCTCGGGCTGTCCCCGCTGTTCGTCCAGTATATTTTCGGCATCATCGATCGTCTTCACGCCGAGGGCCTGTCGATCCTGTTGATCGAGCAGAATTTGAATCTGACGCTGCGTCACGCGCAGCGCTGTTATGTGCTTGAACGCGGCAAGGTTGCCGTCGAGGGGGCGTCTGATGTTGTCAAGGATGATCCGCGAACACGCCGCGCCTATCTCGGGCTTTAGGACCCGCGCCTTGATCAGCACCAATTGAGCGGAGACCGACGTGGCCGAATTTCTGCAAGCGCTGGCGCAAGGCCTGCTGATCGGAAGCACCTACGGGCTGTTGGCGCTCGGGATGGGACTGGTCTACGGCGTCAGTGGCGTCGTCAATTTCTCGCACGGCGATTTTATCTCGCTCGGCATGTTCCTGTGCCTGGCGCTTTATTCGGCCGTTGCGATGGACCCTTACGTTTCGCTGATCATCACCGTGCCGCTGATGACCGTGATCGGGGGGCTTGTCTACTGGTATCTGCTGCGACCGATGGTCGGTCATCAATTCCTGATGGTGGTGCAACTCACCCTGGGCCTCAGCCTCGTGTTGCAGAATGGAATCTTGATGGTGTTCGGCGGCCAGCCGGCGCGCACGCCCTCGGTGGTTGAATCCAAGCTGCTGATTCTGGGCGACGTCGTCGTCCGCGTTCCGCACGTCATCGCCTTCGTGGTGTCGTTCGCGATGGCGATCGCGCTCTACATCATGTTGCGCTCGACCGATTTCGGCCGCTCGATCCGCGCGGTGCACCAGAACGCGCACGCGGCGGCGTTGATGGGGGTCGATGTCAGCCGCGTGCAGACGCTGACGTTCGCGCTCGGCATCGGAATTCTGGCGATCGCGGCCGCGCTGCTGCTGCCGGGAACGCCGATTCAGCCGGCGCAAGGGCTCCGCTATACGGTGATCACACTGATCGTGGTGGCGCTGGGAGGCATGACCAATTTCGTTGGCATCATGCTGGGCGGCTTGATTATCGGCCTCTCGGAAGCCTATGGCACCATCTATCTGTCCGATACGCTTGGCATGTTGCTGCCATACGGCATCTTCGTGCTGATCATGCTGTTCCGGCCTCAGGGGCTCACTTGGAGTTCGTCACGATGAGGCAGGAATTTTACAAGACGTTGATGTCGCCGATGTGGCTTGTGGTGTTGGTGCTGGCGGTGGTGGTGCCGCCGCTGTTGCCATCCTACTATCTGCACATTGTCATCCTGTCGCTGGTCTATGTCGCGCTGGCGTCGGCATGGAATATCGTCGGCGGCATGGCCGGGCAGATTTCGCTGGCGCATAGCCTTTTTATCGGTACCGGAGCGATGCTGTCGACGGCGCTGCTGCTCAAGCTCGGCGTCAATATGTGGGTTGGCCTTGTCATCTCCGCCGTCATTTCCGGTGCGATGGGCGCGATGATCGCGTGGATCGATTTCCGCTTTCAACTCGGGCACCTCTCGTTCGTGCTGATCACGCTGGCGTTCGCCGAGATGGGCACGGTGATCGTGGAGGGATGGGATTTCCTGGGTGGTGCGTCGGGCCTGTTGCTGCCGCAGGACAAGGGAGATTTTCTCGCCTTTCAGTTCGGCGGCGGTATTGGGGCGTTCTGGGCCATGCTGGTGCTGGCGATCGCCAGCATTCTGATCAACGTCGCGATCTTGAATGCGCCGCTGGGCTATTATCTGCGCACCATTCGCGATAACGAGAACGCAGCGCGCGCCATTGGCGTCAACATTCTGCGTTATAAGGTCGCCGCCATGGTGATCTCGGCGATGCTGAGTTCGGTGATCGGTACGGCCTACGTCCGTTATCTCACGTTCGCCGACCCTTATCTGCTGGTGTCGCCGATCATCATCATCGAGATCGTGCTGTTCGCAACGGTTGGTGGACTGGGACGGGCCTATGGGCCGGCGTTCGGAGCGTTACTGCTGGTGCCGCTCGGTGAAATCCTGCGCGGCAAGTTGGGCGGGACGTTGCCGGGATTGCATTATTTCATTTATGGGGTCGTTGTCATCGCGGTAATCCTGATGTCGCCGCGTGGGCTTCTGCCATTGTTCGAAAGCTGGTTTTCGCGCCTGCGCCCCAAGGCGGCAACGAAATAATCACGTTGCCTTCCTGTGGGCACGTGACCCCGGTGTTCAGGGCCGCAGCGAGTGCATGACGAAATCGACGATATGCTTGCGCCGTGCGCGCAAAGCGCTCTTGCTTCTCAAATCCTTGCCGAGGATCGCCGACAGCGTTGGCATTCCTGAAAAGTAGAAATAGCTGAGCGCCGTGATGGAGATATAGAGCTGCCCGGGGCTGACGCCCTTGCGAAACAGGCCCTCGCGAACACCTTGCGACAGGGTTCTGGAGAAGGTGCGCAGCAGCGGGGTCCGAATATCCGCGAAATGCGTCAGATTGCGCACATGGGCCGCGTCATTACGGTTTTCATCGTTGAGGATCGAGACGAATTCCGGATGGAGCTCGAGATAGTCGAACGAGCTCTGAATCAGCTTGCGGAGTGCCTGGTCAGGGGCAAGTCCGGTGACGTTGAAGGCGTCCTCATACTGGACGATCTCGTCGTACATCCATTCGAGGACGGCAAAGTAGATCGCGTCCTTGTCGCCGAAGTAATGGTAGACCAATTGCTTGTTCACGCCGGCCTGAGCGGCGATTTCGTCTACCCGCGCGCCCGCCAGACCGTTGCGAGCGAATTCTCGCCGCGCTGCGACCAGCAGTTTTCGGCGAGTGCTCGCTGGATCGCGGCGCCGCGGCACCGAACACGGCGCGTTCAAGCTGAATTCGACCATTCTCGACCGGGTAATTGTTAGGAAAACAGCGCAGGTATATCGACGGTGGCAGAATAATTCATTCGCAATCAATGTTATATGCGGAGCGTCGTTGCGGCTACCTAAAATTGTGGCGTCTTTAGTCGAATGAATGCCGAACGTCGGGCCCACGAAATCCCGTTCCAGGATCGCGAGATGTGTTTTTCCTCGCGTCGTTTCACCTCGGCCCGGTTTGGATAGCCTCGGTCTGGCCCGGTTTCAGAGTCCGCGCGGCATGTTGCCAAATCATTCGTCGGGGAAGAACGAAATCACACGCGAAGTGGATTTCGGACGCGGCCGGTATCGCCAAACACACGAAGGTAGCGCGCGGTTTCGGTGGCGTCGCCTGTGGCCTTCTCGGGATTGTCGGAGAGTTTGACCGCAGGGCGGCCGTTCACCGACGTCACCTTGCAAACGATCGAAATCGGATCGAGGTCGGTCGTTGGATCCGGCGCGCAGCCGACGAAATCGTTGGTCAGGTTCGTTCCCCAGCCGAAGCTGACGCGGACCCGGCCAGCGAAGTGGTGATACGCTTCCTCGATGGAGGCTGTGTCCATGCCGTCGGAAAACACCAAAAGTTTTTCGCGCGGGTCGCGTCCCTTGGCCTTCCACCATGCGATGATTTCTTCACCGGCCTGGATCGGCGGCGCGCTGTCGGGGCGGAAGCCGGTCCAGTCGGCAACCCAGTCCGGTGCGTCGCGCAGGAAAGCCTTGGTGCCGAATGCGTCGGGCAGGGCAATCAACAGGTTGCCGCCATATGTATGCCGCCATTGGTCGAGGATGCGATAGGGCGCCCAACGCAGTTCGGTATCGTCGTTGGCCAAGGCCGCGGCGACCATCGGCAGTTCGTGGGCATTGGTGCCGATCGCCTCCAGATCATTGTCCATTGCCAGCAGCACATTCGAGGTTCCGGTGAAAGCCGGTCCTAGACCTTCCTTCACGGCTTCGACGCACCAGCGTTGCCACAGGAAACCGTGCCGTCGCCGTGTGCCGAAGTCCGACAGGCGCAAACTATCCAGCTTCCTCAGTCGTTCGACCTTGGTCCAGAGCTTCGCCTTGGCGCGTGCGTAGAGGACGTCCAGGGCGAAGCGGCCCTGTCCCTTCATCGCCTGGCGTGAGCGCAATTCATTGAGGATGGCGAGCGCCGGAATCTC
>CAUJJN010000405.1 GCA_963204905.1 Pseudomonadota bacterium
CTGGGGCAGACCGCACGATTCTGGCTGGCGCTGGCGGCGGGGCTGATGTCGTTCGGTTTCAGTGCCACCATGACGGTACTGGGCTTCAAGTTCTGGCACGAGGCATGGGACGGCAACTGGGCTTCCGACACGATGTGGCGCGTCCGGTTGTGGATTCCCTACGCGGCGATGCCGATCGGCCTCGGCATCCTCACGCTGCAATACATCGCCAGCCTCTATAACCTCATCACCGGCCGCGAGCCGCCCTTCGGCCTCGCCCCGAAGGAGGCCGCATGAGCCCCGCAATTCAAGGCGTCGTGGTTCTCGTCGTCACGCTGGTCATCCTGCTGTCCGGCGCGCCCGTGGCGTTCGCGCTCGGCTCGATCGCCATCGCGTTCCTGATCATCTTTCAGGGCGTCGATTCCCTTCAGGTGGTCGCCGATACCTTTTATGCCAGCCTGCACGACTTCACCCTCGTCTCGATTCCGATGTTCGTGATGATGGGCGCGGCGATCGGGTCCTCGCCCGCCGGCAAGGATCTGTACGAGGCATTGGACCGCTGGTTCTATCGCGTACCAGGCGGGCTTGTGATCTCCAACATCGGGGCCTGCTCGATTTTCGCGGCGCTGACCGGCTCATCGCCCGCCTGTTGCGCCGCCATCGGCAAGATGGGCATTCCCGAGATGCGTCGCCGCGGCTATCCCGACGACGTCGCCACCGGCGCGATCTGCGCCGGCGGTACCCTCGGCATCCTGATTCCGCCGTCGATCACGTTCATCCTCTACGGTATCGCGACCGAAAGCTCGATCGGGCGGCTGTTCCTCGCCGGCGTGCTGCCGGGCGTCCTGCTCACCGCGCTGTTCATCCTGTGGACGATGTTCATCCTTTGGAAGCGGGGCTTCCGCTCCCACGCGCTCGACTTCCGCTATTCCTGGCGCGAGAAATTCCAGTCGATCCCGAAGATTCTCCCGTTTGTCGTGGTGATCGTCGGCGTGATGTACACGCTCTATGGCGGCGTCGCGACGCCGTCGGAAGCAGCCGGCGTCGGCGCGGCGCTCTGCGTGATCCTCGCCGTGGTGATCTACCGGATGTGGTCGCCCGACAAGTGGTGGCTGATCCTCTACGACACCACGCGGGAATCCGTGATGATCCTGATGATCATCGCCGCCGCGGTGCTGTTCGGCTACATGCTGACATCGCTGTACCTGACCCAGACGCTGGCGCAGGCGATCGCCGACATGCACGTCAACCGCTGGGTGCTGATGTTTCTCATCAACGTCTTCCTCCTGGTCTGCGGCTTCTTCATCCCACCGGCGGCGATCATCCTGATGACCGCGCCGATCCTGTTGCCGATCATCACGGCCGCGGGGTTCGACCCGATCTGGTTCGGCGTCATCATCACCATCAACATGGAAATCGGCCTGATCCACCCGCCGGTCGGATTGAACCTCTACATCGTCAACTCGATCGCGCCGGACGTGCCGGTGACCAAAATCATGTACGGCACCATTCCCTATGTGCTGTGCATGATGCTGGCGATCGTGATCCTGTGCATCTTCCCCGAGATCGCGACCTGGCTGCCGGATACCCTGATGGGACCCGTGCGCGGCGGATAAGCTGTGACCCTGGCGTCTGGAAGGTCCGGATGCGTTGTTGACGACGCGCCATCCGCACTGGAAAGGCGAGGCCATGACCGTTAGGGTCCGGCGATCCTCCCGACCTGAAAGTCCTTGCCGTGTCCCATTCCGCCTCGCGTACCCGCCTTGCCGACATCATCTTCACCCGTTCCTTCGGGCGCGGCGACATCACCCTCGCGTCGGGCCGAAAAAGCGATTTCTATTTCAACCTGAAGCCGACCATGCTCGACCCCGAAGGTGCGGCACTGCTGGCGGAACTGACTTTCGAGGCGCTGAAGGATGACAGGCTCGATTATGTCGGCGGCCTTGAGATGGGTGCAGTGCCACTCGCCGGCGCCATCGCGCAATTATCCTGGCTGAAGAAAGCGCCGATCGCGGCGTTCTTCGTTCGCAAGAAACCCAAGGAGCATGGCGCGCGGCTGGCGGTCGAAGGCCTTGCCAAGGGCGAAAGCCTTCGCGGCAAGCGCGTGGTGATCGTCGAGGACGTTACCACCACCGGTGGCTCCGCAATCAAGGCGGTGGAAGCGGTCCGCGACGCGGGCGCGGAAATCGCGCTGGTGTTCACTATGGTCGATCGCGACGAAGGCGCTGCGGCAGCCTTCGCTGACGCCGGCCTAGCCTTTCGTTCACTTTTCAAAGCCTCCGAGTTCCTTAATAGATAAGCGACCCATCGCCTCATTGCCCCGGCGACCAATGCCCGGTAACTCCATTCGATGCCCTTTTCGTTCCGTTCGTATGCTCCGCTCGCCCTTGCCACATTTCTGGCTCTCTTCGCATGGCCGGAATCGGCGATGGCAGCCGAGGGTCTCGACGGTTCGAAACTGAGCTGGCTATGGGCATTGCCGTTCGTCGGCATCCTGTTGAGCATCGCGACCGGCCCGGTGTTCTACCCGCACGTCTGGGAACATCACTTCGGCAAGTTCACCACGGTCTGGGCGGCTCTGGTGATCATTCCGCTGTTGCTTACGACCGATTTGCAGACGGTCACCACGACGCTGGCGCATACGGCGCTGCTCGAATACATGCCGTTCATATTGCTGTTGCTGGCGCTGTTCACGGTGGCCGGCGGCATCTATCTCGAAGGCAACCTGCACGATAGCGTCTTTACCAACACGGCGCTGCTCGCGATCGGAACCGCGATAGCGAGCGTGGTCGGCACCACCGGCGCGGCGATGATCCTGATCCGGCCGCTGATCCGCGCCAACGACGATCGCAGATACAACGTGCATGTCTTCGTATTCTTCATCTTCCTGGTCTGCAACATCGGTGGCTCGCTCTCGCCGCTCGGCGATCCGCCGCTGTTCATCGGTTTCCTCAAGGGCGTGGACTTCTTCTGGACCACGCAGCATCTGTGGCCGGAAACGCTGGCGGTGAGTGCCGTCGTGCTGGCGATCTTCGCCGTGATCGACATCTATTTCCATCGCCGCGACGACCGGAAGCCGCACCCGGTCGATCCGACACCGGATTCGCCGCTGAAACTGCACGGTATCGTCAATTTCGCACTGATCGCGGTGATCATCGGCGCGATCCTGATGAGCGCGCAATGGAAGCCCGGCATCACCTTGACCATCGCAGGCGTTCATCTCGAACTGCAAGACCTGGTCCGCGACGGCGTCTTCGTGTTGGTCGCCTTAGCGTCCATTGCGCTGACACGCAAAGAGCACCGCGCCGCGAATGGTTTCACCTGGGGCCCGATCAAGGAGGTCGCGATCCTTTTCGCAGGCATCTTCATCTGCATTGTGCCGGTGATGGCGATGCTGCAAGCGGGCTCCAGCGGCGCATTCAGCTCGCTGCTGAATCTGGTGACGCGCGGCGACGGCAGCCCGAACCCGAACGCTTATTTCTGGCTGACGGGCATTTTGTCGTCCTTCCTCGACAACGCGCCAACCTATCTGGTGTTCTTCCAGATGGCTGGCGGTGATGCCGGCCATCTGATGACCGATCTGGCGCCTGTGCTGGCGGCGATCTCGCTCGGCGCGGTGTTCATGGGGGCGATGACCTATATCGGCAATGCGCCCAACTTCATGGTCTACGCCATTTGCACCGAGCGCGGCATCAAGATGCCGAGCTTCTTCGGCTATATGCTGTGGTCGCTCGCCGTGCTGCTGCCGATCTTCGTCGTATTGTCACTCGTCGGCATCTGAGCGACCGCTTACGGCTCATTTACCATCCCGCGATAAAGTCCTGCCATCGAGCGGGCGCGAAACGTGCCGCGCCGATGGAAGCGGCTGGAGTTCGCGTTGCGTACAGATTTGCGTTCAATGAGCCGGCACGGCCGCGCCGTCATCGCTGCCGTGGTCCTGGCGGCGGCATCCGCAGCCCCGCAGGCCGCGTCCGCCCAAGGTCTGTTCGACTTCCTGTTCGGCGATGCCGCGAAGCCACAGCAGAAATCCGCCCCCGCCAGCACGGCCAACTTCTTCGCCGATCCGTTCGGGCTGAACCAACAGCAGCAATCGAATGCGGCACCGCCACGTCCCGTCGCCGCCGCGTCAGGCGGACGCGGCGGTACGTTCTGCGTGCGCACCTGCGACGGCAAGTATTTCCCGCTCTCGGTCAAAAGCGGCACGACGCCGGCACGCATGTGCCAGGCATTCTGCCCGGCCACGCAAACCAGGATCTATTCCGGCAGCACCATCGACAGCGCGGTGGCCAGCAACGGCGAACGCTATGCCGACAGCGCCAATGCCTTTGCCTATCGCAAGGCTCTGAAAGCCGACTGCACCTGCAACGGTCGCGATCCCGCCGGCCTCGCGCAGATCGACCTGTCGCAGGATCCGTCGTTGCGATCGGGCGACGTGGTCGCGACCGCCGATGGCCTCGTCGCCTATACCGGCGTGCGGCTTGGCGCCGGTCAGGCGCCGGACTTCGCACCCGTCGCCAGTTTTCCGGGGCTGACCGCCAGCGTGCGCGCTCAATTGGGCGAGATGAAAGTCGCCCCCGCCAGCGCCGACATGCTGGACGAGGCGGCTGCGGCGCCGACGCCGGACAAGGCAATCCAGGCGGCAACGACGCCGAAAGCCAAGCGCACCATCGTCAATTAAAACATCCGCAGAGCTTAGCGCGATACAATAATGTCGCCCCCGAGGTATCCATCTTGCGCGCCGCGCAGGATGATATTTCGGGTTCTGCCGCCAGGCTTCGAGTGCGGCTAAAGAAGCGGTCACCTCAGGTGACGGCTTCCATTCAACTCCAGCTCCATTTCGATCCGCTTCAGCGGCCGACGATCACGCCGATGACGTTGGGCGCCGCGAGATATTTTTCCTCGATCGCCGCGCGTGCGGCGGCTCTGTTCTCAGGTGTCAGCAGGCCGCGCTTCTCGGCAAGGATCATCCAGCAATACCCCCACCAATCCGCCAGCATTCCGGCATCGTCGACCAGATCGTAGCCGTGCTCCGCGGCGAAGATGCGCGCATGGGCCTCGTCGAGCGTATCGAGCCAGGCATGATCTTCAAGCGACAGCAGATCGTCGCTGAAATCGTCCGTCGTGTAATCCCATATCGACAGGCAAACAGCGTTGAACGCACGATCGATCTGATCGTCGTCCACGGCATGACGACGCGAGATCTGATGCAGTCGCGACAACGAGCGTGCGAAATCCGCGATGCGGGTGAGCGCGAACTGATGACTGGCGTTCGTGGACATGTAGCCCTCAACTGATGTGGCAGACCCTAGATGTTGTGCAGAACAACAGCGAATCATTACGATATATCAATGGGTTATTATTTTGTTCTTAATTTGTTCCGAATTTTAAGCCTGAATTATGGAAGAAACCCAAAACAGCCGGAAGTCGATCGGGAACAAGAAGCGGAACCGTTTCGATCACCTCCCGTTGATCCGCAGCGGAACCGCCGCCGGACCCTGCCGGATCTCAACACCATTGATTTGGTCCACATCGCACGGCGCGTTCCGTAGTTCCCGAATCCCAATTTCTCCTTATGCCGGTCATAGTTTTGATGGGCGAGTCAGGACAATCCGATGATGTCGATGAGTTCCGCTGCAGAGAGGCCAACGATGATGACAACGCCCTCATCCCAGCGCGCGAACGAGATCAAGCATTCCAGATCCGCGCGTCATGACGACAGCATCGATATTGACGCCGTGCTCGAAGAGAACGAGAGGCTTCGCGGGCTCGTTGTGCAACTCTCACGGCTGGTGATGAGGAACGTCGCCGATCGTCAGTAAATTTGAACTGTCGGCATCGCTGTGACACACCGTTTCAACGGGTTTTGCTCTCGCGCGATGAGGGTATGATCGCACGGACCTTTTTTTTCGGGATTGATCATTTGCCGCATGATTCCTTCGCAGACCACGTTTCGCAATCTCGCCAACCCGTCGACGAACTGGCGCTTGCGGACATCAAGAGCGCAATCCTCGGCAAACTGACGCTGGCGATCGGCAAGGATGCCGGCATCGCGACGCCACACGACTGGTACAAGGCCGCCGCGCTCGCCTTGCGGGATCGCATCGTTCATCGCTGGCTCCTGACCGAGAAGGACAATTACGACGCCGGCCGCAAGCGGGTGTACTACCTCTCGCTCGAATTCCTGATCGGCCGCCTGTTCACGGACGCGCTCAACAACATGGGATTGTTGCCGCAGTTTGCCGCGGCGCTGGGCGACCTCGGCGTCGATCTCCAGGAACTGCGCAAATGCGAACCCGATGCGGCGCTCGGCAACGGCGGTCTCGGTCGTCTCGCGGCGTGCTTCCTGGAAAGCATGGCGACGGTAGGCGTTCCCGCCATCGGTTTCGGCATCCGTTACGTTTTCGGCTTGTTCCGCCTGATGTTCGCCGAGGGCCGTCAGCAGGTTTTTCCGGT
>CAUJJN010000406.1 GCA_963204905.1 Pseudomonadota bacterium
CGCATGAGCTTCGGCCGGCATCGTCTTGTTGCGGGCGAAGAAGCGTTCGGACCATTCGCGGGTTCGCTTGTCCAGATTCCAATACCAGACCGTTGCGAACATAATTCCTTCCGCTTGCTGGTTGCCGAGACCATGCGCTTCCGCCAGCAGGAAGGCGAGGGCGACGACTTTCTGTCCGGTCTTGGCGAGACCAAACTCGTGAGCCTGCTTGATCATGTTCGAGAGATCCTGGCCGGCCGTCAGGAAGGCCACCGTGTCCGCGCCGGAGGATTGCGCCCGAACAAGATAAGATGAGAAGTCCATCGTCCCCGGTGGATGGCGCACGCTCTCGATGATCTGGCCGCCGTTCTGGGTGACCACTTTCTTGACGTCGCCTTCCAGGGCGTGACCGAAGGCCCAGTCCTGTACGATCAGGAACCACTTCTTCTTGCCTTGCCGAACCAGTTCGGTCGGCAAGGCGTGGGCCCACATGTAGCTGTCTTGACTCCATTGCGCGGTGTTGGGCGAGCAGAATTTTCCGGTGAGGTCGCCGCTCGAGGCCCCGGAGTAGATCATGATCTTGTCTTTGGTCTGCACCAGTTCGCGCACCGCCAGCCCGACAGCGGAGTTGCCGATGTCCATGATCGCTTCGACACCTTCGACGTCGAGCCATTTGCGTGCGATGGCGGAGCCGATATCCGGCTTGTTTTGATGGTCCGCATAGATGAGTTCGATGGGGCGGCCGTTCACGGTCTTGCCGAAGTCTTCGATCGCCATGCGCGCGCCGTCGACGGAGCCGGCCCCGAGCGACGACGACAAAATTCCGGTCATGTCGGTCAGGACACCGATTTTCAGCGGTTTTGTATCGTCGGCGGACGCGCCGCTGATTGTCAGCAGTGCGGCGGCCACTGCGGCGAACGTCTTGATTCCACGCATCATTCCCTCCTCCCAATTGATTGATTATCAAGATAATCCAATAAAATCAGCAGTAAGTCAATATAATTGACTATCGAATCGAAAATCGATATTTGTCGGCCGCGGCGCCGGATAGCGGCCAAAGTCACAAGGGGGGCGAGCGGTGAGCGACGAACTGCGCGCGCGAGGGTTTCATCTGCCCGACGATGTCGTGGGGCTGACCGTGTTCGACCTGATCGCGCGTCAGGCGAAATCTCGACCGCAGGCCCTGGCGATCTGCGCGACGTCGATCTTCGGGGGCGAGCACCGGCTTGGTTATGGCGATGTGCTGCAACGAACGACGCGACTGGCGGCCGGAATGATGCGCCTCGGCCTCGCGCCGGGGGCGCGTGTCGGCCTGATGATGAACAACGATGCGGCTCTTGAAGCCTGCCTGACCATGATCGCGTTGCATCGATTGGGGTTGGTCGTGGTGCCGGTGAACACGCGGTTCGCTCCGGACGAAATCGTCTACGTGCTGAACAAGGCGGGATGCGCGGCGATCGTTGCCGCCAGCGAGTTTCTGCCGCTACTGGCCGAGCTGAAGTCGAGAATCGCGACCCTTCAACAGATCATCGCGGTTGGCGGCACGGTGCCGCCGGAGACCGTCGACTGGCGCCACCTCGCGGCCTCGGATGCGGATATTGACGACATTCGCTGGCCGACGATCTCTCCAGACGCGATATCGGAGATATTGTTCACGTCCGGCACGACGGCGCATCCCAAGGGCGCTGTGATGACCCACGCGCGAAGCGTCGCTTCCGCGTATGGCTTTGCGGCGGCGATGAGCCTCGGCCCCGATGACATATTCGAGAGCTTCTTTCCGTTTTTCACGACGGCGCAACTGCACTGCGTGCTGTTGCCGTCGTGGTGGGCGGGGGCGGCCGCGGTGCTCGACGCGCGTTTTGATATCCCGGACATTGTCGACCGGATGCAGCGATTGCGCACAACCAAATATATCGGCGCGCCGACTTTCTACATCTTCCTCCTCGATACCTACGATCCGTTGCGGCACGATCTCTCGTCCGTCCGGATATTCGATTATGGCGGCGCTTCGATGCCGGTCGAGGTTATTCGCCGTCTCGCCGAACGATTCCCCGATGTCGAGTTGCGGCAGACATACGGGATGACCGAAAGTGGACCATCCGGCACCGTGCTGCTCGGCACGCATAGCCTGTCGAAACTGGGGTCCGTCGGCCAGCCGTGGCCGCTGACGGACGTGCGCATCGTCGGTGACGCCGAGGAGATATTGCCGCCCGGTATGCGAGGCGAAATCGAAGTCCGCAGTCCCGCCGTGATGCGCGAATACTTCGGCGAACCGAAGCTGACGGCAGACACATTCCATGATGGCTGGCTGCGAACCGGAGATATCGGCTACCTCGACAGCGATGGCTTCCTCTACCACGTCGATCGCAAGAAAGACATGATCATTCGCGGCGGCCACAATATCGGTTCGCTGGAGGTCGAGGACGTTTTTTATCGTCATCCCGACGTCGTCGATGCCGCTGTTATCTCGGTCCCGCATCCCAAGCTCGGTGAGGATATTCACGCTTTTGTCGTCCGCAGGCCTGGCGCGAGCATGACGGTGGTTGAGCTGCGCGATTTCTGCGCCGACAAGCTCGCCGACTACAAGATTCCGCGCCGTATCAGTTTTGTCGCGGCCTTGCCGCGTGGACCGATGGGAAAGGTTCTCAAAACCGAATTGCGCGCGCAGGCGCCACATTCCGCATGGAAGTAACAGAACAGGTTGATCAGATGGATCAGAACAAATACCAGGCCATTCGCTTCCGTCGAAGAGGGCGGGTCCTCGAACTGACGATGGACCGGGCGGCAACGCTCAATGCGGTGGATGCCACGCTTCACCGAGAACTGTCGCGGGTGTTTACGGACGCCGCGCTCGATCCGGATTCGGATGTGATCGTTCTGACCGGCGCCGGCCGTGCGTTCTGCGCCGGCGGCGACGTGAGCTGGATGCAGGATGCGATCGATCAACCGGAAAGCTTCGAGCAGACCGTCGCGGAAGCCAAGGCCATCATCTTCTCGATGCTCGATTGCGAGAAGCCGATGATCGCCAAGATCAACGGACCGGCGGTCGGTTTGGGAGCGACCATCGCGCTGTTCTGCGATGTCTCCTTCGCTGACGAAAATACCTATATCGCCGATCCTCACGTTTCCATCGGCATGGTGGCCGGTGATGGCGGCGCGGTGATCTGGCCGCATCTGATCGGGTTTGCGCGTGCCAAGGAATTTCTGATGACGGGCGATCGCGTCTCCGCGCGTCGCGCGGCGGAGATCGGCCTCATCAATCACGCCGTCCCCGCCGACAGCCTTGATGCCGACGTCGATGCGTTTGCGGATCGCCTCGCCAACGGCGCCACCAAGGCGATCCGCTGGACCAAGACGACCGTGAACATCGCGCTGAAACAACTGGCGCACAGCATGATGGACACGGGATTGGCTTACGAGGCGCTGACCAACATCAGCGACGATCACAAGCGACTCGTGAAGGCTTTCCGCGAGCGTTCCGCCGCGAAGCCGGCCAGGGCCGCGTCGTGATGTCGACGCGTCTCGATGGAAAGACCGCCCTTGTTACCGGTGCGGCCGGGGGCATCGGGCTGGCGATCGCCCGCCGGCTGAGCGCGGATGGCGCGCGCGTGGCCATCGCCGATCGCGATGCGACACGGTTGCAAACCGCGATAACGGACTTGCCGGACGGCGCGGTCGCGCTTGTCGCGGACATCTCGTCCGAGGCCGGGGTCGATGCGATGATTGCCGATGCGCTCACCCGTCTCGGTCAGCTTGACATTCTCGTCAATAATGCGGGCCTCGCGGAGCCGATTACCCGCACCGTCGATCAGCAATTGGCGGATTGGGAACGGGTGATCGATGTCAACTTGCGCGGCACTTATCTGGCGTGCCGTGCTTTCGGTCGCCACGCCCTGCCGCGACGGACCGGCGGCGCTGTCGTCAACATCGGCTCGGTTGCCGGCCTGGGCGGAATTCCGAGTTCCAACGGATACGGTGTTTCGAAGGCGGCGGTTGCCCACCTGACGCGAAATCTCGCGTGCGAATGGGCCACCAGGGGCATTCGGGTCAATTGCGTTGCGCCAGGTTACATCGAGGCGCCGATGGCAATCGAGATGTTCGCCAATGTCCACGTCGATCGAAGCCGTATTGAACAACGACTGCCGATGCAACGATTGGGGCAGGCCGACGAGATCGCCGCCGCCGTCGCGTTCCTGGTGTCGAACGACGCCTCCTACATCACGGGCGTTACCTTGCCGGTCGATGGCGGCTGGTGCGCTTATGGAGGTCCGTAGCCGTGTCCGGGATCACCACGCCACATGGCATTGATGACAGCGTCGCGGAAGACATCGCGGCGGTTCGCGAGTCCGTTCGTCGCTTTATCGATGCGGAAATCGCGCCGCACTATGCGGACTGGGAGCGCGTTGGCCATGTGCCTCGCGATCTCTGGCGCAAGATGGGCGCGGCGGGCTTCCTCTGCGCCGCAATCCCGGAGCAATACGGCGGCGGCGGCGCCGACATGCGCGTGGCCCTCGCCATCATCGCGGAGTTCACGCGCTCGCTTTATGCGCTGCCGGGATTTTATACGCATTCCGAAATCATCGTGCCCTACATGCTGCATTACGGCACGGAGGCGCAGAAGCAATACTGGCTGCCGCGTTGCGCGAGCGGCGAGACCGTCACCTCCATCGCGATGACCGAGCCGGATGCCGGCAGCGATCTCAAGGGGACTCGCACGGCCGCACGGCGTGACGGCGGGGAATTCGTTATCGATGGTCAGAAGACCTTCATCACCAACGGCTTTCACGCCGATCTGGTGATCGTTCTGGCGACCACGCAAGGCGCTGCGGGTAAAGCCGGAAAGTCACTCTTCCTGGTCGAAGCGGAGCGCGCGGGATTCAGCCGCGGACGTATCCTCGACAAGGTTGGCCAACGCGCGCAGGACACCACCGAACTGTTCTTCGAAGGCGTTCGGGTTCCGGCCGACAACCTGCTGGGCGAGCTTGGCAAGGGTTTGTCGTACCTGATGGCGCAATTGCCGCGTGAACGGCTCGCGGTGGGTGTCGCGGCGATTGCCGGCGCGGAAACGGTTCTGGAGCGCACATGCGACTACACGCGGCAACGAAAGGCGTTCGGCCAGCCGATCAGTGAGTTTCAGCATCTGCGATTCAGGCTGGCGGAGTTGAAGACGTCGGTGACGGTCGCGCGCGCCTTCCTCGAGCAGTGCATTCGCAAATTCGAAACCGGCCATCTGCCCGCCGACGAGGCGGCGATGTGCAAGTACTGGCTCACCGACGTCGAAGCGAACGTCGTCGACCAGTGCGTTCAGATGCACGGCGGCAGCGGCTACATGCGGGAATATCCCGTCGCGCGCGCCTATGCCGATATCCGCGGTCAGCGGATCTACGCCGGAACCAACGAAATCATGAAGGAGATCATCGCTCGCGCAATGTAGCCGCGCGGGCGCCAGATCAAACATCAGGGGAGTAAGCTATGAGGATACTTGCGGGATTTTTTGCAGGATTGCTGGCTTTGGGCGCTGTGGCCGGTCAGGCGCAGGCGCAGGGTGTCACGGCGACGGAAATATTGCTCGGCAATACGGCGCCTTACAGCGGGCCAGCCTCGGCCTATGCGACCATCGCCAAAACCGGCATCGCCTATTTTGATATGGTCAACGAAAAGGGCGGCATTCACGGCCGCAAGGTCAAAATCCTGAGCCTCGATGATGGCTTCACGCCGGCCAAGGCGCTTGAACAAACCCGCAAGCTGGTGGAGTCCGACGAGGTTCTTGCGATCTTCATGCCCATCGGCACGCCGACATCCTCGGCGACACAGGCCTACCTCAACGGCAAGAAGGTGCCTCAGGTCTTCGTCTCGTCGGGCGCGAGCCGGTGGAATCAGCCTGACAAATTCCCTTGGACGATCGCCTGGAACGCCGACTATATCAGTGAAGGCAGAGCCTATGGTCGCTACATCCTGAAGAACGTGGAGTCGCCGAAGATCGGCGTACTCTATCAGAGCGACGACTACGGCAAGGATATCCTTCGCGGCCTCAAGGAAGGGCTTGGCGATAAAGCCGATCTGATCGTTTCAGCGATTTCGTACGAGCTGACGGAAGCGACAATCGAGTCGCAGATCTCGACGCTGAAGGCGTCGGGCGCCAATGTCTTCCTTTCGGCGACCACACCGAAGTTCGCCGCGCAGTCGATACGTGCGGTCCGGGCGCGCAACTGGACGCCGTTGTTCATTCTGCCGAGCGTCAGCAACTCGGTCGATCCGGTGTTGTCGGGCGGCGGTCTGGAAAATTCCGTCGGCATTCTGTCGTCCTCCTACGTCAAGCAGCCCACCGATCCGCAATGGCAGGACGATCCGGAGTTCAAGGCGTGGACCGCGTTCATGGACAAATACTATCCGCAGGGATCGAAGGTCGATTGGCTCAATGCCTATGCGTACGGCATGGCTTACGCGATGCATCAGGCGCTTGAGCAGGCGGGTCCCGCTCCGACGCGGGATTCCTTGAAAAAGGCGATTGAAGCGATCCGCGATATGCGGGTGCCGATGTTGCTGCCGGGCATCAACATCAGCGTGACCGACAAGGATCACGGTCCCATCAAGGCGCTCCAGATGCTGCGCTTCAACGGCAAGACCTGGGACATCGTTGGCGATCTGGTGGCGACGAAATGAAGTCCCGTGTCGCCTGGAGCATGCTGCCGTTGCGGCGGTTGCTCCAGGCCGAGGCTGGAGGGCTTGCCGCCGCGCGCGGGGACCTCCTCCCTCGACTGGATCGAGCCGAAGGCTCCACGGTGGCAAAATTGTCCCGCGGGTTGAACAGGTGACTGTTCGCTGTTGAACCGACGATGATGCGGGGCTTTTCCCGCTGGAAACACGGCCGCAATCATCGATGAATCTCGCGGCTACGGCCGGGATGGATGCAGCGGGACACCGCCGCCGCAGATTGCGGCGAATCCGGCCATGGACGCCGGATCAATTATCGAACATTGTTCCTGCGATCGCGATGGCCTCGGTTGTCGAAACCGCATTCGTTTCGGCAAGACGAGGCGCGCGGTTCGCAGTCGGCCTTGTGCTCGCAGAAGACACGGTCACCGCCTGCGGAGGGAAACAAATTCGAGGAGGAGCCCTGATATGTCAGGCGCGCATTCGCTTGATCGATTGATCGGCGACGAATATCCGAAATTCTTGAACGAAGCCGACGTGCGTGCCTTTGAGCAAGCCCCGTACCGCGATCGCATCGCCGCGGCGAGCACTTACGATGCCATCAAGCTCGGCGCGGAGCGGAATCCGGATGGCGCGGCCATTCAGTTCCTGGCCAATGCCGACCCCGCGGATCAGCCGATCATTATCAGCCACCGTGATTTCCTCGGGCGCGTCACGCAGGCCGCCAACATGTTCCATGCGCTGGGCGTTGGCGCGGGCGATGTGGTGAGTTTCATGCTGCCGCTTCTGCCCGAGGCCTTCATCACGTTGTTCGGCGCCGAGGCCGCGGGCATCGTCAATCCGATCAATCCGCTGCTTGAAGCGCATCAGATCGAGGAAATCCTCGAAGCGGCGCAGACCAAGGTGCTGGTGACCCTCGGTCCCATGCCGGGGACGGACATCTGGGAGAAAGTGCAGAAGGTGCGCGGCAGGCTGAAGCACCTCAAGGCGATCGTCGTCGTGCACGGCCCCGCCGATCCCGCCAACGGGGTGCATTCGTTCAGCGAACTGATCAAGGACCAACCGTCCGACCGGCTTGTCAGCGGCCGACCGATCTCGGCTCATGACGTCGCCGCTTATTTTCATACCGGCGGCACCACCGGAACGCCGAAGCTGGTGCGTCACACCCATGAAAATCAGGTCTATCAGGGGTGGGCGATCAATCTCATTCTCAAGAGCCGCCCCGGGGTCAATCTGCTGTTCGGAATGCCGCTGTTTCATGTCGGCGGCTCGCTCACGCAAGTCCTCCCAACGCTGTCGTCCGGCGGCTGCCTGGTTGTTCTCTCACCCGCGGGATGGCGCAATCCGGCGTCGGTGAAGAACATCTGGGGCCTTGTCGAACGGTTCAAACCTGACGGGATTTCGAGCGTGCCGACAGTTCTCGCGGCGGTGCTCGGCGTCCCGCCCGGCGACGCAGACCTGTCGAGCCTCAAATTCGCGGCTGGTGGCGGATCGGCGATTCCGGTTGCGATCGGCACCGCGATTCAGGGGAAGTTCGGGCTTCCGGTGCTCGAGGTCTACGGTATGACTGAGACATCGAGCGTGCACACCATCGCTTTCCCGGACCAGCCGGTCCGCATCGGGTCGGTGGGCCTCCCGATGCCCTACGCGCGCGTGCGTATCGTCAAGCTCGATTCATCCGGACGGGTCACCGGCGATTGCGCCGTCGATGAGATCGGCGTGGTGACGATGGCGGGGCCGGGCGTCTTCGACGGCTATCTCAACGCCGAGCATAACAAGGAAGCCTTCGTCGAGCCCGGTTGGGTCAATTCCGGCGATCTCGGCCGCCTCGACAAGGACGGCTTCCTCTGGATCACCGGCCGCGCCAAGGATCTGGTGATCCGCGGCGGTCACAATATCGATCCGGGTCCGATCGAGGACATCCTGTTCCAGCATCCCGCGGTCAGTCTCGCGGCTGTGGTGGGCCAGCCCGATGCCTATGCCGGAGAATTGCCGGTGGGTTACGTGCAGTTGAAGCCGGGCGCCAGCGTCGCGCCCGGCGAACTCGAAGCATGGGCGCGGGAACGGACGCCCGAGCGCGCCGCCGTTCCGGTGCAGGTCATCGCCGTCGATCCGATGCCGCTGACCGGTGTCGGTAAGGTTTTCAAGCCGCAACTGCGCTGGGATGCCGCTGCGCGGGTTTTCGCTGGTGTACTGACGCCGCTCCGCGAACGCGGCATCGGCTGCAAGGTCGAGGTGGGCGCCCATGGCAGCCACGGCAGTCTGGCCACGGTCACCCTCGCGGGCGTGCCGGACGAGCAGCGCGCCGCGCTGACCGAGGAGGTTCATCGCCTGCTCGATCCGTTCGTGATGCGGCATGAGGTGGTGTGGGGATAGCTCGCGTCAGCCCGGCGTTCGATCCGAACGTCGGGCTCTCGGGATTGCCGGCGTCAGGCGCGGGAGATGTGCCGGCGTCAGGACACCTTGGCGGTCTTGTTCTGGAACGCGGCGATGCGCTCCGCCATGTCGGGGCCGCGTCCGGGGCTGCGCGCGATCTCGTAGCTGAGACCGGCAGCGAGCGGCAGGCCGTCGGTTTCCATCAGCAGCATCTTGTTGGCGCGATGGCTGAACCAGGAGTTGGCGAGAATGGTCTTCGCCAGCCTCGAAAGCTCGGCGTCGAAGTCGGCATCTGCCACGCAGATGTTGGCGAGGCCCATGGCTTCGGCTTCGCGCCCCGAATAGGTGCGGCAGGTGAACATCATCTCGCGCGCCTTCGGCAGGCCGACGCGGCGCGGCAGGCGCTGGCTCATGCCCCACACCGGAGACAGCGACCAGCGCGCATGGGTGTCGGCGAACCTGGCGTTCTCCGAACAGACCAGCAGATCGCCGGCCAGCGCCAGTTCGAGCGCGCCGGTGTAGCAGTGGCCATGCACGGCGGTGATCACCGGCTGCGGCAGGTTGGCCAGCTTCTCGATGATGCTGGCCTGAAAGTGCGGGCGTGGCGGTTTCTCGCCGGCGGAAATGTCGTTGAGGTCGTGGCCGGCCGAGAAGCATTTCCCTGCGCCGCGCACGATGACGAGGCCGATGCGATCGGTTTCGCCGGCGATGGCGTCGACATGCGCATCAAGCTCGGCGAACAGCGCGACGTTAAGCGAGTTCAGCTTGTCCGGACGGTTGAGCGTCAGCACGGCGCAGCCGTCCTTGTCGTCTCGAAGCACCAGCGCGGTCATGATGGGATCCCTCGTGTTGAAAGCCGGTCGATTGCCGCGACCGGCGATTGCGGTTCGCTTACTTGACGATGAAGTTCGCGAGGCGCTGTTGAATGATGTTCTCGGCGTCGGCGACGATGCGGGTGATCAGCTCATCGCAAGTCGGGATGTCGTGGATCAGGCCCTGAATCAAACCGGCGGACCAGATGCCATAGTTGGGATCGCCGCTTTCATAGACGACCTTGCCGCGCGCGCCCACCACGAGGTGCCGCACGTCCTCGAACTTGGCGCCTTCCTTCTCCAGCCGCACCACTTCCTGGCTTACGTCGTTGCGGGACACGCGCGAGGTGTTGCGCATGGTGCGGAAGATCAGGTCGGTGGCGCGCTCGTCGTTGGCGACGATCTGCTCCTTGATCTTCTGGTGGATGGGGGCTTCCTTCGTCGCGAGGAAGCGGGTGCCCATGTTGATGCCCTCGGCGCCCAGCGCCAGCGCGGCGGCGAGGCCGCGCCCGTCGCCGAACCCACCCGACGCGATCATCGGAATGGTGATCTTCTCGGCGGCGGCCGGAATCAGGATCAGGCCCGGAATGTCATCCTCGCCGGGATGGCCGGCGCACTCGAAACCGTCGATGGAGATAGCGTCCGCGCCCATGCGCTGCGCCGACACCGCGTGGCGCACCGCCGTGCATTTGTGAATCACCTTGATGCCGTGCTTCTGGAATTCGGCGATGTGTTCCTCCGGCTTGTAGCCGGCGGTCTCCACGGCCTTGATGCCGGATTCGATGATGGCGGCGCGATACTCCGCATACGGCGGCGGCTTCACGGCGGGCAGGATGGTGAGGTTGACGCCGAACGGCTGGTCGGTGAGGTCACGCGTTCGCTTGATTTCCCTGGTGAGATCCTCCGGCGTCGGCTGGGTCAGCGCGGTGATGAAGCCGAGGCCGCCGGCGTTGGCCACGGCGGACACCAGTTCGGCCTTGCCGACCCACTGCATCCCGCCCTGGGCGATCGGATGCTTGACGCCGAACATCTCGGTGAAACGAGTCTTGATCATCTGGAGCTTTCTGGATGGTTGCGATCGGGGGAAGTGAATTTCAGTGAAGCGGTGACGCCGCGTCACGCGGCCGCGCTGCCGATCTTGCGGAAGTGATAATCCGGCGCGCCGAACAGTGTTTCGAACGCCAGCAGGCGTTTGAGATAATGGCCGACGGAGAGTTCGTCGGTCATGCCGACGCCGCCGTGGGTTTGCACGGCCGCCTCCGCAATGCCGCGTCCCATCTTCGCGACCTGCGCCTTCACCACCGAGACGTCGCGCGCGGTGAGGCGGCCCGCTTCGGCCAGTGCGGTGGAATACATCAGCGAGGCGTAAGCCTTGGCGTGGGCGATCTTCATGTCGGCAAGCCGATGCGCGACGGTCTGGAAGGTGCCGATGGCGACGCCGAACTGCTTGCGGGTGGTGGCATAAGCGCCGGTGATGCGCAGCAGCGCGCCCATCGCGCCGACCGCTTCCGCCGACAGAACGAGGATCGCGTCGGCAATCAGCTTCGCGATCAGATCGTGTGCGTCGGTCGCCAGCACGTCCGCGCCTGAAACGCGCACGTTGTCGAAACGCACATGCGCGGCGCTGCGACCATCCTGAGTGCGGAATGGCGTCAGGGTGATGCCCGGCGCGCGCGGATCGAGCAGCAGCAGGACAAGGCCGCTCGCATCGCCCGCCTTGCCGGCGGCGCGTGCCGCGACCACCATGAAGTCGGCTTCCGCCGCGCCGAACACCAGCCGTTTCTCGCCGTTGAGCACGAAGCCGTCGCCGGACGGCGTCGCCGTCATTGCGATCTGCGCCGGCGCGGCGATGCCGCGATGTTCGTCATAAGCGAAGGCGCCGAGGCTCGTGCCACTGATGAGATCGGCGAGATGCTTGCGCGCCGCCGCATGGTTGCCGGCCGCCGCCAGCGCGCCGCCCGCCAGCGTCAGCGCGAAGGGCCACGGCTCGACTGTCAGATGGTCGCCGAATACTTCGGCGACCGGAACGAGATCGGTCACGGAGCCGCCGAGGCCACCGACGTCTTCGGGGAACGGCAACGCCAGCACGCCGAGCTCCGCGAACTGGGTCCACGCTGCCTTCGAATAAGGCGCTTCCGAGCGCAGCAGCGCCTGGCGCGCCTCGAAGTCGTAGGTCTTGTCGAGATAGCGCGCCACGCTGTCGCGGAGCATGGTCTGCTCCTCGGTGAACAGGAAATCCATGGTCCGGTCCTCAGCGGTTGGCGGCCAGCACCGTGCGCGCGATCAGATCGCGCTGCACTTCATTGGTGCCGGCATAGATGGAGGTGGCGCGGGTGTTGAGGTAATACGGCATCGCGATCAGGTCGAAGTCGGAGCCCAGCGGTGCGACGTTCGAGCCGACGCTCAACGCTTCCAGTTGCAGCGGCACGGCCTCGATGCCGGACACCCGCGTCATCATGATCGAGACGCGTTGCGACAATTCCGAGTTCATCGTCTTGTTCATCGACGGATAGGCGGCGTCGCGCACCATCGGATGGCCGCTGATCGCGAGCTGTTCGAAATGGCGGTAGGACAGGATGTCGGCTTCCAACTCGCCGAGGTCGCGCTGGAACACGGCGTCATCCGCCAGCGCGCCGCCGAACGGCGACAGCGTCGTCTTCGCCGCCTCGCGAATCCGCGCGATGCTGTGCAGCAGCGCCGGACTCGCGGCCGAGCCGCCGCGCTCGTGCTTCAGGAGATGCTTGGCCACCGACCAGCCGTCGTTCTCCGCGCCGACGCGGCCGGACTTCGGCACCCGCACGTTGTCGAAGAAGACCTCGCACTGTTCGGGAAAGCCGTCGAGGCCGATGATCGGGCGGATGTCCATGCCGGGATAATCGGTGCGCTCCAGCAGCAGGAAGGTGATGCCCTCCTGCTTCTTGCCGGTCTTGTCGGTGCGCACCAGCATGAACATGCGGTTGGAGTGATGCGCCAGCGTGGTCCAGATCTTGGAGCCGTTGATGATGTAGTCGTCGCCGTCGGACACGGCCGCGCATTGCAGCGAGGCGAGGTCGGAGCCGGCGTTGGGCTCGGAGTAGCCTTGCGTCCAGTAGGTGTCACCCGCGAGGATCGGCGGCAGATGCTTGCGCTTCTGCTCCTCGGTGCCGAGATCGATCAGCATCGGGCCGACCATCTGAAGGCAGTTCGGCAACAGCGGCGGCAATTGCCGCTTGCGGCATTCTTCCGCGAAAATGTAGCGCTGCTCCACCGACCAGCCGGTGCCGCCATATTCCTTCGGCCATGCCGGCGCGGCCCATCCTTTGGCGTTCAGAATCTTCTGCCAGGCGATGGCCTCTTCAAATGGAGCGAACACGCTGGTGGTTTTCCGGCCGGCTTCGCGAATAGCGGGCGTCGGCGCGGTGTCGAGAAACGCCGCGACCTCCTGACGGAAACTCTCAAGCTCCGGTCCAAACTCGATATTCATCGGTTGTCTTTCGGCTGTGGCGTTCCGCCCTTTCTGGATTGTTAGCCCGCCGGTTGTCTTGCGTCTATTTGCCTCTTTTCGATGATGGCGCCTGAGCTGGGCTCAGGCGATCGTTGTCCGCCACGTGAAATATCCGCTCACCGACTCCAGAGCTGTTTCGCCAGCACGCCGGTTTTGCTTTCGATGGCGGCGGCGGCGTCGAGGCAGAGGTCTTCGCGATAACGCGACCCGACGATCTGCACGCCTACCGGCAGGCCGTCCAGCAGGCCGACAGGAACCACCGCGGCGGGCAGGCCCAGCACGTTGATCGCCGAGATGAAACGGAGGTCGTTGTGGAAGACCTCCTTGACGCGCTGCTCGCCCTTGAGGTCGGCGTCGACCTCCGGCGTGCGCCGCACCGTGGTCGGCGCCAGAACGAGCGGATACTTCTCCATGAACATCATCCAGTTACGGATATGGCGCGAGCGGTCGCTGATCGCCTTCATGTAGCCGGCCTGGTCGAGCTGCGCCGCCAATCCGACAATGCCGTCGAAGGCCTTGTGAAAATCCGGGCTGGAGACCGCGAGCATCTGCTCCTTTTGCAGAACGCCGATTTCGGTGAGGATCAGGTCGCACCAGAGTTGCCACACGCCGTTGACGTCGGGCACCTCGACCTCGCTGACTGCGTAGCCCTGATCGGCGAGGCGGTCGGCGGCTTTCCGGATCAGCGCCATCACGCCGGGATCGGTCGCCATGTCGTCGGGAATTTTGGCGAGCGCGACCTTGATCGGCCTGGCCGGCGGGGGGCCTTGCAGTGGCGCCGGCACCCACCACGGATCGCGCGGGTCACGTTGGGCCATCACCTCGAGGCCGAGCCGCACGTCGCGGACCTCGCGGGCGAGGGGGCCTTGCGAGGACATGAATTGCGCCATCAGCGGCCGCTCCGCCGTCGCGCTCGGATTGAACGCCGGGATGCGCCCTTGCGTCGGCTTGATGGTGGCGATGCCGTTGCAATGCGCCGGCCAGCGCAGCGAGCCGCCGATGTCGTTGCCGTGAGCGATGGTGCCGATGCCCGCCGCGATCGAGGCGCCGGCGCCGCCCGAAGAGCCGCCGCACGTGACCTCCGGATTCCACGGATTCCGGGTGAGGCCGTGAAGTGGGTTGTCGGTGAAGGCGCGCAGCGAGAATTCCGGCGTGTTGGTGAGGCCGATCACGATCGCGCCGGCCTTTTTCAGGTTGGCGGTGACCGGTGAATCGCCGGGAGCGATATTGTCCTTGAACGCGACCACGCCGTTCGAATTGGCTTGTCCCTCGACGTCGATATTGATCTTGATGGTCACCGGCACGCCATGCAGGGGGCCGAGGCCGCTTCCGGACTTGTCGGCGGCCCGCGCGGCGTCGGCCGCCTTGGCCGCCTTCAGCGCGCTGTCGCCGAGATCGACCACGACGGCGTTGAGCGCCGGATTGGCCTCTTTCATGCGGGCGAGATGCGCCGCGGTGACATCCTCCGAACTGACATCGCCGGCTTTGATGGCCGCCGCCGTCTCGACCGCGGACCACTGCCATATCGGTGCTTTCGTCATGCTTCGCTCCCCGTTTGGTGATTCATCATGGCACATAAGCCCGGCCTTGGAATGTAGCGCGCCGGATCCAACACGCTCAACGTCGTCCCCGGGCAGGCGGGGACCCAGAATCCCTGGCGTTGGTCGCTATGGAATGACTTGCCATGGGTGATGGGGCCGAATCGCTATGGCGTCTGGGTCCTCGCCTGCGCAGGGACGACGTCTTTCGTGTTGCGGATGCGCGCATCGATCGCGCGCCTGCAACCGCGCGGACCCGCTGTCGATCCGCCAACCTCTTTCAAGAGTTCCATTTAACGATTCCGCAACATTTCCGTGCCGGGAATGCCCATCGTTAACTCCTCATTAACCGACACTGCTCAATTTGAAATTAACCAATGACAAACTTTTACGAAAGCAGAGAGCGCTCACTCATGGATGCAAAGGTGGAGCCGCAACGTCAGGTGATGCGCCTCCGGGGCCGATCTTACGTGGCGTTCGTCTTCTCGCCGTTCATGCCGATCATGAACTGGCTCGATGAGATCGACGCGACGCTGGCGCAGTCGCCGGGATTTTTCGCGGGCCGCCCGATCGTGCTCGATCTGTCGGGAGTCGAACTGAGCCCGCATGGCGTCGCGCATCTGGTCTCGAACCTCGAGACGCGCGGCATCCGTGTGCTCGGCCTCGAAGGCATCGAGGCGGACGGACTGGATTCGAAGCTGCCGCCGGTCCTGAGCGGGGGGCGTGGCTGCGTCATCGAGCAGGTCGAGCCGAAGAAGGTCGAGGTGCAACCACCGCCACCTCCCGCGCCGTCGCTGCTGCTGCGTAGCCCGGTGCGGTCGGGCCAGCGGATCGTCCACATCGAGGGCGACGTCACCGTGCTCGGTTCGGTCGGCTCCGGCGCGGAAATTGTCGCCGGCGGCTCGATCCACGTCTACGGAACGCTGCGGGGGCGGGCGATGGCCGGCATTAACGGCAACGCCGACGCGCGCATCTATTGCCAGAAGATCGAGGCCGAACTGCTGGCGATCGACGGCTATTACCAGACCGCCGAGGACATCGGCGAAACGCTGCGCCGGCAGCCCGCGCAGGCGTGGCTGGACGGCGACATTCTCAGAATCACGCCGCTGAACTAGCAAACAAGGGAGACACAAATGGCCAAAGTCTTGGTCGTGACATCAGGCAAGGGCGGCGTTGGCAAGACGACGTCGACGGCCGCGCTCGGCGCGGCGCTGGCGCAGCGCGGCGAAAAGGTGGTGGTCGTCGATTTCGACGTCGGCCTGCGCAACCTCGACCTCATCATGGGCGCGGAGCGGCGCGTCGTGTTCGATCTCATCAACGTGGCGCAAGGCGTTGCCAAGCTCTCGCAGGCGCTGATCCGCGACAAGCGGCTGGAGAGCCTGTGGCTGCTGCCGGCGTCACAGACGCGAGACAAGGACGCGCTCACCGAGGAAGGCGTGCGCGACATCATCGCCGACCTGCGCACCAAGTTCGACTGGATCATCTGCGACAGCCCGGCCGGTATCGAGCGTGGCGCGACGCTGGCGATGCGCTACGCCGACGAGGCCATCGTCGTTACCAATCCGGAAGTCTCGTCGGTGCGCGATGCCGACCGCATCATCGGCATGCTCGATTCCAAGACGGTGAAGGCCGAGCAGGGCGAGCAGATCAGGAAGCACGTTCTGATCACCCGTTACGACACCGGCCGCGCGGCGCGCGGCGAGATGCTCAATGTCGACGACATTCTCGAAATTCTCGCGATCCCGCTGCTGGGCATCATTCCCGAGAGCCAGGACGTTCTGAAGGCCTCCAACGTCGGTTCGCCGGTCACCTTGAACAACGCCGCAAGCCTGCCGGCGAGAGCCTACAGCGACGCCGCGCGGCGTCTCGTTGGCGAGACGGTGGACATGGTCGTGCCGTCCGAACAGCGCCGTGGATTGATGGATCGCTTGCTTGGACGGAGGGCGGCATGAGCTTGAACCTTCTGAATTTCCTTCGTCGGCGCACCGCCTCCGCGCCGGTCGCCCGCGAGCGACTGCAAATCCTGTTGGCGCACGAGCGCGGCCTGCGCAACCAGCCCGATCTGCTCAATATCCTGCGCGAGGAGATTCTCGCGGTGGTGTCGCGCCACGTCGTGCTGGAGCCGGAGAAGGTGATCGTCCGGATGGACCGGGGCGAGAGCGTGTCGACGCTGGAAGTCGATATCGAGATTCCGAACAGCTTCGAGAGGCGGCTTGCGGTCGCGAGCTGATGAGCCGAGGTCGCGCGGGTGCGACCTCAAGGGGCGCGGGGGCGCCGGCGATCACGCTGATATTGTAGCGGATCGCTGACATCTGGAGATACGAGATGGAACTTCTTATCCCGCCGCGTCACAGAGGGCTGTTTCCTTCGCTGAAGGATGAACTGACCAGCGAACACACCAAATGCGGGCCGATCACCTGGCTTGGATATCTCCGGGTGGTCACCGACGATCCGGACGTGATCGACCAGCTCAAGCAGAAACTCGACGCGCAGCCGTCCTGAGAGTGATTTCCGTTTCGACGGAAACACCAAATCCGTCATGCCCGGCGATAGCCGTTCGAAGAACGGCGTCGCTTCCGCTCGCCGTTGTGCCGGGCATCCACGTCTCAGGATCGCGGCACGAAGACGTGGATGGCCGGGACGAGCCCGGCCATGACGCGTTGGTTCGGTTCAGCTTGATTTGACTCTCACGCCACCCGAACCGAGTTCAGGAAACGGCTCACTTCGGTCGTGAGGCGTGTGCTGTCCCGCGACAGGGTTTGCGCCGCCGACAGCACCTGCGACGAGGCTGCCCCGGTTTCCGCCGCGCCGCGCTGAAGATTGCCGACATTCGACGATACTTCCTGCGCGCCCTGGGCGGCGTGTTGCACGTTGCGCGAGACTTCCTGCGTGGTCGCGCCCTGCTCCTCGATGGCCGAGGCGATGGCCGAGGAGATGCCCGACAGTTTCTCGATGGCGTTGCGGATTCCGGTGATCGCGGCGACGGATTCCTGCGTGGCGGACTGGATGCCGCCGATCTGATGGCCGATTTCGCCGGTCGCCTTGGCGGTCTGCTCCGCAAGCGCCTTCACCTCCGATGCGACGACGGAGAATCCGCGACCGGCTTCTCCGGCCCGCGCCGCCTCGATGGTGGCGTTCAACGCCAGCAGATTGGTCTGGCCGGCAATGTTGTTGATGATCTCGACGATGTCGCCAATCCTGGCCGCCGCACTGGACAGCGCGCTGACGCGTTCGGTCGCCGAATGCACCTGATCGACTGCGTCGTTCGCCATTCGCGCCGATTCCTGCACCTGCAGGCTGATCTCCCGAACCGAGGCCGTCAGTTCCTCGGTCGCCGTCGCCACCGAGTTGACGTTCGACGTCGCTTCATTGGAGCCGTTGGCGACGCGCTCGGTGAAATCCCTCGCGTGGTCGGCGTTCGAGGCGAGCGTGGTGGCGGAGGCTTCCAGTTCGGTGGCCGCCGACGCGACGGCCTGCACGATCTCGCCGATAGCGGCTTCAAACGTATCGGCGATCTTCGTCGTGTCTGCCTTGCGTTGCGTGTCGGCTCGCCGTTGCGTGGTGTTGACCTCCTCGCGGCTGAAGCGGATCAGGGTCTGCACCGTCTGTAGGTTGCGCAACGCGATGCCGATTTCATCATCACGCCTGATCTCGATGCGGTTATCGAATTTGTCGTGGACCAGATTCAGCATGGTGTCGTTGAGATGCTGCATCGGCCCCGCGAAGGCGCGAAGCGTCTGTCGGCCGGTGACGCCGCCGATGACAATGCCCGCGACGGCGAGCAGGCCGAGCGCCAGACCCGGGATTCCGCCGACCATGATCGCGCCCAGCGCGCCGCAAGCGACCATGAACACGGCTTGCAGCGTCATCATCGTGATCAGCCGCGCGCGCATGGTTCGGGTGAACAGGCTGAAATAGTCGAAGAAGGAGCGCTTCCGAATGATGCCGGCGTCGATCCGATAGTTATGCGGACGCTTCTCGCGGATCGCCGCGTAAACCTCGTCGGCGAGCGCGCGTTGGTCAGCGTCAAGCCTGGTGCGGATCGAGGTGTAGCCGACCACCTGCCCGTTATCACGGACCGGCGAGGCGGTCGCCAGCACCCAGTAGAAGCCGCCGTTCTTGCGGCGGTTCTTGATCGCGCCGACCCAGGGTTTCTCGGCCTTCAGCGTGTCCCAGAGGTTTTCGAACGCTTCCGGCGGCATGTCGGGATGCCGGACGATGTTGTGCGCCTTGCCGATCAATTCATCCGTGGTGAATTCGGCCGCATCAATGAAGTCATCGTTGACGTAGGTGAGGCGCCCTTTGAGATCGGTCCGCGAGACAATGAGGGTTTGATCGCTGACGAGATATTCGGCGTCGGTAACAGGAAGATTCTTGCGCATGGCGGAGATCCCACGGCCTTCTGGCTATCGGTTTGCTGGATTTGTCGTGCGAGAGCGTGGCTTGCATCGCTGACCTTCGGCCGTTCACGGGTGCCGGTGGTGACAAGAATGCTTCGGCGTTGTGGATGGATACCGATGCGGCCGGAGATCACACAACGCCAGCCATGAACTCTTGATTCCCGAATCTCGTGTTCGGGTAGCATTGGTTCCCAGTGTGCAGGAGGATCGTTAAAAAAGTTGAACCGTTGTGATGATGCCAATTGATCGCATGTCGATATGCGATCAGGAATTCTCGAAAGAAAGATGGAGTCGAACGACGTCCAATGCATGGGATGATTACCTAGAGATGTCGTTACTTCGAGAAATTGCTATCTGGATGGATGATGTCGCGCGACGATGTGACGTGCGTTGGATGAACGCATTCGCGCTGCATGTTTCGGCGGGGTCGTCATGCCCCTCATGACAGCAGGTCACCAGATCGTTGCGTTATCAATACTCTTGCGACGGTTTTCATCGCACGTCTTGCGCTCGGCGGGATTGCGGACTACGCCGGTAGCAGCAGCGATTGGGGAGATCGCATTGATCAAGTCAAACGTGAAGAACTGGATCAAGCCCGGCACGGATGGCGCCAACCTCGAGGTGGGCGACTTCCTGAGCGTGCGGATTACCAATCTCAGCACGCTGCTGCTTCGCATCAGCAAGCGACGCTATCTGCTCGAGCATGAGATCAGCCTGCCGGAATGGCGCGTGCTGACGATGCTGGTTCGCTACGGCGCGGGGACCACCCGCGCACTGCGCGATGCGTCGAAAATGGACAAGGGCCAGATGAGCCGTGCGCTGCCCGGGCTGGAAAAGCGCAAGCTGGTCCAGCGCACTCAGGACGAAACCCACGAGTTGCGGCATGTCCTCGAAATCACCGAGAATGGCCTGCAACTCTATCAGCGGATCATGCCGAAAGCGCGCCGTGCCCAGGCGGTCCTGCTCAAGCATCTGACGATCGACGAGCGCAAGGCGCTCGATACTGTGATCAACAAGCTCACGGCCGCGGCGGAAGCGGAAGACTGAGCGCACGCGAGGAGATTGGGATGCCGCATATCGTTTGCCACTACGCCCGCGAGCAGAAGATGCCGCCGATCCGCGACGTGCTGTCGATGCTGCATCGCGTCGCCGCCTCAACCGGCGTCGTCAAGGCGGAAGACCTCAAGAGCCGGGCGCAGGCGTTCGATGACTATCTCATCGCGGGCGAACGGAAATCGTTCTTCCACGTCGCGTTCTATCTGCTCGCCGGGCGCACGCCGGCGCAGAAGGAGCAACTCAGCGTCGCGTTACGGCAAGGCCTGGCGGAGGCGATGCCGGACGTCCACAGCATCAGCATCGACATCCGCGACATGGACCCTGAGGCCTACAAGAAGCGGCTGTTGCCGGATTGAGGGGTGCGAGAGGCTGCCTTGTCGCACGATGAATCCATGACGAGCCAAACCCCAAGGCGTGAGAGTGGGAAGGTGAGGTGCGGCTCCTTCGACCTTGCCTACACCAGCAGCGGTTTCGCCGCTTCCGACATCTCCCTCAGCAGCGGCAGGAAGCGCGCAATCATCTCGTCGGTCGTGATGCGATCGACATGCGCGCCGATGTTGGCGGCGGCGACGATGCCGCCGTCGTAGCGGCGGATCGGAACCGAGATCGAGCGGAAGCCGGGCTCGGCTTCGCGGTCCGCGAGCGAGTAACCCTGCGTGCGATCCGCGATGATGGTGGCGATGACCGTCGCCTTGTCGGTGACGGTGCGCGGCGTCATTGCCGCCAGCCGCATCGCCTTGATGGTTTTCGCCAGGGACTCATCGGACAACCGCCCCAGCAACACGCGGCCGACCGAGGTGCAGTACGCCGGCAGCCGGTAGCCGATGTCGATGCCGGCGGAAAACACCCGCGCGGGGCTGGCGCGGGCGACAAACACCGCCTCCCCGCCGTCGAGGATCGCCAGCGAGCAGACTTCTTTCGCCCTGGCCGACACATCGTCCATCAGCGGCTGCATCCCGCTGCTGATCTGGTTGGACGCGAGATAGGCCGAGGCCAGCGTCAGGATGCGCGGCGTGAGTGAGAACAGCCGCTCGTCGCCGGCGACGAACCCGGCCTTCATCAGCGTGTG
>CAUJJN010000407.1 GCA_963204905.1 Pseudomonadota bacterium
CGTCGCGAATCGGCCAGATTCCGACCTATGGCATTCCCGCCGCCTCGGGGGCTTCCGACGCCGGCTACGATTCGCTCGGTCGCAAGCGGAAGAAGCCGAAGCCCTATCCCGGCGCCCCCAAACCGCCGCTGAAAGGCGCGGTCGCGCCCGATCCCTACGCCAGCATGAAGCCGCTGCCGCGGCTCAGCCCGCCGCCGTCGCAGGGCGCCAACAAGACGCCGCTGCCGCCCGCGATGGCCGGCGCGGTGGTCGGCCAGCCTTATCGCAAGCGCCTGAAGCCGGACGACGATCCGTTCGGCGCGGTCGGCGATTACGTCGGAAGTTTCCTGATCAAGGGCGCGGTCGAGGTTGGCGGCGGCTATGACAGCAATCCCGGGCGCTTCAACGCCAAGGAGCGCGGCTCGGCGTTCTATCGGATCGCGCCTGAACTTCTGATCGCCACCGACTGGGAGCGCCACTCCATCGTCGCCGATCTGCGCGGCTCGTTCACCGGCTACGACAAGACGTTTCCGGCTACCCCGGGCGTGGCGTCCTCGGTGCCGACCGTGTTGGACCGGCCCGACTTCACCGGCTCGGTCAAGGGCCGGCTCGACGTCACGCGGGACACGCATGTGCTGTCGGAGTTGCGGCTACGTGTCGGCACCGACAATCCCGGCAGCCCGAACATTCAGGCAGGCTTGAGCAAGTATCCGATTTACGCCACGACCGGCGGCTCGCTCGGCGTCGAGCAGAATTTCAACCGTCTGCAAATCACCGCCAGCGCCACCGCTGATCACACCGTCTATCAGGATTCCAAACTCACCGACGGCACCACCTACAATAACGATGATCGCAACTTCAATGCGTTCGGTGGCGTCGCGCGCGCGAGCTACGAACTGACGCCGGGGCTGAAGCCGTTCGGCGAGGTGCAGGGCGATACCCGCATTCACGAAGTCAATGTCGATCGCAACGGGTATCGGCGCGACTCCAACGGCGGTTACGCCAAGGTGGGCACCACTTTCGAATTGACGCGGCTGCTGACCGGCGAGGTCTCGATCGGTTATGCGATGCGCAACTATCAGGACCCGCGGCTCAGCCAGCTCAACGGACTTCTGACCAGCGGCTCGCTGGTGTGGTCGGCGTCGCCGCTGACCACGGTGAAATTCATCGCCACGACGTCGGTGGACGAGACCACGCTGCCCGGCGTCGCCGGCGTGCTCACCCGCACCTACACCGCCGAGGTCGATCACGATTTCCGCCGTTGGCTCACCGGCATCGGCAAGTTCACCTACGGCACGCTCGATTACCAGAACGGCAATCGGCTCGACACCATCTATTCGGTGTCCGGCGATCTGGTCTACAAGCTGAACCGCAATGTTTGGGTGAAGGGCACGCTGCGCCGCGACTGGCTGGAGTCGAACGTCGCCGGCATGAGCAGCGCCTCCACGGTGATGATGCTCGGGGTGCGCCTGCAGAACTGATTCGCGCGAGCGCCCCTTCACTCCATCCGGATCGTCGGTGGCCTGCCGACCCTCGGCCATAGCCGCTCGACATCATCGACCGTCATGCCGGCGCGCAGTTGCGGGTCGTAGAGGATTTGCAGCAGCGCCTTGTCGTACGCGGACAGTGACGACGCGCGTCGGGTCTGGTTGAGCGAGGTCCAGCGCAGGTCGTCGGCGTGGTTCATCAGGCCGAAGGCGTGCAGCGATTCGTGATAGGCGCAGTCGATGATGGCGCCGAGATCCTGGCTTGCCGGGATGAAGATGTCGGCACGCAGGATCACGCCGTCGTCGCGGATTCGCAGCCGCGTGGTGCAGCGCGGGTTGGTGAGTCGGATGAACGGCCGCGCCAGCGCCTCGCCGAGCGAGGCCACCAGCACCTCCTTGAATTTGGCCGGCGGCACGATCCGGACCAGCACGTCCGGCGGTGAGGTTTCGTCGATCACCCGGGCCTTCAGTTCCGGCATCTGGCGGATGAAGTCGTCGATGGCCCAGCGGTAGATCTTGTCGGCGGGGGAGCCCGGCGGATCGGCGGTGACGAAGACCGCGACCGGGCGGTCGAATTTGTGCAGCCGCGGCGCGGCCTCGTTGAAGGTCTGCATGTCGGAGCCGAAGGCGAGGCGGAAGAAGCCCCGCCGCAGGTCAGATTCGCGGAAAACCTCGGTGGTTCGCCCGGCCGCCTCTTGCGCCCCTACTTCCATACCGGAGATGAGCAAAACCCACAGGCCAACCGCGATCGAGAACGCGCCGCGAAGTGTGACAAGTTGACGCATGTGGTTGAGGCCTGTCCGTGAAATTCCTGAACATTTATCATAGGATAGTTTCCATTCATCGAACTAACCAATCTTCCAGATGCGCGGTTCCTCCAATGGGGCAAAACTGTGTCCCGAAAATCACAGACGGGTGAGGGGCGCGCTGGTAACTTTTATCAAATTATTTCTTAGAGAGATTTTATCCCAATGGCTGCTTCCTCGATCTTCCGCGCATCCCAAGTTGCCTTTTTCGCAGTCGTACTTGCTGGGGGAATGGCAGTTTCCTCTGCTGCTCTGGCTCAGGGCGCGGGCGGGGCCGGTGGTTCTGGTTCCGCTGGAGGATCCGGGTCTGCAGGAGGTTCCGGGTCTGCGGGCGGAGCTGGTGGCGCGGGAGGTGCTGGTGGAGCCGGAGGTGCTGGTGGAGCCGGAGGTGCCGGTGGAGCTGGCGGTGCCGGTGGTTCCGGGTCTGCGGGCGGAGCTGGCGGTGTCGGTGGGGGCGGTGGAGCTGGCGGGGGCGGCGTTGTCCCGACCCCTGGCATCACGACGATTTTCTGCCCGCCTGTTGTCGGCGGCGCCGGCGCGGGTTCGGTGAACGGCGGCTCGGTGTCGAGCGGCTTCAGCCAGTCGGCCGGTCTGTGCACCGACAACGTCCACGGCGGTGCGTTCTCCTCGGCGGCGCTCGCCAGCCAGGCGATCGGCGACGTGCAGCAGTCGACCACTCAGCAGGCCACCACCGCGACGATGGACGCCATCTCGGCACGTCGTACCGAAGAAGCCAACCGCCGCGATCCGGCGCCGCAGCAGCGTGCCAGTGATCCCGCGCCGGTTCGCCAGAGCGCGTCGCGTCCGGCCGCGCGCCGTCCTGTCGTCAAGGCGATGCCGATGAAGGCTCCGCCGATTCCGGTCTACGACACCGGCCCGCGCTGGGGCGTCTGGGCTCATGGTTTTGGTGATTACGAGCGCCGCGACAGCCTCGGCGCCGCTGGTGGCGCGACCGGACCGGGCGGCCAGACCCTCAACATCGACCTGCGCCAGACCGCGCGCACCGGCGGCATGATCGGCGGCGTCGATCTGACCTTCCGCAACGTGTTCGGCGGCGGCGACGGCCTCATCGTCGGTCTGCTCGGCGGCTACATGGAGAGCGACATCTCCTTCAACACCACCGTGACCCAGACCGGCGCGGCCGTCAGCCCGATTGCGGGCACCGGCACCGCCAGCGGCAAGGTGCGGGTTTCGGGTCCGTCGGCGGGCGTCTACTACACCTACTTCAATGGCGGGTTCTCCAACGACACCACCTTCAAGGTGGACTTCCTGTCGATCGGCCTGAACTTCACCGAAGTGTTCGCCTACAACGCCGGCTTCGGCAATCCGAGCGTGTCCGGCGCGGGCGGCACCGACGTCAACAATTTCGTGGTGGCGTCGAACTTCCAGTATCGCTTCCCGGTTTCCAGCACGGTCTGGATCGAACCGACGGCCGGCTTCCGCTATGTGAATTCGCAGTATGCCGCGAGTGCCGCCGGCCTCGGCCTCCAGAACGGCGAAGCCTGGCGCGTTCAGGGCGGTGCCCGCATCGGCTTCGAAAGCATGTGGAATACCACCCGCATCACCACCACCCTGACCGGTCTCGCTTATAGCGACGTCAGCGTGGTCGGCGGCGTGATCAGCGACAGCGCCACCGGCGGTGCGTTCGCCGGCACCGCGGTGCTGCCGAGCGATCAGGGCAAGGTGCGCGGCCAGGGCATTGCCCGCGTCAACTTCGACTACGGCAACGGCTTCTCGACCTTCGTGCAGGGTGAAGTCCGTGGCGGCCAGGGCCTGTTCGGCGCCGGCGGCCGCGCCGGCGTGCGCTACCAGTTCTGAGATCGCGATCCGTCGAACCCGACGGGCTTGCAACGTGACAGACCCTCGGGCTTCCCCCCGGGGGTCTTTCGTTTGGAAAGCAGGTTGCGTTTGATGGGCCGGTGGAGTGTGATCTGGATTACAGATGCCGGAATGGCCGAAGCCTTGAATGTTTCGTATGGGAGTTGAACGGGCTATTTTCATGGCCAGTTGGAAGACGAGAGTTCCGATGCGCGGTCTGAAAACCTTCGGGATCGTCCTGTCGATCCTCGCGGCGATGGCGGGCTCGGCGCTCGCCGCGGATGATCCGCAGCTTTGCGACAACGCCGCCAAGGATCCGGATATCGGCATTCCGGCCTGCACCCGCATCATCAGCGGCAACCAGATTCCGAATCTCGAGGCGGCCTACAACAATCGCGGCAACGCCTGGTTTCACAAGGGGCTGTATTCGTCGGCCATCGACGACTACACCGCCGCCATCGAGCGCAACCCGGCCTTTGTCGATGCCTTCCGCAATCGCGGTTTCGTGCTGTTGCGGCAGGATGAGTTCAATCGCGCCGTCGCCGATCTCAGCCAGGCGATCGCGCTCGATCCAAAGTCCTCGTTCGCGTTTTACCTGCGCGGCTTCGCGCTGTTCCGCAAGGGCGAGTTCGAAGGCGCCATCAAGGATTTCGATCGCGCCATCGCGCTGAAGCCGGATTATTACGCGGCGTTCGTCCATCGCGGCGACGCATGGTACGGCAAGCGCGATTTCGATCGCGCCATCCGCGATTTCGACGCAGCCATCAAACTGGATGCGAAAAACCCGACCGCCTACGGCGAACGCGCCCAGGTCCATATCGACAAGGGCGACTATGAGCGCGCCATCCAGAACTACAACAAGGCGATCGAACTCGATCCCAAGGACTGGCGCGCTTATAGCGGGCGTGGCGAGGCGCTGCGTTTGAAGGGCGACCTCGACGCCGCGCTCGCGAGCCACAACAAAGCCGTGGAGCTCGGCCCGCAGAACACCGACGCGCTGATCAACCGCGCCATCGCGCTCAAGGACAAGAAGCGCTATTCGGAATCGGTGTCCGATTATACCGAGGCGCTGCTGATCAATCCCAAGGAGACGCGGGCCTTGAGCAATCGCGCCGAGGTGCTGCGGCTCGATGGCGATCTTGCCCGCGCATTGGCGGATATCGACAAGGCGATCGCGCTGTTTCCCAATTCGGCGATGAACCATTGCCGCCGCGCCGATGTCTATCGCGATCGCGGCGAACTGGATCGCGCGGTGGCGGAATTCGGCGTGGCGATGAGGGTCACCGCCAACGCGGTGTGCGCCTTCACCGGCCGCGGCATCGCCTTCGAGCAATCCGGGCAGCACGACAAGGCGAGGGCGGATTTGGAGAAGGCGCAGAAAATGGCGCCGGAAAAGGACCCCGACCCGTCGATGGCGCGCGAGGCGCGGGCGCTGGCGAAGACGCAACTGGCTGCGCTGAACGAGCGCGCCAAGGCGGACGCCCTGCGTCTCGCCGCCGTGCAGCAGGCGGAAGCGGCCAAGCGCAAGGAGGAACAGCAGGAGAAGGAGCGTCAAACGGCCGCCGAACGCGAACAGGCAAAGCAATTGCAGTCGCTGGCGGCGCTTGCGCCGCCCAAGATCGATCAGGGCCGCCGTGTGGCGTTGATCATCGGCAATTCCGGCTATCAGAATGTGCCGCAACTCGCCAATCCGGTGCGCGACGCCGAAGCGATCGGCGCGGTGTTTCGTCAGATCGGGTTCGACAGTGTTCAGGTCGAGGATAACCTGACACGCAGCCAGATGGTGCGCGCGTTGCGGAAATTCCGCGAGGATGCCGACAAGGCCAATTGGGGCGTGGTCTATTTCGCCGGCCACGGCATTGGCCTCAACGGCACCAACTATCTGATCCCTATCGATGCCCGGATGGAATCGGACCGCGACGTCGAGGACGAGGCGGTGCCGCTCGACCGGATGCTGGCGGCGACCGAAGGCGCCAAGAAGCTGCGCATGGTGATCCTCGATGCTTGCCGCGACAATCCGTTCGCCAACAAGATGCGCCGTTCGGTGGCTTCACGTTCGATAACGCGCGGTCTCACCGCCATCGAGCCGGATGTCGGGACGCTGGTGGCCTACGCCGCGCGCGACGGCCAGACGGCGCTCGACGGCGACGGCAAGCACAGCCCCTTCGTCAGTTCGCTGCTCAAGCATCTGGTGATTCCGAATCTTGAGATCGGCATGTTGTTCCGTCTGGTGCGCGACGACGTGCGGCAGATGACCAACCGCCAGCAGGAGCCGTTCGTCTACGGCTCTCTGCCCGGCGAGAATTTCTATTTCCTTTTGAAGTGATCGCGCGCGGACCGGGTCACGGCCACGCCGCGAACGAACCGGTCTGCTGTGCCTGCCGGGTGGTGACGTCGAGCCGCTGCTTGTTCGGCGGGCGTCCGGTTTCACGCTTGTAGAACCGGCTGAAATAAGCCGGATCGTGAAAGCCGAGCAGATCGGCCACCTCGGCGATCTTCAGGCTGGGATCGTCGAGCAGCGTATCGGCTTCCGCGACGATGCGCTCGTGAACGATCGACAGCGGCGAACGCCCGGTGGCGCGGCGCACCGTGGCATTCAGGCGATCGGCGGTGACGCCCACTTCGGCGGCATACCGCGCGATGCTCCAGTGGTCGCGCAGATGCACTTCCACGGCGTGCAAGAACTTATGGACGATGGTGCGCGGCAACGGCTGCGACTCGCGCAGCACCGGCCCCGACAGTCGCCATGCCGCCAGCAGAAACAGCGCGAGCTGATGCCGCATCGCTTCATGCGCGCCGGGCCGCTCGTGCAAGGCCTCGTCCAGCAGCACGTCGAGCGATTCCGCGAGTCGGCGTGCCTGGGTGTGATCGAGCCGCGCGCGGATTACCGGCGGCGAGAGCGCGGCGCGCATCTGGTTGGCGTTCGGACTGCCCGACAGCACCCGCGCGAAGCCGATCTCCGACACCGCCACCGTCATGCCACGCGAGCCGGCCTCGAAGCGCAGCGTCGCCTTGGCGTGGGCTGGAAACCACAACAGGCAGGGTGGCGTCACCGCGAGTTCCTTGCC
>CAUJJN010000408.1 GCA_963204905.1 Pseudomonadota bacterium
CTTCCGCGCTGCGCTTGTGCAGGGCGGGCGATCCCCCTCCGCCGTCCCCGGCCCTGATTTGCGCCATTCACCGACCCGGCTCGCCACTCAGGCAGAAGCCGATGGACGCCATCGCCTTCGGCTCCATTTTTAGAAGGGAATAAGCGCATGATGAATTTTGCAGAGATGACCCCCGAACAGCGTGCGGCCTATGTCGAAAAGGTTGCCGCGCTGAACGACCAGTTGCGCGCGAATATCAACAGCCCCGCGCCGAATATCGTGGTGATGACACAGGGTATTCTTGCGATGGTCGATAGCAATCCCATCATCGCCGTTGCGCGGCAGATGGAGCTTATGTTCATCGTCGGCAATTACGCCAATTTCAGCGAGGACAACAACCCGCACGGCGAGCGCGATTTTGGCGACTTCGAGTGGCGGGGCGTCCGCTGTTATTGGAAGATCGACTTGTATGATCCGGGCCTTGTCAAGATACCATTGAACGGTTCCTTTTGATGATGGGCTGGGGGCCCCCACACGCAATGCTCAAGGATTGGCTTCATTCGTTCCGAGGTCAGCTGATGCACTATCCGTGCATAGACTTGTATCCGGTCGCGGCCGTGCCCGCGCACCATAATCCGTATTCACATCCCCGGATCGAGCAAAGGCGGATGCGGACCAAACTATTACTGGGCGTTTTCAGGCGCCATCAATTTTCCCGGTCACACATCACACCAATCCGCGTCGCCTTAACGAGCCTGTTGCAACATAGGCATCAGGCGGCGCGGAGCTCGGCACCTTGAGGGACCAGACCGGTCTCCACAAAGCGCCAAAGCGCGATTAACAATTTTCGGGCGAGCGCAACGATCCCTACCTTTGCCGCGCGAGCGCCGTTGCCTTTGAACCGGGTGCGATACCACACGGTCAGTTCGCTACTTGGCTGATATTTCAACCAACACCACGCAAGTTCCACCATCTGCACACGTGTGCTTCGGTTACCGGCTTTGCTGATGCCTTGATCACGCGAAACGTCGCCGCTGGCGAAGGGCGCCGGAGCTAACCCAAGGAAGGCCGCGACGTGTCGTCGGCTTTCGAACTTTCGGCAGAAAACCTCTGCGACCAACATTGCCGCGCTGTTCGGGCCAATACCCTTCAGCTGCTCGAGGCGAACCGCTTTATCGCGGCATGGAAAGGTGGACTCTTCATCGAGCACAACTTGGGCGCGGTCCCTCTCGATGTCCTTGATCTGATCGTTGAGCAACGCAAGCCGTCCGAAACAGCGCTCAATCTGTCGACGAAGGTTTGGTGGCAAAGGCCGCCCATCGCCGGTGCGCATGTCGTCGAGTTGGCTCGACCATTCACCGCCCTTGATGGCTTTGACAGATCGTATGCCTTGCAACGCAAGGAGCCCCCTGATCCGAGAGATAATGCGGGTGCGCTCATGCACCAGATCGCCGCGCTCGCGCATTACTCTGCGTGCGTCCTCCTCCTCGGGAGAGGGCACCTCCACGACACGGCACACGCTTTTGTCGCCAGCGAGATAGGCTTTCAGAATCCCGATCATGGCTTCGGCGTCGATCCGGTCAGTTTTTGCGCGCCTGCCTCGCCGCGACACGAGGAAGCTGGCGGGATCTAGCACATATGTATCGATGTCGTTCGACCGCAGTAGCCTTGCGAGCCAGAAGCCATCATATCCAATCTCGAAGCACAGGCGAATGGCGGCAGGTTCGCCGATACGATCAGCGGCCTTGCACTCAAGATTGCGAAGGTGACTGATCAGTGCCGCGCTGTTCCCGGCAGGAATTGTCCGCAGCGAAGGCTTCGCCGCTCCTGGCGAGAGAGAGGCAACAAGCCAGTTGCGCTTGCTGAGCTCAACGCTGACAATGACAGAAGTCTTGGGGCAGTAATCTGACGACGAGTTCTGCATGTAGCGTTCTCCGTGAGGTTTGACGGAACAACGGCATAGCCGATCCGACCTGCATAGGATCTATTACGACCGTCAGACGGAATGGGGATCATCCGACCCGTCAGACCCCGGCGTTACCTGCCGCGTCCTGACCATCCTTCGCGCCGACGAATACTAACCGGCCAGCATCGGGGGCGGCGCTGACCGTCCCCGGCATCCCCCCATTGCACCCTATTCTTGCGAGGAATCGCCCCATGTCTTTTGAATTGATGAACCGTGTCCAGATCGACGAGATCACCGCAGGCCGCGATATGGCAATCGAGCGTTGGCTTGATGCCTTCGACAGCTACCACCGCTTGACCGATGAAGCCGCAGCCTTGAGCATTGGCGGCGCATTTGCCCTTAGTGCGCCGATGGGCGACCGCTATACCGACACCGCCTTGACCCGCGCCTTTCTCGCGAAAACCGACCATGAACATTATGACCGGGAAACGCACAGCCGAACCAAGACCACGGCCCGCGAGCATTTCGCGGAGAGGATGACGGCGGCGGTGGATCGCCGTTGCTGGCGGCATTTGCTGGAAACCTTAGGCTTTGACCAGCTTCTAGACCGACAGGCGCGCGAGGAATTTTATTCCGGCCTTGATGGCGTCCCGCCCGCCTTCACCAGCGAAAATTGCGCGGCGACCTTCGGCCATATTTGGGAGAACCGGCGCGATATTTACTTGCGGGGCGTCGCCAACACCTTCGCGGCGCTGGACCGGCGTTTCCGCTCGCATGATGGTTTCAAGATCGGGAGCCGCCTTATCATCGAGCGCGCGCTAGGCGATAGCGGGAGATGGTGGAGCAATTACAACCGGCGCGATACCTTGCGCGATGTGGAAAGGGTTTTCCGCGAACTGGACGGGCTAGGCCCCTGTCCCGAAAGCATGAGCATCACCGAGCAGGTAACATCACGGCCCGACCATACGCCCTTTGTGATTCACGGCGATTATTTCCGCGTCCGCGTTTTCGGCAACGGCAATCTGCATCTGTGGTT
>CAUJJN010000409.1 GCA_963204905.1 Pseudomonadota bacterium
GGCCGCGCCAGATCGAATGGCGCAATGGCGGCTTGCGGAAGGGGGCAGAGCCGCGTGATGATGTCGCGCGATGCAGCAAGGGGTGCGTTTCCATGGTCGCCGAACTCACGAAAAACGAACGACAGGGCGCGCTGGTCATTCTCATGGCGCTCGCGATCACGGGCCTGGCGATGGCAGCCGGCGGCCGCGGCGATCCGTTCGGCGTACATGGCGCGATCGTGCTGTTGGCGGCGATCGGCGGCATCTTCGCGGTGATCGGCGGCTACTACGCGCCGGAGCCCTCTCCCGACCGGCTCGACAGCTATTACGACAGCCCGACCAAGTTCGGCATCGTCGCGGCGATGGTCTGGGCCGTGATCGGCATGGCAGTCGGCGACTGGGTGGCGTGGCTGCTGGCTTATCCGGAATGGACCTTCGACGCGGCGTGGGCGAGCTTCGGCCGGCTGCGGCCGGTGCACACCTCCGGCGTCATCTTCGGCTTCGGCGGCAACGCGCTGATCGCCACGTCGTTCTACGTGATGCAGCGCACTTCGCGGGCGCGGCTGCCGGATCAATTGACGCCGTGGTTCGTGCTGTTCGGCTACAACCTGTTCTGCATCATCGCCGCCACCGGCTATCTGATGGGCGTGACGCAATCGAAGGAATACGCCGAGCCGGAATGGTATGCCGACATCTGGCTGGTGATCGTGTGGGTGACGTATTTCGTGCTCTACATGCGCACGCTGAATCGGCGCAAGGAGCCGCATATCTACGTCTCCAACTGGTACTACCTCGCCTTCATCCTCGTTGTCGCGATGCTGCACATCGTCAACAACCTCGCGGTGCCGATCTCGTGGGGAAGCGCCAAGAGCTATTCGCTGTTCGCCGGCGTGCAGGACGCAATGACGGAATGGTGGTACGGCCACAACGCGGTGGCGTTCTTCCTCACCTCCGGCTTCCTCGGCATGTTGTATTACTACATGCCGAAACGCGCGGGACGGCCGATCTACTCCTACCGGATGTCGATCATCTCGTTCTGGGGCATCACCTTCTTCTACATGTGGGCGGGCTCGCACCATTTGCACTACACGGCGCTGCCGCAATGGGTGCAGTCGCTCGGCATGACCTTCTCGGTGATGCTGCTGGTGCCGTCGTGGGTCTCGGCGGGCAACGCGCTGATGACCCTCAACGGCGCATGGCACAAGGTGCGCGACGACGCCACGCTGCGCTTCATGATGGTGGCGGCGGTGTTCTACGGCCTGTCCACCTTCGAAGGATCGTTCATGGCGATCCGCCCGGTGAACTCGTTGTCGCACTATACCGACTGGACCGTCGGCCACGTCCATGCCGGCGCGCTCGGCTGGGTGGCGATGATCACCTTCGGCGCGATCTACGCCTCGGTGCCATGGCTGTGGAAGCGTAACGGCATGTACTCGTCGAAGCTGGTCGAGGCGCACTTCTGGCTGTCGTTGATCGGCACCATCATCTACGTCTTCGCGATGTGGAATTCGGGCATCATCCAGGGCCTGATGTGGCGCACCTATAACGAAAGCGGGACGCTGGCCTATTCCTTCGTCGACTCGCTGGTGGCGATGCACCCCTACTACATCGCCCGCGCCATCGGCGGCGCGTTCTTCCTGCTCGGCGCAATCATCGGCTTCTACAACATCTGGATGACGATCCGCACCGCGGCGCAGGATCAGGCCGCGCACAACGCGGCCGACCGTCCCGTCACCGAGCCTGCCGTCGCCGGCGCGCCCGCCCTTCAGCCCGGAGAGTAAGCGATCATGTTCGGATTTCACTACCGGCTGGAACGCAAGACCATCGGGCTGGTGCTCGGCATCATCGGCGTCGCCTCGATCGGCGGACTGGTCGAGATCGCACCGCTGTTCACCATCCACCAGACCGTCGAGGACGCGCCCGACATGCGGGTCTACACGCCGCTCGAACTGGCGGGCCGCAACATCTACATCCGCGAGGGCTGCTACGCCTGTCACTCGCAGATGATCCGCACGCTGCGCGACGAGGTGGAACGCTACGGGCCGTATTCGCTGGCGGTCGAATCCAAGTACGACCATCCGATGCTGTGGGGCTCCAAGCGCACCGGACCGGATCTTGCCCGTCTCGGCGAGAAGTATTCCGACGAATGGCACGTCGCGCACATGATCAATCCGCGCGACGTGGTGCCGGAATCGGTGATGCCGGGCTACGCGTTCCTGCAACGCACCGAACTGCGCACCGACGACCTCGGCAAGCACCTCAGGGCGCAGCGCGCCGTCGGCGTGCCCTACACCGACGACATGATCGCCAACGCCGCCGCCGACGCCTACGGCCAGGCCGCGCCGGATTCGCCCGCCGCCGAGGGCGTCGCCAAGCGCTATGGCAAGGCGACCACGGTGCGCGCCTTCGACGGCAAACCCAACAACCTCACCGAGATGGATGCGCTGGTGGCCTACCTGCAAATCCTCGGCCGGCTCACCGACGCCGCGCACAAGCCGGCCGTGACCGCGGAGAAGAAGCCATGAGCATCACCCACGACCTGCTGGTCTGGTTCTCCAAATCGTTCGGTCTGTTCTACCTGATCGGCCTGTCGCTGATCGTGCTGGTCTACACGTACTGGCCCGCCAACCAGAAGCCGTTCGAGCAGGCCGCGCAGGCGATCCTCGACGACGACGACAAGCCATACCGGGGATGAGGGACGATCATGGGGCACTTTGAACGCGACCCGCACACCGGCCACATGACGACCGGGCACGAATGGAGCGGCATCACCGAACTCAACACGCCGGTGCCGAAGGTGATCTGGCTGTTCCTCGCCTGCACGGTGATCTTCGCCGTCGGCTACTGGGTGCTGATGCCGACCTGGCCGATCGGCCGCACCTACACCAAGGGCCTGCTCGGCGACGACGTGCGCCTCGACCTGACGCAGTCGGTGAAGACGGCGGCGCTGGACCGCACGGTGTGGTCCGCGCGCATCGAAAAGGAAAGCTTCGCCGACATCCAGAAGGACCCGCGGCTGATGGACGCCGTGCGTGAAACCGGCCGCGCCCTGTTCGGCGACAACTGCGCCGCCTGCCACGGCCGCACCGCGCGGGGCGGCAAGGGTTTTCCCAACCTCACCACCACGTCGTGGCTGTGGGGCGGCACGCCGGAGGCGATCTTCGACACCATCCGCGTCGGCATCAACTCGGCGCATCCGGAAACCCGCACCTCGCAGATGCCCGCGTTCGGCAAGGACGGCATGTTGCCGAAGGCCGACATCGACAAGGTGATCGCTTTCGTCCGCAGCCTGTCACCGCCGAGCGCCCAGGACGCCAAGAAGAACCTCGATCCCGCCAGCGTCGCCGCCGACAAGGAGCTGTTCGCCGCGAACTGCGCCTCCTGTCACGGCGAGGACGCCAAGGGCAACATCGAGATGGGCGCGCCGAACCTGACCGACCCGTTCTGGATCTACGGCGGCGATCAGGCCTCCATCGCGGAGACGCTATGGGGCGGGCGGCAGGGCCACATGCCGACCTGGGAAAACCGTCTCTCGCTGCTCGACCGCAAGATCCTCGCGCTCTATCTCGTCGACCTGCGGAAGCCCGGGAAATGAGCGCGGAGAGCACCCCCATGCGATGCGATCGCCGCTGGATCTGGCTTCTGGTCGGCGCGGGCCTTGCGC
>CAUJJN010000410.1 GCA_963204905.1 Pseudomonadota bacterium
GGTGACGGTCTACAATCGTAAGGCTGCGACCGCGAAAGCCTGGGCCGACAAGTTTGGCGGACGCTCCGCTCCCACTCCCAAGGCTGCGGCCGAGGGACAGGATTTCGTGATGGCCTGCGTCGGCAACGATAACGACCTGCGCTCGGTGACGCTTGGCGACAACGGCGCCTTCGCCGGCATGAAGAAGGATGCGATCTTCGTCGATCACACGACGGCCTCCGCTGAAGTCGCGCGTGAACTCGACAAGGCCGCCACCGCTGCCGGCTTCCATTTCATTGATGCTCCGGTCTCGGGCGGACAGGCCGGCGCGGAGAACGGCGTCCTCACCGTGATGTGCGGCGGCAGCGAGGCAGCCTATGGACGCGCCGAACCGGTGATCGCCGCCTATGCGCGGATGTGCAAGCTGCTCGGCCCCGCCGGCTCCGGCCAGCTCACCAAGATGGTCAACCAGATCTGCATCGCCGGTCTCGTGCAGGGGCTGTCCGAAGGCATCCACTTCGCCAAGAAGGCCGGGCTCGACGTCGACGCCGTGATCGCCACCATCTCCAAGGGCGCGGCGCAGTCGTGGCAGATGGAAAACCGCTACAAGACCATGAACGAGGGCAAATACGACCACGGCTTCGCCGTCGAATGGATGCGCAAGGACCTCTCGATTTGCCTCGGCGAGGCCCGCCGCAACGGCGCCAGCCTGCCCGTGACGGGGCTCGTCGACCAGTTCTACGCGCAGGTCGAAAAAATGGGAGGCCGCCGCTGGGACACCTCGAGCCTGCTGGCGCTGTTGGAGCGCTAGGCAGTCGCCCCTAAACAATTGTACGAGCAGCGATTTAAAGGGGCCGGCCAACTGCGCCGGCCCTCGCATTTTAAGATTCCATTAAGAAGATAATCGCGGCGTTTAAGGCTGGTCTTAATGATTTGGCATCAGAGATTAAGAAGGAGAAAATGCACCGCGCTCGCGAGCGCAGGATCAGTGTTGCGTAATGAATTCGTCCGTCGAACAGCCCGAGGTTGTTCAGCTCCCGGCTGAGGAACCGGTTGTCGCCCCGGCCCGCAATCGCCGCGCCGCCGCGCAGCGGGTGCGCGAGGCGCGCGACCGCCTGACATCGACCAGCGGCACCCGTCCGGCGTTCGATCGCGAATTGCTACGGCAATACGCCCAGACCCGGCAGTCGGCCTCCTATGTCGTCATGCTGCTGGTGTTCACGACCGGCGTGCTGTTCGGCGTAATCGTGCAGCCGGTGTTCGCCATCGCATGGACCGTCGGCACCCTGCTGGTCCATGGCCTGATCGTTCACAACTGCACGAAATTTCTGAACGAGCCGGCCTCCCCCGGCACGACGCGCAAGTGGCGCGTCCGCTTCATCCTGCTCGATCTGGTCTACGGCCTGTGCTGGACCACGATCCTGGTGCATCCGGCGGGATACGATCTCGTCTCCAGCACCTTCATGATGTTCATGCTGCTGCTGATCGTCGCGGTATCGAGCATGTTGGCGTCGAGCCTGCCGATCGCGGCATTCGCGGCAACCGCGCCCGTGGCGGCGGCCATCGCCCTCAACTTCATCATGCGCGGCACGCTCGATGCGTACATCCTGGCGCTGCTTGCCATCGCCGCCGAAGGTTACTTCGCGCTGCTGGCGCATCGGCTGCATTCGACCACGCTGGCGACGCTGGAAGCGCGCGCCGAGAAGGACGCGCTGATCGGCGAGCTCGAACAGGCCAAAGCGATCTCCGACGAGGCGCGGCATCGCGCCGAATCCGCCAACGTCGCCAAGTCGCGCTTTCTGGCGCAGATGAGCCATGAACTGCGCACGCCGCTCAACGCCATTCTCGGATTTTCCGAAGTGATGAAGAGCGAGATTTTCGGCGCGCACGCGGTGCCGGCCTACAAGGATTACTCCGCCGATATCCACAATTCCGGCGTGCATCTTCTCAACCTGATCAACGAAATCCTCGACCTGTCGCGGATCGAAGCCGGACGTTACGAACTCAACGAGGAAGCGATCTCGCTGGTGCATATCGTCGCCGACTGCCACCATTTGCTGAAGCTGCGCGCCTCAAGTCGCGGCATCACGATTCACGAGATTTTCGAGAAGGGGATGCCTCGCGTCTGGGGCGACGAGCGCGCGATCCGGCAGGTGGTGCTGAACCTGTTGTCGAATGCGATCAAATTCACCCCGCAGGGTGGCGAAATCTGGCTGAAAGCGGGCTGGACCGCATCTGGCGGACAGTATCTCAGCGTCAAGGACAACGGTTCCGGTATCGCTGAGGACGAGATTCCGATCGTGCTCGCCTCGTTCGGACAGGGCTCGAACTCGATCAAGTCTGCCGAACAGGGCGCCGGCCTCGGCCTGCCGATCGCGAAAAGCCTGATCGACATGCATGGCGGCACCTTCACGCTGAAATCCAAACTGCGGATCGGCACTGAAGTCCTCATCACGTTGCCGCCGGAGCGCGTGATGTCGGCGTTGGCGCCGATGTCCGAGGAAGCGCCGGCCTTGCAGCCGGACATCATGGGATTTGAGCAGGCATCGTCGGACGTGCGCCGCCGTCGCCGCTCACCCATCATGAATGCGGGGACGGGATTGTAGATTGCGCGCTTGCGCCGGCGCGCGAATACGCATCACTATCGAGAATGAGCATAGAAAGTCCGTGTATCGCCGTCTGCATGATCGACCCCAAAAGCCGCCTGTGTTTCGGCTGTGGTCGCACGCTGCCGGAAATCGCACGCTGGGGCCGCATGGAGTCTCACGAGCGCCTGTCGATCATGGCGGACCTTCCAGCGCGGATGGCGGAAGCGGGACTTCCTCCCCTCTCGGCCAAAACCGACGGACGTTCCAGGGAGACCTGATTCAAAACAGCCTGATGGCGGGCGGATCATGATCCGCGTCCTGCTCGTCCTGTTCGTTGCCACCGCCTGCGCGGTCTTCGCCTATGGCGACCCGGCGAAGATCACCACCGCGCGAACCTCGGTGACGGAGATGATCCAACACCGCACCGCTGCCCATGCCCGCATCCAGCAAATCCCGCGCGGCAACGGCGGTGAGTTCAAACTCGACGCCCAGATCAACGGCGTCAAGGTGCCGATGGTGATCGATACCGGAGCGACCTCGGTGGTGCTGACTTACGAGACCGCCAAGGCAGCGGGGCTGCCGCTCGAACTGCTGGACTACAACGTGCCGCTGGAGACCGTCGGCGGCAACACCAAGGCGGCGCGCCTGACGCTGGACCGCCTCGCCGTCGGCCGCCTCGTCGAGCATTCGATCCCGGCGCTGGTGGTGCCGCGCGGCCAGATGAAGACCAACCTGCTGGGCATGAGTTTTCTGGACCGGCTGGAAAGCTGGGAAGTCCGCGCCGACCGCCTGATGCTGCGCGGCTATCCTTAGTCTGCGCTGTTGTGCGAGCAGCGTCAGCGGCGAAGCAATCCAGTTCTTGCTTCGCGAAACCTGTGCTCGGCCAACGCGAAGCGTTGATCCGAGTGCTCGCGATGACCGATAAGCCTACGCTGCCGCCGAAGCCGTATCGCGCGGCGTGACCAACGCCAGCGCATCGCGCAGCACATCCACGCCCGCCCCCGCCTTTACGCCATGCACCGAGAGATGCCGGCGAAACGCGCGCGCGCCGGGAATGCCGTGGAACGCGCCGACGAAGTGCCGCGTGATGGCGTGAAGCCGCGTGCCGTGCGCCAGTTGCTCCGCGATGTAAGGCATCATCGCCTCCAGCGCCGCGATCATGTCGTGATGCGGCGATGCCTCGCCGAAGATCTCCCGATCGACCGCGAGCAGCCGCCATGGCTCCTGATAGGCGGCGCGACCGAGCATGACGCCATCGACATGATCGAGATGCCGCCGGGCCTCATCGAGACTGCCAATGCCGCCGTTGATGACGATCGGCACATGCGGCATGGCCGCCTTGAGACGATAGACGCGGTCGTAGTCGAGCGGCGGGATGTCGCGGTTTTCCTTTGGCGACAATCCGTTCAGCCACGCTTTGCGTGCATGCACGATCAGCAGGTCCGCGCCGGCCGCAACCACTGCCTGCGCCAGCCGGTCAAGCGCCAGTTCCGGGTCCTGATCGTCGATGCCGATGCGGCATTTCACCGTCACCGGAATCGTTACTGCGCGCTTCATGGCCGCGACGCCGTCAGCGACCAGATCAGGTTCCGCCATCAGGCAGGCGCCGAAGCGGCCGTCCTTCACGCGATCGGAGGGACAACCGACATTGAGGTTGATCTCGTCGTAGCCGAAATCCTCGCCGATTTTCGCAGCCGTCGCGAGGTCGGCAGGATTCGAACCGCCAAGCTGCAACGCCACCGGATGTTCGCTGGCGTCAAAACCGAGCAGACGCGCGCGGTCGCCATGGATCACGGCGCCGGTCGTCACCATCTCGGTGTAGAGCCGCGTGCGTCGTGTCAGGATGCGATGGAAGACACGGCAGTGCCGGTCCGTCCAGTCCATCATCGGCGCAACGGTAAATCTATGCGATTGATCCAGCGGCATTTTCAACATATTCGGAAAGGCGCGGCCGCGAGCCGGCCCAGTCAGGCTCCCTCATACGACGTCTTTCGCACATTTGCGACGCTTCCGTGGAGCGATATCGGCTCCCCGCGCCGCGACCGAACAATGGACGGACCGAGATGAACGAACCCACCAACCCGCCAGTCTCCCGCAGTTCGCTGCTGGCCGTGGAAGATACCGAGTTCCTGCTGCGCGACGAGATGCGCTCGATCCGCTTCGCGCTCGAATATTCCAAGCCGGACCTGGAACTGCGCGACTGGGGCATCCGCTCGACCATCATCGTGTTCGGCAGCGCGCGGATCGCTTCGCCGGAACAGGCCGAGGCTGCGGCGAAAGCGGCAGGCAACGACGCAGAGCGGGCGCGTGCGGAGGCGATGCGCAAGCAGGCGGAGCTTTACCAGACCGCGCGCGAGTTCGCGCAGATCGCATCCCGGCGCGGCGGTTCGTTCGCGCCGAAGAACCGCTGGCGCGACAACGTCATCGCCACCGGCGGCGGCCCCGGCATCATGGAGGCCGCCAATCGCGGCGCGCACGACGCCGGCGCGCCGACCATCGGCTTCAACATCACGTTGCCGCACGAGCAGTTGCCGAACCCCTACATCACGCCGGAACTGTATTTCCGCTTCCATTACTTCGCGATGCGCAAGATGCATCTGGCGATGCGCGCCAACGCGCTGGCGGTGTTTCCCGGCGGCTTCGGCACCATGGACGAACTGTTCGAGGTGCTGACCTTGCAGCAGACGAAGAAAGCGCCGCCCACGCCCATCGTGCTTTTTCGCGAAAGCTACTGGCGCAAGATCGTCAACTTCGACGCGCTGGTCGAGGAAGGCATGATCGCGCCAGACGATCTCAAGCTGTTCGAGTTCGCTGAAACTGCGGAAGACGGATGGGCCTCGCTGGTTCGCCGCGGCCTCGATGCCCACGGCGCGATGGCGGCGGGATGAATTAAGACTTCACCGTCATTGCGAGCACTCGGATCAACGCTTCGCGTTGTCCGAGCACAGGCTCCGCGAAGCAATCCAGAAAGCCAGCAAGCAAGGACTGGATTGCTTCGTCGCTCACGCTCCTCGCAATGACGAGGAAATGAAGGCCGACCGAAATCCGTCCTACCGCGACTTGCCGTTGCCGGCGTTTTTCTCGGCGGCGCGGCGGAGCGCTTCGGCCAGCGCGCCACCACCGCCCGATGAGGACGGTTGTTCGCGGCGTGGCGCATCGCGGCGTGGGCCCTGCCCGCGCGAGCCGGCATCGTTGCGCGCGGCGGACGCACCGGCGCGATCCTGCTTGCCGATCTCGTCATCGAGCCGCAGCGTCAGCGCGATGCGCTTGCGCGGCTTGTCGACGTCGAGCACCTTCACCCGCACGATGTCGCCGGGCTTCACCACCTCGCGCGGGTCCTTGATGAAGGTCTTCGACATCGCGGAGACATGCACCAGCCCGTCCTGATGCACGCCGATATCGACGAACGCACCGAAGGCGGCGACGTTGGTGACCGCGCCTTCAAGGATCATGCCGGGCTTGAGGTCGTTGATGGTTTCCACGCCCTCCTTGAACTCCGCCGCCTTGAACGCCGGACGCGGATCGCGACCCGGCTTTTCCAGTTCGCGCAGGATGTCGGTCACCGTCGGCAGGCCAACCGTGTCGTCAACGAAATTCTGCGGCTTAAGCTGGCGCAGCGCGACGGCGTTGCCGATGATCGCCTTGATGTCGCTCTTGGTGGCTTCGAGAATCCGCCGCACCACCGGATAGGATTCCGGATGCACGCCGGATGCATCGAGCGGATCGTCGCCATTCGGAATGCGCAGGAAGCCCGCGCATTGCTCGAACGCCTTCGGGCCGAGGCGCGGCACGTCCTTCAGCGCCTTGCGCGATTTGAACGGCCCGTTGGCGTCGCGATATTGCACGATGCTCTGCGCAAGTCCCGAGCCGATGCCCGACACGCGCGCGAGCAACGGCGCCGAGGCGGTGTTGGCATCGACGCCCACCGCGTTGACGCAGTCTTCCACCACCGCGTCGAGCGAGCGCGACAGTTTCGCTTCGCCGAGGTCGTGCTGATACTGCCCGACGCCGATCGACTTCGGATCGATCTTCACCAGTTCGGCCAGCGGGTCCTGCAAACGGCGTGCGATCGACACCGCGCCGCGCAGCGTGACGTCGAGCTCGGGCAATTCCTCGGACGCGAAGGCCGACGCCGAATAGACCGACGCGCCGGCTTCCGACACCACGATCTTCGACATCTTGAGGTCCGGCAGCAGCTTCACGAGTTCGGTGGCGAGCTTGTCGGTCTCGCGCGAGGCAGTGCCATTGCCGATGGCGATCAGTTCGACGTTGTGCGCCTTCGCCAGCTTGCCGAGGATCGCCAGCGCCTCGTCCCAGCGCCGCTGCGGTTCGTGCGGGAAAATCGCGGTCGTCGCCACCACCTTGCCGGTGGCATCCACCACCGCGACCTTGACGCCGGTGCGATAGCCGGGATCGAGGCCCATAGTCGCGCGCGTACCGGCGGGCGCGGCAAGCAGCAGGTCGCGCAGGTTGGAGGCGAACACGCGCACGCCCTCGTCTTCCGCCGCCGTCCACAGCTTCAGCCGCATGTCGATGTTGAGATGAATCTGAATCTTGGTGCGCCACGCCCAGCGCACGGTATCGATCAGCCAGCGATCGCCGGGCCTGCCGCGATCCGCGATGGCGAAGCGATGCATGATGCGCAGCTCATAAGGATTTGGCGTGGTCGCGCCGGTCGGTGTCGCCGCCGCCGGATTTTCCGGCGCGATGTGCAGGTCCAGCACTTCTTCCTTCTCGCCGCGAAACAGCGCGAGAATGCGGTGCGAGGGCAATTTGGTCAGCGGCTCGCTGAAATCGAAGTAATCGCTGAACTTGGCGCCGGCTTCCTTCTTGCCGTCGCGCATCTTCGACGTCAGCACGCCGTTGCCCCAGAGCAGCTCACGCAAGCCTCCGATCAGGTCGGCGTCTTCCGCGAAGCGTTCGACGAGAATGGCGCGCGCGCCGTCGAGCGCGGCGCCGGTGTCGACCACCTGCTTCTCTGCGTTGACGAACGGAGCGGCGGCAGCCTGCGGATCGTTCTCCGGTTGCGTCAACAATTGTTCGGCCAGCGGCCCAAGCCCGGCCTCGCGCGCGATCTCCGCCTTGGTGCGGCGCTTCGGCTTGAACGGCAGGTAGATATCCTCGAGGCGACCCTTGCTGTCGGCGGCCATGATCGCCGCTTGCAGCGCGTCGTCGAGCTTGCCCTGCTCGCGGATCGAATTGAGAATGACGGCGCGGCGTTCTTCCATCTCGCGCAGATAGGTCAGCCGCTCTTCCAGCGTGCGCAGTTGCGCGTCGTCGAGCGCGCCGGTGGCTTCTTTGCGATAGCGCGCGACGAACGGCACCGTGGCGCCGCCATCGAGCAATTCAACCGCGGCCTGAACTTGCTGCTCGCGAACGTTCAGTTCGTCCGCAATCCGGCGATAGATGGAATTCGTCACGCGTGCCTCACTTCACAACTGCCGAGAGGCGAGGATGAAACCACCCCTCGGGGGAAGCGGATATGACCCAGCGGGCAACGATTCTTCAACCCCGCGACGGCGGTAAAGCGGTCAGCCGGCTCCCAGCGAACGCGCGATGTTGTAGGTGATGAGGCTCGCGGCATAGGCCAACGCCAACA
>CAUJJN010000411.1 GCA_963204905.1 Pseudomonadota bacterium
TAGCCCTCAACTGATGTGGCAGACCCTAGATGTTGTGCAGAACGACAACGAATCATTATGATATATCAATGGGTTATTATTTTGTTCTTAATTTGTTCCGAATTTCAAGCCTGAGCCGCGGAAAAGAGCCAAAATGGCCGGAAAATAGATCGGAACAAGAAACGGAACCCTTTCGACCACCTCCCGTTGACCCGCTGTGGAACCCGGCAGCGCGTCCGCACCATTGATTGGCTCCGCATGACGCTGGGCATTCCGTGGTTCCAGAATCAAAATTTCTCCTTGTGCCGGTCATAGTTTTGATGAGCGAGTCAGGACAATCCGATGATGTCGATGAGTTCCGCTGCAGAGAGGCCAACGATGACGACAACGCCTCACCCCAGCGCGCGAACGAGATCACGCATTCCAGATCCGCGCGTCGGCAGCTCTCACGGCTGGTGATGCGGAACTTTGCTGATCGTCAGTAAAATCGACTTGTTCGCATCGCTGTGACACACCGTTTCAACGGGTTCGCTCTCGCGCGATGAAGATATGATCGCACGGACCTTCTTTTCGGGATTGATCATTTGTCGCATGATTCCTTCGCAGAGCACCTTTCGCAATCTCGCCAACCCATCGACGAGTTGGCGCTTGCGGACATCAAGAGCGCGATCCTGGGCAAGCTGACGCTCGCGATCGGCAAGGATGCCGGCATCGCGACGACACACGATTGGTACAAGGCCGCGGCACTCGCCTTGCGCGATCGCATCGTTCATCGCTGGCTCCTGACCGAGAAAGACAATTACGACGGTGGCCGTAAGCGGGTGTACTATTTCTCGCTCGAATTCCTGATCGGCCGCCTGTTCACGGACGCGCTCAACAACATGGGACTGCTGCCGCAGTTCACCGCCGCGCTGGGGGACCTCGGCGTCGATCTGCATGAACTGCGTAAATGCGAACCGGATGCGGCGCTCGGCAACGGCGGTCTCGGACGGCTCGCGGCGTGCTTTATGGAAAGCATGGCGACACTCGGCGTTCCGGCCATCGGTTACGGCATCCGTTACGACTTCGGCCTGTTCCGCCAGATCATCACCGATGGCCGTCAGCAGGAATATCCCGACGAATGGCTGTCATTCGGCAACCCGTGGGAATTCCCGCGCCGCGAACTGGTCTATGACGTGCATTTCGGCGGTCATGTCGAACGCATCGTCGCTGACAAAGGTGGCGAACGCTATGTCTGGCATCCGGCCGAGACAGTGCAGGCGGTCGCCTTCGACACGCCGATCGTCGGCTGGCGCGGCGCGCATGTGAACGCGCTGCGGCTGTGGTCGGCGCGCGCCCCCGATCCGCTGCGGCTCGATGTCTTCAATAGCGGTGACCATCTCGGCGCCATGTCGATGCAGGCCCGCGCCGAAGCGATCTGCAAATTCCTCTACCCGAACGACGAAACCGCCGCCGGACGCGAATTGCGGCTGCGGCAGGAATATTTCTTCGTCTCGGCCTCTCTTCAGGATTTGGTCAACCGCCATCTGAATGCCGATGGCTTGCTGAACACACTGGCCAGCAAGGCTGCTGTCCAGCTCAACGATACCCATCCGAGTCTCGCCGTCGCCGAACTGATGCGCATTCTCGTCGATCGTCACGCAATGGCTTGGGACACGGCGTGGCAGATCACGACGAAGACTTTGTCCTATACCAATCACACGCTCCTGCCCGAGGCGCTGGAGGTGTGGTCCGTCGAGTTGTTCGAGCGGATGCTGCCGCGCCATCTCGACATCATCTACCGCATCAACGCATCCCATCTTGATCGCGCCGTCGCGGTGCGACCGCACGACGACGACTTTCTCGCCTCGGTCTCGATCATCGACGAGAAAGCCGGGCGCCGGGTCCGTATGGGTTATCTGGCGTTCGTCGGATCGCATCGCATCAACGGCGTTTCAGCAATGCATTCCGATTTGATGAAGGAGACAGTATTCCGCGATCTGCATCAGCTTTATCCGGATCGCATCACCAACAAAACCAATGGCATCACTTTCCGCCGCTGGCTGATGCTGGCCAATCCCGACCTGACCGGTCTCTTGCGCGAAGTCTGCGGCGATGAGCTGCTGGACGATCCCACGCGGTTGACTCAACTTGAGCGTTACGCCGGGGACGCGGAGTTTCAACGGCTATTCAGCCGCGTCAAGCATCACAACAAGACCGCGCTGGCAAAATTGATCTACGAACGTCTCGGCATCGAGACCAGGGCCGACGCACTGTTCGACGTGCAGATCAAGCGCATCCACGAATACAAGCGTCAGCTTCTCAATATCCTTGAAGCCATCGCGCTCTATCAGGCGATGCGCGACGACCCAACACGCGATTGGGTGCCGCGCGTGAAGGTTTTCGCCGGAAAAGCCGCCGCCAGCTATCGCCACGCCAAACTGATCATCAAGCTCATCAATGACGTCGCAAGCGTCGTCAACAACGATTCCGCCATCGATAACCGGCTCAAGATCGCATTCCTGCCGGACTACAACGTGAGCCTCGCCGAGGTGATCATTCCCGCCGCCGATCTCTCCGAACAGATTTCGACGGCCGGCATGGAAGCCTCCGGCACCGGCAACATGAAGCTTGCGCTAAATGGCGCGCTGACCATCGGCACGCTCGACGGCGCCAACATCGAAATCCGCGATCATGTCGGCGCGGAGAACATCGCGATCTTCGGCATGACTGCCGAGGAGGTGATGGCGCGGCGCGCGCATGGGCTTGACGCCAGCGACGTCATCGCCCGTTCCGAGCGGCTTGCACGCGCGATCCACGCCATCGAATCCGGCGCGTTCTCGCCGGACGATTCCACACGCTTCCACGCCATCGGCCATGCGCTGCGCCACATCGACCACTACATGGTCAGTGCCGATTTCGATTCCTATTACGATGCGCAGCGCGCGATCGATCGCCGTTGGCAGGCGGGCTCGGCGTGGACCCGCGCCAGCATCCTGAACACCGCGCGCATGGCGTGGTTCTCGTCGGATCGCACCATCCGCGAATATGCCGAGGACATCTGGGACGTTCCGACAAACGTGGCGTCGTCACAACCGGAGCGCAGCCAGCGTGGCCACGGTTAGCACGGCGGCTGCCCGGCGATATGCGATCCAGCAAAGCAACGTCGGGCGCAGGATGATCTGAAACGTCATTGAATTCCACCGCCGGTTGCGTCATTTCCTGTTGGCGTGGAGTGCCGTCCGATCCAACTCCGCCTTGTCCTGCCATTGCCGGAGCCAACATGACCGACCAGCCTGAGACCGCCGAACACGTGTTCGACAAAGCTACCCGCGTCAGCGCCGGCGACAGCCAATGGCGCGGCCACACCAGCGAGGACTACTGGGCCTTCATCGGCCCTTTCGGCGGGATCACCGCCGCGACCATGCTGCGCGCGATCACTGAGCATTCACAGCGCGAGGGCGATCCACTGGCCCTGACAGTGAACTATTGCGCGCCGATCGCCGCCGGACCGTTCGATCTCGATGTACGTCTTATCAAGGCCAACCGTTCGACGCAGCACTGGTCCGTCGAACTCACGCAGCAGGACGGCGAGACTGCGGCCTTCGCCACGGCGGTGTTCGCAGTGCGGCGGCCGTCATGGTCGCATCGCCCGGTTGCCCGCCCCGAGGCGACGTCGTTCGAGGACACCAAACGCTATCCTAAGAGCGGCCTCAAGATGACGTGGGTTCGTCAATACGATTTCCGCTTCGTCGAAGGCCAGCCGCTGTTCGGCGCCGGCGCATCGGGCGAACTGGCGAGCCCGTTCTCCAAGCTATGGATCGGCGATACCAAGCCCCGTCGTCTCGACGCGCTGTCGCTGGCGTCGATGTCGGACGCCTTCTTCGCCCGCATCTTCCACGTCCGCAACGAGTTGCTACCGTTCGGCACCGTCTCCCTCACCACGTATTTCCACGTTGATGCCGACGATCTGATCGCCGAGGATGCAAGCAATGTGCTCGCGGTCTCGGATGCGAGCGTCTTTCACAAAAGCTATAGCGACCAGACTGGCGCATTGTGGTCGCCAAGCGGCAAGCTGTTGGTGACAACGCAGCAGATCGCCTACTTCAAGGCGTGAGCCGGACCGCGCGCGAAGACATCGCTGATGCTGCACAGGCAAGACGGCAAGCAAAAGCCCGGCGCTGATGTCTCAGCACCGGGCTTTGTCGCCTTGCGAACGTGCGGCGCGATTATTCCGCCGCGAGTTTGATATCCGGCGCGGCCGCCAGCACGTCGGCATCGACGTGGCTTTCGAACTCCGCGAAGTTCTTCTGGAACATCGCGACGAGATTGCGCGCGGTCTTGTCGAACTCGGTCTTGTCCTTCCAGGTGTTGACCGGATCGAGAATTTCGCTCGGCACGCCCGGCAGCGCGGTCGGCACCGCGAAACCGAAATACTTGTCGGTGCGGAATTCGACGTTACGCAGCGAGCCGTCCAGCGCGGCGGTCAAGAGCGCGCGCGTCACCTTGATCGGCATGCGGCTGCCGACGCCGTACTTGCCGCCGGTCCAGCCGGTGTTGACCAGCCAGCAATCGACATTGTGCTTGGCGATGAGGTCGCGCAGCAGGTTGCCGTATTCGGCGGGATGGCGCGGCAGGAACGGCGAGCCGAAGCAAGCCGAGAATTCCGGCTTCGGTTCGTTGCCCAAGCCGAGCTCGGTGCCCGCCAACTTCGCGGTGTAGCCGGAGTGGAAGTGATACATCGCCTGCGCCGGCGTCAGCTTGGCGATCGGCGGCAGCACGCCGAAGGCGTCGGCGGCCAGCATCACCAGATTCTTCGGCTGCGGCGCGCGGCCGGTGAGCGATGCGTTGGGAATGAAGTCGAGCGGATAGGCGGAACGGGTATTCTCTGTCTTCGAACCGTCATCGAAGTCCGCTACACGGGTCACCGGATCAAGAACGACGTTTTCGAGAATGGTGCCGAAACGGGTGCTGGCGGCGAAAATTTCAGGTTCGGCCTCAGCGGAGAGCTTGATGCACTTGGCGTAGCAGCCGCCTTCGAAGTTGAAGACGCCGTCTTTGCCCCAGCCGTGCTCGTCGTCACCGATCAAGGTGCGCTTCGGATCGGCAGAAAGCGTGGTCTTGCCGGTGCCGGAGAGGCCGAAGAAGATCGCGGTGTCGCCGTTGGAGCCGACATTGGCCGAGCAGTGCATCGGCATCACGCCCTTTTCGGGCAGATAGTAGTTCAGCGTGGTAAAGACCGACTTCTTCATCTCGCCGGCATAATAAGACCCGCCGATCAGGACGATCTTGCGGGCAAAATCGATAGCCACGACGTTTTCGGAACGTACACCATGACGTTTCGGATCGGCTTTGAAGCTGGGCAGATCGATCATCGTCAGTTCGGGGACAAACGATGCCAGCTCGGCGGCTTCCGGACGGCGCAGCAATGTGCGGATGAAAAGCGAGTGCCAGGCCAGTTCGGTATAGACGCGAGTCTTGATCTGGAAAGCGGGATCGGCGCCGCCGTAGAGATCCTGCGCGAACAGCGACTTGCCTTCGGCGTGCTTGAGGAAATCTTCGTAGAGGGCCTGGAATTGATCGGAGGTGATCGACTGGTTGCCTTCCCACCACATGGTCTTGTCGGTGGTGGCGTCGCGGACGGTGAACTTGTCCTTGGGGCTGCGTCCGGTGAAGATTCCGGTTTCGGCGCACAGCGCGCCGTCGGCGGTGACTTCGGCCTCGCCAGCTTGCAGCGAGTATTCATAGAGTTGCGGCGCTCCGAGATTCCACCGCACTTCCTTGATATTTTTTAAGCCGAATTTGTCGGCGCCGAAGGCACCGTTGCGCGCACCCAGTTCTTTCACGAAAATTCCTCCTCGAATTCCCCGTCGCACCCGCGGGGTCATCCAGACGCATCATCGACGCGGAGACCATCCCGTCCAGGCTAAAGTCTGCGATCTAATACTCACGAACGCCCACCTTGCCAAGCCGATCCCCCGTCACTAGGGAAACTTGGTCGCATCAATAAATAATACTTTGCCTTAATGGCCCCTGGCGCGCGCCTCATCAGCAAGCCGTCGGAGAACGCCTCGCAAGGCCGC
>CAUJJN010000412.1 GCA_963204905.1 Pseudomonadota bacterium
ACCGCGTGGATGACGCCGGCGGATCCAGTGGCGGCGGTGATGATGGGAACGAACGCCGGGCGCGGTTCTATGCACGCAGCTTCGTCGTGTTCAACCGCGCGCAGGTCGATGGCGCCCCCGATGAGGCGGTCATCGAGGAGCGGCCGATGGAGGATCGGATCGCCGGCGCGCTCGGCTTCTTCGCGGGTCTCGGCATTCCCATCGAATACGGCCTCCACGACGCCTATTATCGTCCTGATCTCGACAAGATCTTCATGCCGGAGCGGCATGCCTTCGAGAGCGACCTTGGCCTTGTCTCGACGCTCGCGCACGAGATCACCCATGCGACCGGTGCGGCGCACCGGCTCGACCGCGAAACCCTGCGTGATTACCACAAGGGGCTCGCTATCCGCGCGCGTGAGGAACTCGTCGCCTTATCTGGACAGTCTGCACCGCACGCCACGTTACAGTAAAGCGGTGATGGACGCCAACGGTAGGCAGTTATCAGGCTGGCCGTAGCGCTGACCCAAGAGCTGGCGGAGGCCAGCCTGATAACTGCCGGGCCATAGCGCGCATCGGTGCGAGGTCAGCTTCCGGGTGGGGGGTCCGGGGGGAGGGTTTCGCGCCGGTGTCGATCATTTCAGTCTGCGAGCGCCGCGAGGCCAAGGGCCTGGATGCGCATGTGCCGCTGATCCTGCGCGGCGACGTACTCTATGATCCCGATCTCGATCGATTCTTTCTCGATCTGCCGCTGTCGGGGATACGCTCGCGGCACTCGCTTCGCGCCTACGCCTATGATGTCGCGGTCTGGCTTCGTTTTCTCGATGCCTGCAGCAAGACCGTTTGGGCTGCGACGCGCGACGATGTCGATGCCTATCATCGTGAGCGCCGCCGCGACGATGCCGATCACCGGATCACGGCGGCAAGCTGGAACCGCGCCGTCGCCAGCCTCGATCGCCTCTACCGCTGGGGCGAGCAGCAAGGGCTGATTGCCGAGGCGCCGTTCAGCCGCCGCGCCGTGTGGCGACCGGCGCAGGGGGCGCGTCGCGGCATGATCGCCGCGCGCAACGGCGCCTATGAACGCGTGGCCAGGCGGTCCGATGTTCGGTTCGTCACGATGGACGATTACCGTATCTTCCGCGAGGTCGGCCTGCGCGGGCTCGCGCCTGACGGCAGCGAGCGTCCCGGCGCGCGTGATCGCAACGGGCTGCGCAACGCGCTGTTCGCCGATCTTCTCGTCACGACCGGCTTGCGCCTGGAAGAAGCGTCGGGCCTGCTCGCCGATGAGCTCGCTGCCATCGACCATGACGACGATCAGGCCCAGCAGCTCTGGCTGCCCCTTCCGCCGCCGCTTACCAAGGGCGACCGGGGACGCAGCGTCCTGGTTCCACGCCGGCTGTTCCACCGGATCGCCGCCTATGTCGCCGTCGAACGCGCTGAGGGCGTGGCCAAGTTCGCCGCGCGCGACAGCGCGGCCAGCTTCGAGCGACCCATCCCCGTCAGCCGCGCCGGTCTCGGCCGCATGCGCGATATCTGCACCCCTGAGGAGCGGGGCCGCCTGATCCTGTGCGATGAGGATGGAACGCCCCGCGGGCCGGCGGCGCTTTGGCTGACCGAGGTCGGACAGCCGGTCCGCCCCAACTCATGGGAGGTGATCTTCACCCGCGCCTGCAAGCGGTGCGCGGAGCAGGGCTTCCCGCTGTCGATCAGCCCGCACCAGCTTCGCCACACCTTCGCGGTTCATATGCTCGCCTTGCTGATCCAGCAGCGGCTGCGCGAGGCCGCATTGCCGGCGGGGCCGATGGAGAGCTACCGGCTGATCCTGGGCGACCCGCTGCAACAGGTGCAACGTCTGCTCGGCCACGCGAGCCTCGCCACCACCTATATCTACCTCGACCATATCGCGACCCGCGCCGATACGGTGGATACGGCCGTGGAGGAGCTGCTCGCGCTGCTACCGGGACCGCAGGGCGCATGAGCGGGCGCCCCCGCAAGGGCAGGTCCGTCGCCTTCGCGACGATCACGCCCGCGCGAGCGCAGCCCGATCCGGTGCTCGGCCTCAAGTTCACCATCGAGGCGCGGCATGGCGGGACGGTCCTCGTCGATATGACTGTGCTCGATCCTCGTCCGCTCGCCATCGCCTTTGCCGGCGCGCTGCGCCGGTTGGCTGCGCTCGGCGGATCGATCGGCGCGGCCAGCGTCATCAAGCAGTATCTCCAGGTTTATCGTCACTTCTTTGCCTGGCTTGCCGACGAAGCACCGAAGGTGACCGGCATCAGTGACCTGCACGCGGTCCATATCGATGGCTTCTCCTCCGCGCTTGACCGGCGAGGGATGAGCGCGATCCATCGCCACATAACGGTCGGCAAGATCATCAACACGCTGCGCGCGATCGAGGCCGACCGCCCCGATTGGATCGCGCCCGACCTTCATGAGCGGTTGCGCTATACCCTGGCAACCTCGGCGGGGCGCTCGACCCCGCGCGATGCCTACAGCCCGTTCGTCGCCCGCGCCCTGCGCGACGCGGCACGTGCCGACGTCGAAGCGATGTTTCGTCGGTTCGGCGCTGAAGACCAGACCGACGAAGGCGACGCGGTCATCGCCAGAGCGCGGGCCGATGTCGAAGCTGTCATCGCACGCCACGGCTATATTCTGACCGATCGCGTCGAGGTGCGCCGCCTCTATTTCATGCGCCTGCGGCGCGGCCTGCCGATCAGCACGCTGATCGACGACCTGCATCGCCGGCATCATCTGCACGTCACCGATCTCCCGCCACTGCTCGTGCTGCTTTCGCTCGATACCGGCCTGGAGCCGGAGTGTCTGAAGGCGCTCACGGTCGATTGCCTGGCCAACCCGTCCGCCGGCACCGTCGAGCTGCGCTACCGGAAGCGGCGCGCCCGCGGCGCCGAGTACAAGAGCTTGCGCGTGCGCGACGGTGGCATCGGCACGCCGGGTGGTCTTATCCGTCGGCTGCTCGAGGTCACGGCGGTTGCCCGCCAGCATCTGCCTTGCGATTGTCTGTGGGTCTACCACAGCGCCGGCGGCCTCCAAGCCGGCATTCGTCATCCGCGCGAACGCCTCGACGCCTGGGTGGCTCGGCACCGGATTGTCGATGACGACGGCAAGCCGCTCTATCTACTGCTTGCCCGGCTTCGCAAAACCCACAAGGCGCTGTGGTATACGAAGACCGAGGGGCACATGGCCCGTTTCGCAGTCGGTCACACGCGCGAGGTCGCGGCGCGCCATTACGCCGATCTGCCATCGCTTCGGCCCCTGCACGAGGCGACCGTCGCCGATGCCTTTCGCGAAGCGGTCGCCGCCGCGATGCCGACGATTCTCGCGCCGACCGCCGAGCAGTCGCTGCGCGACGCGCCCGAACAGGCCGCGCCGCTGATGACGCCCGACACGGTGGGTCCGTTGCTTGATGGCGACCAGGATCTCTGGCTCGCCGCCTGCGCGGGTTTCTACAGCAGCCCCTTCGCCGAGGCCGGATCGCCCTGCTCGCAGCCGTTTTGGGGATGCCTCCATTGCCCCAACGCCGTCATCACCGCGCGCAAGCTCCCCGCGATCATCGCATTCCTGGCATTCGTCGAAGAACAGCGGCGGGGTCTTCCGGGTTCCGACTGGATGGCCAAGTTCGGACAGGTCCATGCCCGCATAGTCGATCAGATTCTGCCTGCGTTTTCCGATGCCGTGATAGCCGAAGCGCGGTTGCGCGCCGCCGACGAGCATCTCTATCTGCCGCCCGAGACGCGCGCATGACCGCGCCCGCCCATGCACCGGCGCCCGCGCTCAACGACCGGCCCGTGCTGGCGACTGCGCCGCTCAAGCCGGGCCATGCTCGCGAGGCGTTGTCGCGCGTCGGCGATCCGAGCTGGGATCTGGGTCCCGCCGTCTTCCGCGAGAACGCCCGCCGCTGCCATGTCATCGTGCATTTCGACGTGCTCGAACATGCTGATGTGCAGGCGACGATGCGCGCCTATCTCTATGCTCGTCTCAACGTCGACCTTCCCGGCTTCCGCGCCAAGTTGCCGCCGGCGAGCATCCGCCAGGCATTCAACCGGGCTCGCCGGTTCTTCGCCTTCGCGCGTAAGCGCCTTGGGCGGCTCGACCTTGCCCGCATCGATCAAGCGCTGGTCGATGCATATGCGCGTCACCTGCGGGATGATCCAGCGCGGCGCCCCGTCATCGTCGGCCAGCTCTTGCAGGTGGTCACCGATCTCTACCATCTCCGGGACCACCTGCCCGGCGGCGGTCTCGGATTCGAGCCTTGGGCCGGGCGAACGGCCGCGCGCGTCGCCGGATATCGGCATGTCCGAGAGAACCGCACACCACGCATGCCGGAGGAGATCGTCACGCCGCTTCTGGCCTGGTCGCTGCGCTATATCACGACCTTCGCCCCTGATATTCTGGCGGCTCGGGCCGCGCTCGATCGTCTCGAGGCGCGCCGCGCTCGGCTGCTCGCCGCCGAACGCGGGCTGCCCGATGCAGAACGCCGCCTTCGGCAGCGCTCGCGCCTCGAGCGCTATCTCCAGCGCCGAGCCCGGCAAGGACGCGGCGTGCCGATCTGGACGACCGCACACAACGGCGCCACGCGCATCGATCCACATACCGGAGAAGCGACCCCGCCGATCAACGCCCATCTCCTCCATTTGCATGTCGGCATCGACGCCGTCGCCGAGCCGGCCATGCATCTCATGCTCACGACCGGCGCGCCGGATGTCATTCGCGAAGCGGTTGCATTGCTCGGTACCGAGGTCGGCGGCATGGATACGCCGATCTCGATCGATCCCGAGAGCGGTCGGCCATGGCGTGCCCGTTTTGACGTGAAGACGCTGGCGATCGAGGAGCGGATGCTGCAGGCGGCCGCCTATGTCGTCTGCGCCTACTTGACCGGCATGCGCGACTGCGAGGTGCAGGCGATGCGGCGCGGCTGCCTCAGGGTCGCGCGCAGCGAAGAGGGCCTGGTCGAACGGCAACGCGTCCGATCGACCATCTACAAGGGCAGATCGAGCACGGGGGAGGCGGCAAGCTGGGTGACGATCGAACCGGTGGCCGAGGCGATCGCGGTGCTCGAACGGCTGTCGGAACACGCGGCGAGGAAGACCGGCAGCGACACGCTCTGGCCGGTGCTGCGGCCCCGCGCTGCCAGCAAGGCGCATCTGTCGAGTGAGGTGGTGCGCCAACTCAACGCTTTTCGCGATCATTTGAACGCCGTCTTCGGCAGTCCCGATCTGCCGATCATCCCGCCCGGTCCCGATGGCAAGCCATGGCGCATCACGACGCGGCAGTTCCGGCGCACGATCGCGTGGTACATCGCCAACCGACCGTTCGGCACCGTCGCCGGGATGATCCAGTACAAGCATGCCTCGGTCGCAGCCTTCGAGGGCTACGCCGGGACCAGCGCCTCTGGGTTTCGTGCCGAGGTCGAGGCGCAGCGCCGGCTCGGCCAGCTCGACGATCTGCTCGATTATTTCGATCGCCGGCAAGGTGGGGCTTCCCTTTCGGGACCGGCAGGGCCCCGGGTCGACCGCACGCTCGACGAGACGGCCAGGCAGCTCGGACCACTGCCGGCGATGATCGCCGATCGGCCGCGGCTCCGCACCATGCTCGCCAGTCTTGCCCGCACCCTGCATGTCGGCCCGCTTGCCGATTGCTTCTTCGATCCGGCCACAGCCTTGTGCCTGAAGCGCGCGACGGATCCCGACGCAAGCGGGCCCCTGACGGCACTCTGCGAACCGACCCGCTGTCCGAACGCCTGCATCACCGAACATCACAGGCCCATGTGGGAACGCAGCGCCAGCGAGGCGCGGATGTTGCTGCGCGAGAAGCGCTTGCCCGGATTGCAGCGCGCCGCGCTCGAACACGAGATCGACCGGATCGCTGGCGTGCTGGACAAGATCGCGCCTGAAGGCGCGGCGCCGCCCCTTCGGGCGGCGGCAGAGGAGAGGAAGGCGGGAGACGGGTGACGGCTGAAGGAGCGGGAGAGTGAGTCCCGCTTCGCCCGTCGTGGAGATCCGCCATGCCCCGCTCATCAGGTTCGGCCGACCGCGCCGACGTCTATACTCGCATCACTGCCGAGATCATCGCCGCCATCGAGGCCGGCGCCGGCGATTGGCGCATGCCGTGGCACCACGATGGCGCGGCCGTGACACGGCCCGAGAACTTCTCATCGCACAAGCGCTACCGCGGTGTGAACGTTCTCGCGCTCTGGGCCGCTGCCCAGGCGAGCGGCTATGCCAGCGGCCTGTGGGGCACCTATCGGCAGTGGCAGGCTGCCGATGCCCAGGTTCGCAAGGGCGAACGCGGCACGACGGTCGTCTTCTGGAAGCAGGCCGCGGTGGGCGCCGATGATGATCGCGACGAAGGGGATCACAGGCCAGGCCGCATGTTCGCCCGCGCGTTCACTGTGTTCAACCTCGCGCAGGTCGACGGCTATGAGCCGGCCCCGGTCGCCGTATTGCCCGAGAGCGAACGCATCGCCCATGCCGAAGCCTTCGTCGCGGCGCTGAACATCCCGATCACCGAAGGCGCCTACGACGCCCACTATCGCATCGACCTCGATCAGATCTTCATGCCGCCCTTCTCGGCGTTTCGCGATGCGGCCGCCCAGATGGGCACCATGCTGCACGAGTGCGGTCACGCGACCGGGGCAAAGCACCGGCTCGATCGCAACTTCGAAGATCGGTTCAAGCGGGATTGGCTGCCCATCGAAGAAGCCTGCGCCGAACTCACCGCATCGTTCGTTCTGGCGGACCTCGGCATCGCGCACCATCCGCGACCCGACCACGCCGCTTACGTGGCTTCCTGGCTCAGCGCGCTTAAGAACGATCCGCGGGCGATCTTCACCGCCGCCAGCAAAGCCCAGCAGGCCGCCGACTGGATGTGGGCACAGCAGCCCCAGCGCGAGGAGTTGGCGGCATGACCGGCACATCGATTCCACGCGCGAAAATTCAACTTAGAGCTGGACTGTCAGGATATATCGCCGAACTCTCCAGCGCCATGCTGGGCGCTGAGCTGGGACTGCCGGTCACGCACCTCGACAACCACGCCAGCTACATCGAGCATTGGCTCAAGCTTCTGAAGGATGACGACCGCGCCATCCTGACTGCTGCGGCCAAGGCCGAAGAAGCTGCGAGCCTGCTGCTGAAGCTCGGCGGGAGGGTCATGCCTGAGCAGTTTGACGACGCGTCAGACGACGCCGCGCTTGCCGCCTGAGGGAGGATGTCATGGGCCGATCGGTCAGCTATCCCAGCGGCGCTATCGTCGCCTTCACGGTGCTCGAGGTCGAAGCCGAGGACGACTGGGAATTCGAGTA
>CAUJJN010000413.1 GCA_963204905.1 Pseudomonadota bacterium
TAATCGTCGTCGGCGCAGGACTGGCGGGGCTGGTGGCGGCGACCGAGATCGCCGATGCCGGCAAGCGCGTCATCGTGGTGGATCAGGAAGGCGAGCAAAGCCTCGGCGGCCAGGCATTCTGGTCGTTCGGCGGCCTGTTCCTGGTCGATTCGCCCGAGCAACGACGGCTCGGGATCAAGGACAGCCTCGATCTGGCGATGCAGGACTGGATGGGCACCGCCGGCTTCGACCGCGCCGAGGATCACTGGCCGAAGCGCTGGGCCGAAGCCTACGTGGCTTTCGCCGCCGGCGAAAAGCGCGCTTGGCTGCGCGCCATGGGCCACCGCATCTTCCCGGTCGTCGGCTGGGCCGAACGCGGCGGCTACGACGCCATGGGTCATGGCAATTCAGTTCCACGCTTTCATGTGACGTGGGGCACCGGCCCCGGCATCGTCGAACCCTTCGAACGGCGGGCACGCGAGGCGCAGGCGCGCGGCCAACTGGAATTCCGCTTTCGTCACCGGGTCGACGCGCTCACCTCGACAAATGGCGCCATCGACGGCGTGCGCGGTGCGGTGCTGGAGTCGACCGGTGCGGAACGCGGCGCCTCCAGCTCGCGGATCGTCACCGGCGAGTTCGCGCTGAAGGCGCAGGCGGTGATTGTCGCCTCCGGCGGCATCGGCGGCAATCACGACCTGGTCCGCAAGAACTGGCCACGTCGGTTCGGCGCGCCGCCGAAGCGGATGATCTCCGGCGTGCCGGAACACGTCGACGGCCGCATGATCGAGATCACCGAGGCCGCCGGCGCGCGGCTGATCAACCGCGATCGCATGTGGCACTATGTCGAGGGCATCGAGAACTGGAGCCCGATCTGGCCGCGCCACGGCATCCGCATCCTGCCCGGCCCGTCGTCGATGTGGTTCGACGCCACCGGCAAGCGCCTACCCGCGCCGCTGTTCCCCGGCTCCGATACGCTCGGGCAGCTCGAATACATCATGTCCACCGGCTACGACTACTCGTGGTTCATCCTGACCCAGAGCATCATCAAGAAGGAATTCGCGCTGTCGGGCTCCGAGCAGAATCCCGACCTCACCGGCAAAAGCTGGCGCATGACGATCAAGCGCGCCACCAACAAAGGCGCGCCCGCGCCGGTCGAAGCCTTCAAACAGCACGGCGTCGATTTCATCGTGCGCGATAATCTCGGCGACCTCGTCGGCGCGATGAACACGCTGAGCGGCGACAATCTGCTGCGCATCGACGACATCCGCGCCCAGATCGAGGCGCGCGACCGCGAGATCGCCAATCCCTACGCCAAGGATGCGCAGATCATCAACCTGCACAACGCGCGGCGCTACATCGGCGACAAACTGATCCGCACCGCCAAGCCGCATCGCATTCTCGACCCTGCGCACGGCCCGCTCATCGCGGTGCGCCTCAATATCCTGACGCGCAAAACACTCGGCGGATTCGAAACCGATCTGGATGCGCGAGTGTTCGGCGCCGGCGGGGATATCATTCCCGGCCTTTATGCGGTCGGCGAAGCCGCCGGCTTCGGCGGTGGCGGGATGCACGGCTACCGCGCGCTGGAAGGCACATTCCTCGGCGGCTGCCTGTTCTCCGGCCGCAACGCCGGCCGCGCGGCAGCGAAGGCGGTGGGATAAACATCTTCCCGTCATTACGAGCGGAGCGAAGCAATCCATTCTTGCTTCGCGACTTCTGGATTGCTTCGTCGCGGCGCTCCTCACAATGACGGCTGGGCTTATTGCAATTTTCCGCACATCGACGACCTGCAAGGTAATCGATCGGGCGCGCGCGGGCTCCAATACTGGCGTCATTGCAGACCTCAGCAACAGGAGCTTCCGATGACCGACGCCGCAACAATCGCCACGCGCTACATCGAACTGTGGAACGAACGCAACCCGCAACGCCGCCGCGACTTGCTCGCCGGCAACTGGACCGACGATGCCCGTTACCTCGATCCGCTGATGCAAGGCGACGGCCATGATGGCATCGACGCGCTGATCGCCGGCGTGCAGCAGCGTTTTCCGGATTTCCGCTTCGCGCTGATCGGCGAACCCAACGGCCACGGCGATCACGTTCGCTTCTCGTGGGGGCTCGGCCCTGACGGCGTCGACAGCCCGATCAAAGGCACTGATTTCGCCGTGCTGGACGCGGGGCGCATCCGCAGCATCATTGGCTTCCTCGATCAGGTGCCGGCGGAAGCGTAAGGCATTTCCCAAACAACGTCATTGCGAGGAGCGCCGCGACGAAGCAATCAGCTTAACTCAATAAGACTGGATTGCTTCGCTTCGCTTGCAATGACGAAATTCAGGCTTATTCCCTCACCCTCGCCGGAACGGCAGAGCCGGGCCTTCGAGCTTCCGCAGGCCCGGTTCGCGCCGCTCCAGCCACCAGCCATACTGCTTCGGCCAACCGTCAAACACTTCGCCATCAGCTTCGGCCAGCGCAAGCCGCGCGTGTTGCGGCCAGTTCGGATCGAACAGCGCCTCGCGGCCGATACCGACGAGGTCCGCCTGCCCCTGGGTCAGCACGTCCTCGGCCTGCTGCGGATGCAGGATGAGGCCGACCGCCATCGTGGCGATCTCCGCCTCGCGGCGGATCGCCCCGGCGTAGGGCACCTGGAAACTGTAGCCGCGCGGAATCCGCGCCGCCGTCGCCGAGCCCATCAGCCCGCCCGACGAACAATCGATGACGTCCGCGCCGCGCATCTTGGCCTCGCGGGCGAAAGCAATCGAGTCCTCGATCTGCACGCCGCCATCGACGCCATCCACCGACGAGACACGCACCGAAAGCGGCTTGTCCTTCGGCCACGCCGCGCGCACCGTCTCGATGATCTCGAGCGGGTAGCGCATCCGGCCGGCGCGGTCGCCGCCATAGGCATCGTCGCGCTTGTTGGTGAGCGGCGACAGAAATTCGTGCAGCAAATAGCCATGCGCACAATGCACCTCGAGAAACTCGAAACCCGCGGCAGCGGCACGCAGCGTCGCAAGCCGCCACGCCTCACGGAGCGTCGTCATGTCCCCGACGGAGAGCGCGTGCGGCATCAGCCAGCCATCCTCCATCGGAATCGCGCTCGGCGCCACCACTCGCCACGGCATATCGCCCCGCGCGCGATCGTCTGCGGTCAGCGCCGCGTTGCCGTACCACGGTCGCTGCATGCTGGCCTTGCG
>CAUJJN010000414.1 GCA_963204905.1 Pseudomonadota bacterium
TGAGGAACTCGCGGCCACGGAGCGCCACCTCGAACGCTTGCGGGAGGGACGGCCGGAATCCATCGAGACGACATCGCTGCATCTCGACGTGTTGCGCGACCTCAAGCGGATTCATTCGCATATCTGCTCGGTCGCCTATCCGGTGCTGGACGCGGCCGGCGCTTCCGCCGACAGAACCGAAGCGGCGACCGACATGCTGTCGTCATCTGCTCCCACAGCACGCCCGTCGGCGAACTGACGCCACCGTAATGACTGAAGGAGCGTCCAGCAGATCGGCGCTTACGGCTGCGAGGTCTGCTTGCCGTTGAGCAGGATGAAATACAGATTGCGGACGTAGACGATCAGGCCGAGGGCCTGCCCGGCGATGAACACCGGATCGCGGCGATACAGCGCGTAGATCAACAGCAGCACGCCGCCGCCGATCGAGAAGAACCAGAACGCGACGGGAATGACGCTCTGTCGCGCGCGCTCGGACGCGATCCACTGCACCACGAAGCGCATGGTGAAGAAGGCCTGCGCGACAAAGCCGAGGATGACCCAGCCGTCGAACTTGATGATGAAAACATCGTGCAGATAGCTGCTGATCGAGTGGATCAGGTCAGTCATGCCGAAGCACCTCGGTTGCGACCGGATTTGGCTTCTTGCGGCGGATCAGCCACCACACGCCGGCGAGATCCATAATCCCGATCCAGAGCCGGTCGAAGAATCCGTAATTGGAAACGCCGGAATGGCGCGGCCGATCGATCACATCGATGTAGGCGATGTTGTGGCCTTCCCGGCGCACCAACGCCGGCAGGAAGCGATGCAGCCCGTCGAAATAAGGCAGGTTCAGAAAGATGTCGCGCCGGATCGCCTTGAGGCCGCAACCGGTGTCGCGAGTGCCGTCGCGCAGGATGCCGTTGCGCACACCGTTGGCGATACGCGATTGCAACTTCTTGAAGCCGGTGTCCTTGCGCCCGACCCGCTGCCCGGCGGCGAGCCCGACGCCAACACCACCATGCTCCAGCGCCAGGATCAGGTCCGGCAGGAAGGCCGGGTTGTTCTGGCCGTCGCCATCAAGGGTCGCGACGATGGTGCCGCGCGCGGCGCGAACGCCAGTGCGCACGGCTGCGGATTGCCCGCGCGATTCCGCATGGCGGATATGTCGGAGATTGCGTCGCTGCTGCATCAAGGTCGCGAGCTTGTCTGCTGTCGCGTCGGTCGAGCCGTCGTTGACGTAGATAATTTCGTATGGCCAGCGGTCGCCCAACGCAGCGGCGATCTCGGTCACCAGCGGTACGATGTTCTCGGCTTCGTTCCGTACTGGAACGACAATCGAAACCTCGACAGGGAGCGTATCGGACGGCGGCACGAAACCACTCATGGAACTTGGGTTGAATAGCGATCCGCCGCGGGTCTGGTCAGACGGGTCTCGCGGATGGGGCTTCTTATGGCGCAAACGCCGCGCGGGCAACCTTTTTGATGTCGGCGACCGAAGGCCCAGGCAACGCCGAAACAGTTCCGTCGGGGGCAATCGTGAACACCAGACGGCGCGCCGCGAACCAGTGCCGCACCGCCATCGCCCCGACCACGCCCACCAGCGCGCCCGCCACCACATCGCTTGGGTGATGTGCCAGCAACACCAGACGAGTCGCGAGGATTGCGACGACGTAGGCCGCCATCCACCACCGAAGCCTCGGCCACAACGCCGCGACGGCGAAAGCCAGCGCGGCGCTGGTCATCGCGTGACCCGAAGGAAGGCTCGCATAAGCTTCGCTCCATGCGAAGTGCGAGTAGTTGAATGGATTGGCCTGCCCGCCGACAAACGGCCGTCCGCGCCCGATCACACCCTTGAGGACGTCGCCGATCAGCACCGGCACCGCCACCGCGATAAACAGGAACAGGAGGCGATCGCCCCATCCGATTAGAATCGCGCGCGTCCGGCCCCGCAGCATCGGCAGCGTCAGCGCTGTGATCGCGAGCAGCGCGAGCAGCGTCCAGAGCACGTATTCGGACTTGCCGAAGTCAGAGACGATCTTTACCGGCCATAGGCTCGCGGTGCCGCGCGGCGGCATCAACTGGATCACCCGCGCATCGAGCGTGAACATCAACGCCACCATCGCGATCGCGACCAGCGCGCTCATGATGACGACATGGCGCGATGCACGTCGCGCGGCGTCCGCACGGCGCGAATGAGATGGCGATCGGATCAGCCGTCGCCACGCTCCTCCCAACATCGCAACGAGCCGCGCCGGATAGGACGATGTCGCCTCAACACGCATGGGTGCGGTCATGTCACTGCGTGCCTTCGGAGCGGAACACCGCGATCGAGACCTGCTTGCCCTGCGAGTAGTTGTAGCCGTCGATGCGCGTTGCCACGTTGTAGCGCAGGCCGATGGCTTCGGCGCGCTGCGCGAACGCGCGTTCCGAGCGGGATTCCACCAGCGCGAAGCGGCAACTGCCCTGCAACAGGAAGTCGGCGGCCCGCGAGCCGTCGGTCAACAATGTCGAGGTCCCGGTCATGAAGACCAGACTCGGCTCATGATAGCCAGCGGCAGCGGCCTTCGGCCCGACGCAGACCACATTGCGTAGCGCGCGGGCGACCTCGACGCTGGGAAACAGCGGCGTCAGCGCCGGCACGATCACGCCATACACCGCCATCCCGAGGAACAGCGACGACGCCACGGCGTTCAGCAACGAGCGCTCGGCGCGATAATCGTCGTAGAGCCACCACGCGAACAGCCCGAAGATCAGCGACACCGCCACGAACGGCCACGCCAGGAACACCGGCTGATGCGTGAAGTTGATCGCCGCGACCACCGCGATCACCGAGGTGATCGCGGGAACGGCGAACCACCAGGCCGCGCCACGGATCACCCACGACCGCGACAGGATGCGACGCTCCAGCGCCCCCGCGATCAAAATGGCGATGGCGGGATAAAGCGGCAGCACATAATGCGGCAGCTTGGTGATGACGAGTTCGAACACGATCCATGACGGGATCAGCCACGCCAGCAGGAACTGCACGCCGGGTTCGCGGCGCCCGCGCCAGATCGCAGGCGCGGCCATGCCGGCCAGCGGCGCGCCGGGCCAGAAGGTGACCCAGAACAGCACGAAATAAGTCAAGGGCGGCGCGCCGTGAGATTCCTGCGCGTTGGCGAGTTTGCTCAGCATGTCGCCGCCGACGGAGTCGGCGAAGAAGGCGTCGCCGGCGCGCCAGAAGATCGCCACAAACCACGGCAGCACCAGCACCAACAGCCACAGCAGGCCCCACAGCGGCCGCAGCCGCCACAGCCAGTTGGCGGAGCGGTCCATGATGGCGAGCGTGCCGACCGTGAGCACCACGAACATCAGGATCAGCGGCCCCTTGAGCAGCACGCCGCCGGCAATCGCGGTCCAGAAGATCGCCGGCCAAGCCCATGGCGGCCGGTCGGGGTCCTCGCCGCGCTGCCACGACAGATAGACCCGCGCCAGCGCGCCCATCGCCGCCACCACGGTGAGCAACAGAACGGCATCGGTCTTGGCCAGCCTCGCTTCGACGCCGAGCAGCACCGAACTGCACAGCAACAGGCTGGCCAGCACCGCGCCGCGCCGCGTCACGAAGGCCAGCGCGGTCCAGTAGGTCAGCAGCACCGCGCCGATGGCGCCGAACAGCGATGGCACACGGTAGAGCCAGATGCGGACCTGCGCGCGCGGCACACCGAGTGACGACGCCGTCTCCACAGCCGCCGCCTGCAACCAGTAAATGCCGACCGGCTTCTTGTAGCGGACCTCATCCTGAAAACGGATGTCGATGAAATCGCCGGTCTCGACCATCTGCTTGGTGGCTTGCGCGAAGCGGGCCTCGTCACGATCGATCGGCGGGATGTTGAAAAATCCCGGCAGAAACATCAGGAAACCGCAGACCAGCAGAAAGAGAACGGCGCGCGTATCGCTGACGGTGACGAAGTTCACGACGCTGACCAGCCCTCGACCCGGATTGACCCGGGTGTTGGGCTCGCGCGGCGCGCCAAATCTGGACTGGTAGACATTCTCGGCCATCGGTTCCGCATACGATGAAACCGACGAAGCGACAACCGGTTAGCCGGCCCTTACTGAATTCTGACGACGACTGTGTCCGCCGCGCCAGTCGCGTCCATCACCGTGAGGCGGACGAAACCCGGCCCGGGTGGCTCGATGAGCCGTTGCCGCCGGGTGTCGAAGTTACCGACCGCGACGCCATTCACCAGCATCGTCATCGGTAAAACGCCGCCCGCGACCTTGACCGGGAGCGTGCTGGTCTCGCCTTTTCCGACCGCTATCGCATCGATCCGCGAGCCGTTCAGCGGAAACTGGATGTGCAGCGCCCTCTCCCGGCTCAGATCGACCAGATCGCCGGCCTGCCGAAACCGACGCAGCGGCAGCGGTAGTTTCAAGTTGCTGGCGATCAGGGTTCCATGCGGCGCTTTCGCCAGCGGCATCGGGAGCTTTCCGGAACGCGCGAAGGCATCGAACAGGATCGGCGCGGCGGCGCTGCGTCCGACCAGACCGGGAACCGGCGCGCCATCCGGCCGTCCGACCCAGACGCCCACGGTCATGCGGCCATCGAAGCCCACCGACCAGGCATCGCGATATCCATAGCTGGTGCCGGTCTTGAAGGCGATCCGGTTGCGCGCGGCGTTGTCCGGCGGCGGCGTGCCCATCAGCACATTGCCGATCTGCCACGCGGCCACGCGGTCCATCAGCCGCAGCGGCTCCGGCGGCTTGTCGCCATCCTTGCGGATCTCCTGCAACGGCACGGTGCTGCCGAGCCGTGGAAAGCCGCTGTAGAGCTGCACGAGGTCCTGCAAGGTGACGCCAACGCCGCCGAGCCCCATCGCCAGCCCCGGCACCTCGCCTTCGGGCAGGGTCAGGCGGCCGCCGGCCTGCCGCAGCCGCGACGTCATGCGGCTGGCGCCGACGCGATCGAGCAGCGCCACGGCCGGCACGTTGAGCGACATCTGCAAGGCATGGCGGACCGACACCGTGCCCTGAAAGCTCATATCGAAGTTTTCCGGCGCGTAAGCCCCGAAGCGGATCGGTCGGTCGTCAATCAGACTTTCCGGATGGACAACGCCATCCTCGAAGGCGAAGCCGTAGATAAACGGCTTCAGCGTCGAACCGGGCGAGCGCACCGCGCGCGTCATGTCCACCTGCCCGGCGCGGCGCGTGTCGAAATAATCCGGCGAACCGACGCGGGCCAGCACATCGCCGCTGGCATTGTCGACGGCGACGATGGCGACCGAAATATCGGGCCCGAGCGCGGCGGCGCGATCCCGCGCCAGCGTCTCGAGATTGCGCTGCAAGCCGGCGTCGAGCGTGAGGCGGATCAGCGGTGTGTCCTTCACCGTCGCCATCGCCCGCTCCGCCGAATGCGGCGCCAGGAGCGGCATCGGATGGCGGACGCGCGGCACCGGCACCGCCTTGGCCTGCGCGGCGTCCTCCGCCGAGACCTTGCCCTCCTCCACCATGCGGTCGAGCACGCGGTCGCGCGCGGCCTGTCCCGCGTGCGGATGGCGGTCGATGCGGCGCGTTTCCGGGGATTGCGGCAACGCCACCAGCAGCGTTTCTTCCGCCAGCGACAGCCGCTTCGGCTCCTTGCCGAAATAGGCGATCGACGCCGCGCGCACGCCTTCGAGATTGCCACCGAAGGGCGCGAGCGTCAGGTAGAGATTGAGGATCTCATCCTTGCTCAGTTGCCGCTCGATCTCGATGGCGCGCACGATCTGATGCAGCTTGGCGTAGAGCGAGCGGCGCTGACGCGGCTCCATCAGCCGCGCCAATTGCATGGTGATGGTCGAGCCGCCGGAGACGATATGACCGCGCGTCACGAGCTGGAACGCGGCGCGCCCCAGCGCCCACGGATCGACGCCGCCATGCGCATAGAAGCGTTGATCCTCATAGGCCAGCAGCAGTGCCACGTAGCCCGGATCGACATCGGTTTTGGCGTCGACCGGCAATCGCCAGCGGCCATCCGCCATGGCGAAAGCGCGCAGCAGCTTGCCGTTGCGATCCACCACGGTGGTCGAAACCTCACGCGCTTCCTTGAACGGCAACGGCCCGAGCGACGCCACCCACGAGGCGAAGATTGCACCGCATGCCACTAACATGACGACGCCCGCCAAGGCCACGAGCTTCACCCAGCGCCAGCGGCGCCGGGGTTCGACGTGTATGGCCTCGGACGCCGTCATTTCGCGGCCTTTACCTCGATCGCTCCCGTGCCGGTGCGACCATAGCGCGAGGGATTATACATGTCCTCGACGTAGGCCTGCGGCAGCACGTATTTGCCCGGAGACACCGCGCGCACGACGTAGGCGACGGTGAATACTGATTTGTCCTTCGCCGTCCGGTCGATGGCCGCGCTGAAGCGGTCGTCGCGGAATTCGGTGTGTTCCGGTTCCTCGCCGTCCTCGATCCAGTCCAGCGTTCCGGTGTCGCCCGACGACACCAGATGCGGATTGTCGATCTCGAAGCCGGCCGGCAGATAGTCCACCACCATGATGTGACCGTATTCCGGCTTCGCTTCGGTGATCTTCAGCACCACCGCAAATCGCTGGTTCTGCTTCGCCTGCGCCGGGTCCGCCGGCGTGCCGTCGAGCGCGAAGTAGTTGCGCTCGATCTTGAAGCCGTTGGACGCCGCCGGTTCCGGCGTCACCGGCGCACCGGTGACCGAGACCACCGCCTGCATCGGCACGTCGCCAAGGTTGGTGATCTTGAGCGACTTGCCGTCAAGGTCGGCAGCCTTGTAGCTGCGATAGACCACGCTTTTCACAGGCGCGCCGTCGATGTCGAGCGAGATGTTGCCCGCATCCTTGGCGAGCGCTCGCGACGCCAGCACCAGCCACGCGTTCTCTTGCGTCGAGGTGTAGGGCGTCAGACCGCGCGCGGCTTCGACCCGCTGCACCGCCTGCGTCAAGGTCGCGCGCGGCGCGTTGCCTTCGCTCGCGAGCGAGACCAGCGCCGCCGCGTCACGCAGGGCCGAGCCGTAATCGGTGCGGCCGAACTCGATCACGGGTTTCGGGTTCAGGCTCTCGACCGCCGAGGCGTAAACGCGTTCGGCGCGGCCGCGATCCCCCACCAGCGCCAGCGCGGCGGCGAGTTGGGCCTTGGCGATCGGCGTTGCGAGGTTGTTCAGCTTGGTGTCGGCGAGATAGCGCAGGTCGCCGACCGGCGCGGTGCCGTTCTTCGCCAGCACGTAGAGGCCGTAAGCGAGATCGCGCCCGCCGTCCTTCTCCGGCTCGACAGCGTTGACGACCGAGTTGCGCACGCGGTCGAGCGCCGAGCGGAACGCGACGTCCGGCACGGCAAACCCCTTCTCGCGGGCACGGCTGAGGAAGTCCACGACATAGGCGTCGAGCCATGCGTCGTCGCCGCCCGACGACCACATGCCGAACGACCCGTTCGAACCCTGCCGCGACAGCAATCGGTCGATGGCGTCCTTGATGCGCTGATCGACGGCGGTGTCCATCGCCAGATGGGCACCCGCCGCGAGGTCGTTGACATAGAGCAGCGGCATTGCGCGACTGGTGATCTGCTCGGAGCAACCGAACGGGTAGCGATCCAGCGCCTTGAGGATGGTGGCGGCGTCGAGCGCGGTGGACTGGCTCACCGACAGCGATACGCCACCGGTGCCGGCGACGAGGTCGGAGAACATGTCTCGGGTCAGCGTCAGGCTTTCACCTTTCGCCAGCGTCCGCACCGAACGGCGCGCGAGGATCTGCGTCGCCGCCTTGACGTCGAGCGCGTAGTGTCGCGCCAGGCTCATGCCGTTCGGCCCCTTGATGGCGACATCGATCTGCGCGGTGCCGGTGCCGTTGGCGTCCAGCGCCAACGCCATCGAGGATCGCTGCTTCGCCTTGAGGTTGACCGTCGTGGTCGGGTTGCCCGGCACCTTCACCGGACCCGATGCGCTGACGTTGATGCTGTAGTCACCCGGCGCGCCCTCGACGTTGTCGAGTTCGAAGGTCATGCTGCCGCGATCGCCCGAAAGCAGGAAGCGCGGCAGGGTCGCGGTCAGCACCACCGGATCGCGGACCGTGACGTCGGTGGTGGCGCGGCCGAGCTTGGTCGCGGTCCAGGCCACCGCCATCACCCGCGCGGTACCGGCGAACTCGGGAATCTCGAACGGAATATTGACGCTGCCATCCGGGCCTACCGTCACGATGCCGGAATACAGCGCCAGCGGTTTCTGCGTCGGCGGCGAGCCCTGCATCTCCGCGCCGGCAGCGTCGCCGCCGGAGCGGATCTGGCCCCGCGTGCCCTGCATCCCGTCGATCAGTTGCCCGTAGAGGTCGCGGATTTCCGACGAGAGACGGCGCTGACCGAGATAATAGTCATCCGGGGCCGGCGGCTTGTAATTGGTGAGATTGAGAATGCCGACATCAACGGCGGCGACCACGATCTTGGCGTCCTCGCCTGCGCTCAGGCCACCGATCTTCACCGGCAGCGCCAGCGTGGTGTTCGGGCGCACCAGGGCGGGCGGTGACAGTTCGACCTTGAGCGTGCGCGCATTCTTGTCGATGCCGAACCACTTCAGGCCGATGGCGCGACCGGGCATTCGTTGCGCGGCCGCATCGAGCGGCCGGCGCAAGGTCGCCACGACATACGCGCCGGTGCCCCAGTCCGAACCGACCGGGATGCGGACCTGCGAGGTGCCTTCCTTGATGTCGAGGGTCTGCGTCGTCAGCAGTCGGTCGCCCAGCACGTTGACAGTGAGCTTGCCGGCGGTCCGCGCGTTGACCGACACCGTCATGGTGTCCCCGGAGGCGTATTGCGGCTTGTCGATGGAGGTTTCGAGGAGGTCCGGCGTGTCGGCGCTGCCGTCGGAATACCAGCCGACGTCGAACGTCACCGAGGTCAGCGGCCCGTCGGCGGAATCGGCCGACTTCACATCGAGCCGGTAGCGGCCGGGCTGCGGCGACAGTTGCAACCGGGTCGGCTTGTCGGCGACGATCGATAGATCGCCATCGGCGACGCGCTTGGTGGATTTCACCGGCTCGTATTCCCACGAGCCACTCTGCCGGTACCACTGGTAACGGGACTCGATCTTGAGCAGTTCGTAGCGCAGGCCACTGCGTGCCAGCGCGGTGCCGTCCGGCGCGACGAACGCGACCTCGAAATTGGCGTTCTCGCCCTCGGCGACGCTGCTGCCGGAGAACAGCGGCTTGACGCCGATCATCGCGGCGGGGGGCGCCACCGGCAGCACCAGCTTGCGCTCGACCGCGCGGCCGCCGGCCTCGGCCATGCGGATGAAGATCTGCGCTTCCTGCGGCCGGGTCGAGGCCGAGGCTTTCGCCAGGCTCACCGGGAACGTCGCGACACCGTTGGCGTCCGCCTCCGGCAGATTCTCGATCGGCGTGCGCTCGTTGCTCGCGGTCTCCTCGTCGGGAACGCCGAACTGGTAGCCGACATAGCCCGGCCGCGTCGCTGCCGGTGCGATCAGCATGTCGCCTTCGAGTTGCAATCCCGAAGCCGGCGCGCCGTAGAGGAAATGGCCGTCAACCTTAAGCGTTACAGGAGCCTCAGCCGTGATCTGCTTGGCTTCGCTGGTCAAATCGAATTCGATCCGATCCGCTACATAGTCTTCGACCATGAAGGTGGTCTCACCCACCGATGGCGCTTTGGGATCGGTGAAGGCGCGGACCCGCCAGGTGCCGGTCGGCACCGCGGTGTTCAGCGGCAGCGTCAGGCTGCGTCCGCCCGCGCCCTGATCCGGCAACGCGGCGCGGCGATATTCGACACCGTCGGGGCGTTCCACCACCAGCGTCAACGGACCGCCGGTCATCGCCTTGCCCTGCCCGTCGCGCAGCAACGCGGTGAGATAGACCGTTTCGCCGGAGCGATAGACGCCCCGCTCGGCATAGACGAAGGCATCCGCCCCTGCGGGCACCGGGCGGCCGCTGACGCCGCGATCCGAGAGATCGAAGGCGGTGGTTTTCAAACTGAGGAAGGCGTAGTCCGCTTTCTCGCCCGTGACCGTCAGCAGCGCCGGCGACAGGCCGCCCTCGCCACGCGCCAGCCCCGCCTCGAACAGCACATGACCGGCGGCGTCGGTCTTGCGGGTGGCGAGGATTTCGTTGTTGCGCGCCAGGAGCCGGACCTCGGCATTGGCCATCGGGTCGGTGGATGCCAGCGAATTGACGAAGACATGAATGCCGTCGTTGCCGGAGAACGCCGTCAGCCCGAGATCGGACACGATGAACCACTGCGTGGCCAGCGAACTGGAATCCTCGTCGTTGGATTGCGGGCCTTTCGGCGCGGCCGTCATCACATAGACGCCGGGTTGCAGGTCGCCCAGCGCCTGATCGACCGGGAACGCGGTGGTGACATCGGCATTGAGGGTCGAGGCGGTCGCCAGATCGCCGCTCCAGACCTTGACGCCGCGCTCGTCGCCCAATGTGGACAGTTCGTAGCGGCTCAAGGCGCGCTGGAAGTCGCTGCCGATCACGGTGTTGATCAGATTGCGGTCGCCGATCCGGAAGACGTTTACTTCCACGTTCTGGGTGTTGACGCTGACCACCGGAATGCCGCGCTGGCCGGTGCGCGGCAGCACATAGGCGCGGCCGGTGAAACGCACGAACGGCTTGCGGTCGCGCACGTAGACGTTGAATTCGGCGGACTTCGGCAGCGTCTCCCGCACGGTGGACGGCAATCCGGCGCGAAGGTTGATGTTGTAGCGTTCGCCGTGCTTCAGGCCGTCGACGCAAAGTTGCCGCTCCTCGGCCGAGATCGCCGGGGCGTCGTTGCCGGCCAGCGCGAGGTACGGTGCAAAATCGGTGCGCTTGGCGAGATCCTCCGAGAACTGGAAGCAGACGCGGGGCGATGCGGAATCCGAATCCACGCTGTAGTCGAGCAGCCGGAAACCGTGATCGTCGCGCAGTTTCTCATACTCGCCCCGCACCTCCGCGACCTCGCGCAGATCGAGCGACAGTTGCATGGTGTCGAGAGCCGGGCGCCACAGCTTGCGGTCCGCGAACGTGCGGCCGAGCACCGCCAGCGCGTCGGCTTCTTCGCCGGCATTGCCGGAACGCTGATAGGCCAGATAGGCGGCGGTGGAGGCGCGCTCGCGCAGCAGCGTCTGTTCGCTGTTGGTCACCGGGCGGACCTGAAGGATGGTTTTCGCCAGCCGCAGCCAGTTGCCACCGTCATCCGGCACCACGGCCGCGAGTTGCCCGAGGATTTGCAGGCTTTCGCGGACGTTGCCCTTCCGGATCGCCGCCTCGGCATCGGTGCGCAGTTGCGACGCCGGCTTGGCGACCCCACCCGCTTCGCTCTTGATCTGCGCCTGCAGTTTGATCGCGGCATCAGCCAGGTCGTCTCGCCGGTAGGTCTTGTCGGCGGCCAGCGCGGCAGTGAAACCAAACGCGAGCACACACGCGACACTGACGACACGGACCAGACCGATCATTGTATTCTCCCTCAGACGGCGAACCGCCGACGATCCCAGCATTCGCGAAAAGGATGACGGACCGATGGCGCTACCGCACCCGGTCCCGTTGCAAACATCGTCGCTCTTGTTTGGCAATATCCTGCCCGCTGCATTTCGACGGCCATGTACGAGCATAGCGGAAACCGCGACGCGAACGCACCTCCCGCTTTGTCGCGAACAAAGGCCATCTGGTTCGGAAGGAAACTGGCGGTGCGACGCGAAACCTGCTGCCTCAAAACCGTCGACATTGGCCGGCGGCGGCCTTCCGCACGATTATCCACAACGGCGGCCTCATCCACGGGGCCTGCAAATTTCCGGTGGCCCGGATTTGACGCATCAAGGCGCTTTTTGCTAACGGCGGTGATAGAACACAGAGGCAATGGTCCCATAGCTCAACTGGATAGAGTAGCGGATTTCTACTCCGCGGGTTGCAGGTTCGAATCCTGCTGGGATCGCCACCTCATTTGACGCCTCCTTTGTTTTCAATCGCTTGCGGTTCGATTTGGCTCACCGGGTTAGAGGGTGAGCCAACACCTGTTCCGGTAATGAGCTTTCCGGCGGCTTCCGCCATCCTCTTTCGGTTGGCCGCTCTCGTGTAGACCTGTGCTTGCGAGATCGAGGTCCAGCCGAACCACGCCATGAGCTGATGGTCGGTTGCGCCTTGCTCTGCGAAGTACGTTGCGGCCGCTTTGCGTAGACCGTGCGACGTGCATCGCTTCGGCATCTTGGCGGCGTCGCAGGCCTCTCGAAACCAGTTGCCGAATCCGGCTGCCGTGAAGGGTTTTCCATGGGCCGTGAGAAGGAACGTCAGATGATCGGATGCCGGCATGGCATCGATTGCCTGCTGGAGCGTTGGCGTCACTGTGACATTGAAAACAACCCCAGTCTTCTGCCGGCCCATCGACATCATGCCGTTACGGACATGCTGGCGGCCCATCCTCACCACGTCGCAACGAGACTGACCGGCCTGCAACAACAACTCGTAGGCGAGGCGTTCCCGCGTTCCGAACTTATAGTACGAAGCGTACTGCTGGCACTCTTCGGTGATCCAAGTGTGATGGCCGGTAGACTTCAACTCCACCAGTTTCACCCCGGCGAGCGGGTCGACCTTGATGAAGCCCATCGCCAAGCAGTGATCCATGAAACCGCGCATCGCCTTGCGCCAATTCAACTGAGCGGACGGCGTCTTTTTGTTGATGATGGTTTGCAGCTCCATCTGAGTCATCAACGACACGCGCTTATAGCCGTGATCCTTGCGGAAATTCTCAAGGATAGCACGGCGCATCTTCCGCGAACTTTCGGCCAGTCCGTCCTTGAATGCGCTCGACTGGTAGTAGCTAACTAGCGCCGCATTAACGGTGCCCGGTTTCGTGCGGCTGGCACCGATCTCGATCGCAGGAGCACCACCTGCTTTCGCGACGTCGTACGCCCGCATGAATTCATCGGAGCCGGGATGCCCGCGGAGCCGAACCTTCTTCGCACCAGGCAGGCGATAATAGAAAACCGCAGTACCGTGACGGTTGATGTAGCCGTGGACGTTCGGCGGCAGTTTCCACCTCATTTGACGGTGTCCCATTCGTTGGCATCCGCCGTGGCAGCACTGTCCGACGGGTCGCCGGGAATGACAACAATTTTGCCTGCGAGCATGTCGATTTCGACGCGCTGCACCGGCAGGCCAGCATTCACCGTGGCTTTGATGGCCTTGGTGACATCGCCCTGTCGAAATGCTTGCGCGCCGCGGGACATTAGCCGGCGGCCCTCTGCGATCGCTCGCTGTCCATTCTGGCACGGATGCAGCGGATGATCTCCGAGTTTTGGCTAGCGCCGTTGCGGTTAGCTTCTTGCAGAAGCCATGCCTTCACTTCCTTGGGCAGGCGAACCATTAACCGCTCTGCGTCCTCTTTCCGGATCATGTAGACCTCGCGACATCATCGTGATACACCCTAGGTAGATCACGTATGCACCTGAGGTGTCAACACGTCAGGTGTATCGCGACAACACCTTAAGGGGCAAAATGAGTTTGACAGCCGAACAGTTACGAGCGGCTCGGGCGATGCTGCGGTTGGAGCAGACCCAGTTGGCACAGAAATCGGGCGTTTCAGTCGAAACGATCAAACGGCTTGAGGCCGGGACTGGCAAACTGAAAGCGAAATTTGAAACACTTCGGATGATCCGGCTCTCGCTCGAATTTTCCGGCGTCGTCTTTACAGACGATGGGGAAGGCGCAGGCGTTCGGCTGGCCTCGGATCCCACGGATGCTTTTGTCGATGCAATGACGAAGGAATTCAGCGGGTACTTTCGTCAGGCCCTGAAGCAGGAATTCAAGACGAACAGCGAGCGATATAAGAACGGGAAAAAAGCCGATCTCGTCAGCGCAGTTCTCAAACAAGTCTCGAATATCATGCGGCACGTTTTGCCCCAGGAACTGCCGGGAAAATAGCAAACGTGAAAACTCCACACGAGGAGTCGCTTTTGGTTGCCGGCCTTCAGCCTGGCGACCTGGATGAATTGGTTCTTCCGGAGGAAGTGCGCGAGGCGCTGGTCGTTCTTCGACGCGCTCGCGCACAGGCCCGGGCTCAAATTGAGCGGCTTATCGAGTTTCTAGACGAAACGGATGTTTTCTTCGATGAGATCGACGTCGATCGCATGTTCGCGGAGCGGTTCGGCGACGACGATTTTATATCCGACTCAGACTTTGAGCCGGACGCCGATCCCGAACCAGACTGCGACGACGAGCCGTCGTTGGGAGCAACTGAACAGATTTCGCAGGTCCGATGGGGGCGCACTGAATGCCCACAAGAGGACCTCGAGCTTGATGAATCCGACGTTGAATCGATCGGTAAGATCGGAGCGGTAAAGAGATGACGGACAGGGCTGATATCGAAGATGACGCCGGCAATGTCATCGGAGCAATTGATCTAACGACGATGCGTGTGGTCGCTCCCAACCATCGGGTAGATGCCGCCATTGAGGCGGGAGACCCGATCTACATGCGAAAGAATGGCATCCGGACAATTCTGAGCGTCGATAGGCCTAGCCGAGGGCGTCGGAACTAAGCCGATTCGGCTGAAAGACGTTACGTGCCGGTGGTCGAAATCTCCAAACACGCCTGAAACTCGCGATGATCTGGGTCGATCGCCGAGATTGTCGTCTGCGTTTCGAATAGCTTGCCGAGATAAATCCGGTCCCCTTTTTTCAGAGGCGGGAATCCCGCGGCGTCGAGATCAAGTTGCGACAGAACGACCTTGCGCGATCCGGCCGTGATGCCCGCGACCAGTTCGACCGGCGCATATCCCGCGACGACGGCCATGACGTCGGCCCGGTTGAGGACAGTCAACGGCAGCGTCGTCGACATCCGACGCACCGAAACAAGCTCACCGGTGCGGGCGATACTGGCCCGCGCGCGCTCAGCAGCCACCGCATTCATCGGGCGGCCTCTTTCTTCGTGGACCAGTCCAACATGGCGAGCGCGGCCTGTGCATCGACGCCGGCCTCTTTCGCCATCGCCAGCCCCTGAATCAGTGTAGCAAAGGCGCGGGCCGAGCCGCCGGCGTCGAATGCCTGGGTTGGTCCCATAACGTCAATGTCGACATGGCCGCCGAGCTTCTCCGACGCTTCTTCGGCGATCAGCGCGGCGATCGGCTGCAGCGTCCATTGTGCTAGGTGACGCTGGGCCTCCCGCACCATCGGACCGGTGGTCGCTGAATAGAACAGCCCGGGCAGCACGCCGAATGCCCCGCAGATCGCGTCACGTCCGGCGTCCAGCGTTTCTTTCGTCATGGCCCGTTGCAGGTCCGGCGTCAGATCCGCGGGGCGCCAGTCGGCTGCTGGAGCCGGTCCGCCGGCGGCACTGACCTGCACCGACTCCCGGAGCAACACGCGGCCGCGCTGACCACGGAAGGACCTCCCCAATGCAGCGTTGTCGGTCTCGGGCTGCTCCGGCATCGGCACAACTTGGCTGCCGATCGGCGCCAGTTCGAAGACTTCTCCGAGTGCGCTTTCGACCGCATTGAGCATGGCAGCCGTCAGGCTCGAGCGCTTCAACGGCGCCGTGCCATAGTATGGCGCTGCCGGGTCGCAACCGATCCTGACGTGAAGCACCTCGCCGGCCAGGGCCGTTGTCGACGTGCCGCCGCCGGCTTCAGGGATGCTGACGCGATACGCCGTCGGCCGGCCGTTGCGGGTCAGCAAATCCCAATCGCTGCACGCCGTGAGGCGCTCGCCATCGATCACGAAAACCGACTCGCCACGCAACGCCAGCGATCGGCCGATCAGCGCGAGCGTCGAGCCGGTCAGCATGCCGGTGCCATCGACGACCGCCAGCGTCATGCCCTGTTCCCAGAGGCTGACACAAGATTGCGCCGTCGCGGTCAACTCGGAGATGCCACGCCGGCCCAAAACGTAGGCTTCGCGCGCCGCGATAACTTCGGCCGTGAAGCCGCTCGCGGCGCTCCGCTTTTCGATCTTGTCGGGCCGCTTGAACCAATTAAACATGCCGGTACCCCCGCAACAGGTCGCCGGCGCCGCTGTTTTGCATCGCCCTGGCCATCCACGACGCTGACCGCTCAATCGTGACCGACTCGATATCGATCACATCGGTTCGCGATGACGTCGCGCCCGGCGTTCCGGGATCCGCGGCCATGTACTCAGCCAAGCGTCGGAACGCTTCCTGTACCGACGCGGGCACGTCGACATCGCTGCCGGCCGTGCCGGTGAAGCGGTACGGCCCGTTTCCGGTCAACCAGTATCCCCCCAGTGGGGAAGCATCCGGTGTCACGTCTTGCCATGCGCCGGCGGCCCAGATTTCGACCGTGGTGATGGTTGCCGGCTTCAGCGATGGCAGCCACTCACCGGGGCCTTCGACGATCCAGACGACGCCGCGCGCGGCCCACCGACATGCGGTGTAGGACTCGAGCCGCTGCCAGATCATGGCGGCGGAGAGCGCGGCCGCTGCGGTGGACAGCCCCGCCGGCGCATCGGGATAAGCCTCCGGCGCGGCTTCTGTTTGTTTGATCGTGACCGCCATCAGAGCCTCCAACGTGCGATGGCGCGGGGCGCCGGTGCGGCGAGACGTGCGCCGGGCTGCCAGTTGCGAGCTTCAATCTGTGCCTGCGGATAGGCCGGCTTCGTGACCGCCGACAGTTCGGACAACACCGCGGTGGTGACGGTGCGC
>CAUJJN010000415.1 GCA_963204905.1 Pseudomonadota bacterium
GGCTAGATGGTTGTTTCAGGGGAATGATTGCCAGATGCAAACCGGCAGCGAATGACCCCTGCCGATTGTCAGATTGATCCCGACGCTCATGAGGGGCGAAGGTTATCGAGTAGGCCGGCAATATCGACATTAAGCCTTCCAGCGATCCGGTACTCCCTTGCTTGACCTCGGCCCATTGAGTTTTTTGTCCAGGATCCTTCGATGAGTCCCCTTCTTCCAAGGGCGCCAAGAACCTCATCGGCAGCACCGCGCGTCATCCCGGTGACAGCGACAATATTGGAAATCGTTATCGGCTCGCCCTTGCAGTGCAGGTCTAGGATAACCGTTACCATCGCGTATTGCCGTAGTCGTGCGCCTGGCGTCTCGCCGGCCAGCGGGAATCCAACGACCTGATGCAGCATCACATCGTGAATAAGCTGGAAGCCAAGCTTCGCCCTTGCCTCGGAACTACCCGTTGTCATTATCCGGTTTCGAAGCCATCGCTCGCGGTGCGCCCCCGCTCTGCGATGCTCATTGACCCCTTGGTGATCGGGGAGTTCGAAACCGTACCAGACGGCCCCATGGCCTTTAGCTCGGTGAGCCTGTTGTATACGCCACAGGCTCCCCGACCATAAGGTCAAGGAGGTTGGAATCATCCCGGTTGATTCCATACCGCTGGTAAGGGTTTCGACGCCCTTGAGGCAGTGCGTCGCTGCCTCAACTGAATCCATACCGAAAACGAACGGATTTGTCGCGGTCTCTTCGCGTTTTAGACGAAGGAAGGCGTCCGGACCGGAGAAAGGTCGATGCTGGGTGGCCAGAGGCGAGGTCGAGGCGGCGCGGCAGGCTCGACCGTGTTTGCTGCGGGCGCTTTCGTCCGCTTTTTGCTTGGGGCAGTCGCGTTCGCGCGACCGCGCCTCAGTCGCCGGCAGCAGGACGGCCTTCGGCAATGAGCCGCAGAAGCTCAGCCCTGGGTACGGAACTGTTGCTGACGTAAGCGGCAACGATCTCCGTGGTCAGGCCGATCAAATTGGCTGTCGGCTTTTGATGGTGGCGACATCGTCGGTACAGGAAGAACCGGTCCTCGCAAAGACCTTGATGATAGCGGCATGCATCAGCCGGCGCTGTCTGCGGCATGAATCCGCGACGGTTCGTGCTGGAAATGCGGCTCAGGCGCAAAGACCACCCCCGCTCTTATCGGCTTATTTCCCTTGTTCCAGCCCGGACCTTGTCGATCAACCCGCGAGGGGTCGGACTACGCAAGCGTGCCGCCGCTTATGGCTTCGCCAACGCGGTGATCGCGGTCCAGGCCGGAACCGACGGGCGCCTGTCGAGCGGGGAATGGTCCCCGCAGCTACGGGAGTCACACCATGTCGCAAGAACTCAGCCTCGCTCAGAACCACGCCTGGAACCTCGCGCGCACCCTGATGACGCCGGTCATCCTCTTCAAGGTCGATGAAGACGCATACGGCGTTCTTCCTGCCGACGACCTCGATGACGACGAGGTCAACGCCCTCTACTTTTACGACCCCTACACGGGTGGCCAGCCGGTTCATTGAACCGTCTCTTGCCCGGCGTGCCGCTTGCGAGCGGCAGGCCGCAAGGGAAGCTGCGCCGCGGCAGGAGCCGCGCCCTTGCCCCCTTTGCTCTTCGCGCCGGTCGCTAAGGTGTTCCGCGAAGTGTGCGGAGAAGATAAACTGAATGAAAGGTCGGCCGAAAGGCCGCTGGGAGAAAAGAATGGAAAAAGCGGATATCGAAGAGCTGCGAGGCAGGGTGGGTTGTGCGGCCGTGCTGGAGACCGGAGGGTTCGCGATCGACTTGAAGGAAAGCACGCGCAAGGCGGTGAAGTATCGCCGTGGCGATGACATCATCATCGTTATCCACGATGGCAAGGGCTGGTTTGATCCGCTCTCCGACGCCAAGGGTGATGTCTATTCGCTCGTTCAGCATCTGGACGGCGGCGATTTTCTGGAAGCGTTTGTGCAAGTCGCGTCCCTGGTCGCCTTCGAGCCCCGCGAGCCAGAATGGAAACGACAGTCGCGCGAGGCGGAACCTGACCAATCCATACCGGATCGTTGGGGTGCCCGGCGCAAGCCCTGGCGCGGGTCGGCAACCTGGCGATATCTGCGCGACGACCGGCACATTCCCGAACAGGTCCTCCGGGCAGCCATCGCCCAGGACCTTCTGCGGGAAGGGCCGCGTGGGAGCATGTGGGCCGCTCATCAGGGTGCCGATGGCGTGGTCACCGGTTGGGAGGAACGTGGTCCCGAATGGCGCGGCTTTGCAACCGGCGGCAGCAAGGTCTTGTTCCGCTTCGGGTTCAAGGGCGCCGCTCGCATCTGCGTAACCGAAGCCGCCATCGATGCCATGAGCCTTGGCGCGATCGAGAAGGCCCGGCGCGATACGCTTTATGTCAGCACTGGCGGCGGCTGGTCGCCGGCCACCGACGGCGCCATTCGCATGTTGGGGGAACGGCCCGATGTCCGCTTCGTCGCCGCGACCGATGCGAACACGCAGGGCGAAGCGTTCGTGGCGCGGTTGCGTGAGCTTGCCGGTGAACTCTCCTGCGACTTCGAACGTCTGAAGCCGCGTGCGGAGGACTGGAATGCGATGCTGAAGGAGGGGGCAATCGCCTGATCGGGCAGACCGGCACCTCCAGCGCTCATGATGCGCGATCGAGGATCGCTGGCCCGACCTTCGCCGTCGTCATCTCGATCCGCAATGGCGCGCCAAGTCTTGACGCGGCCTCCAGCTTCGCAGCTTCCACATCGGCCGACTTAGCTCTGGCGTGTAGATCTCCAAGATGATCTCGCCGGTAGCGACGAGGATTGGGGCGAAGACGAGTGCGCGGCTCATCGGCGGATCAGCCCGGGCATGCGGCCGAATTGGGGAGGAAGAAGAAGGAAATAAAACGAATGAAACCCGGCTGCCGCATACCCGCCAGCCGCGTCAAGTGTGAAGCTTCGCCCGGCTCCGCCGGCACTTGACCCGGCCGGACGGAGAGGCGGCCGCTGGGGAGGGGTCAGGAAGGGCTGAAGATGATGGTGATCCCCGAGGATGCGTCGCGCTCCAGTCCGACGAGGCTGAAGGAGCCCGCCAATGAACCCCTCTTCTCCTATCCGCAAAGTCTACCAGGGTATTGCCGACCGCCGGCAGATGTTCCGCATGTTCGATCGCCACACGCAGCGCCCCAATCGTTTCGAGGATGCCGATGCCGGCCTCTATCGCGGGGAGTGGTTCGAGCTTACCGAGATCGAGCATGATTACATGTTCAACATCCTGCCGCCGCTCTTCATGAACGGCGAGATGTTCGCCATGCGCGAATTCCTGACGGGCTGCATCACCAGCGTCTTCTTCACCCTGAAGATCGACGACCGGATGCGGTTCTTCCACGCCTATTGCGACCTTGCCGACAAGGGTTCGCCCGCACACATGCGCGCCGCCATTGTCGAGCGGGAAAGCCGTCCAGTCCGTGCAATGACCCGCGAAGAGCGGGTCGAGCATATCTGGAGTTCAAGCCACGACGAATACCGCGGTTACGCCGATTGGCGTTTCCCGCACGCGCAGCGCGGCCGGCGGACGGTCCTGTTCTTCGGTCCCGACCGAAGCCGCGACGTCAAGCTGCTCGACGAACTCACCGAGGCGGAAATCGCAACCAAGCTGCCGGTTCATCTCCGCCACCTTCCTTTTGCCGTTGCAGCGTGAGGGGGCGGCGATGTTCACATTTCCCATTGTTGCCGTTCGCAAGGTCATCGATCGCGGCACGGCGGATTCCGCCATCAATGGCGGATTTCGCAATCCCTATTATGGCATGAAGCCCGGCGAGGGCGAGATTCCAGGGCTCTGGCTCGTTGGAGACCAGGGCGTCTACATCATGTCGAACGGAAAACTCCCTGATGGCGGGCGCCCGCTCGTCGTCTATTCCGAGGAGTGCCATCCGGTCGGCAATCCCGACTGGTTTGACTACAAGCATCGCCATTTTGGGGGCGATGACGGCATCGAATTCATCGACGCCGGGCAGTTGCTCCCGATGTTCGATCGGAATCTGCGCTGCACGCATCTCAATGTGCAGCTCACCGAGCACCAGGTCACGCTCTCCCTGATCGTTCGCTGACTCTTTCAAACCGCGAGCCTTTCCACGTGGCCGACGCTGTCGTCCGCGTGAAACGCGCTCGCCCGCAATCCAAGGAGATTTATCATGTCGAATGACGACCCCTTCACCATCGATCTTTTCGGAAACACGGCCCTTTCGTCCGGTCTCGGCCTCGGCGTGACGGCCTTTGCCGACAGATTTGAACCCGACGACGATCCTGATCCATCGTCCCCGGCGCCGGCGATGCCGATCGCGGCGGCCGCAGCACCCTCCAAGCCCGACCGGGAACGTGGCTCGAACTTCTATCTCGCCGACGACCGGGGTCTGGCTCGGGGCTGGAAGGAGCGTGCCCGCGATAACGTCGCTGCGATCCGGCTCGCGGTCGAAATCGAGGCCGATGAGCGGCCGGCCACCGCCGAAGAGCAGGAGCAGCTGATCCGCTTCACCGGTTTCGGTGCGTCCGATCTTGCCAATGGTGTCTTCCGACGGCCTGGCGAGGTCGATTTCCGCAAGGGCTGGGACGAAATCGGCACCGATCTGGAGGATGCCGTCGGCGAGGGCGACTATACTTCGCTCGCCCGCTGCACCCAATACGCCCATTTTACGCCGGAGTTCATCGTCCGGGCGATCTGGTCGGGCCTTGAACGCATGGGATGGCGCGGCGGGCGCGTGCTGGAGCCAGGGATTGGCACGGGGCTGTTTCCCGCCCTCATGCCGGAAGGCCTGCGCGACGTCTCCCATGTCACCGGCATCGAGCTCGACCCGGTGACGGCACGCATCGCCCGGTTGCTACAACCACAGGCGCGTATCATTACAGGCGACTTCGCCCGCACGGAGCTGCCGGCGAGCTTCGACCTTGCCATAGGCAACCCGCCCTTCTCCGACCGGACCGTGCGTTCCGACCGGGCCTATCGCTCGCTGTCCTTGCGCCTGCATGACTACTTCATCGCGCGGTCGATCGACCTGTTGAAGCCAGGCGCCTTCGCGGCGTTCGTCACCAGTTCCGGCACGATGGACAAGGCCGATGTCTGCGCGCGTGAGCATATCGCGAAGTCGGCGGACCTCATCGCTGCGATCCGGCTGCCCGAAGGAAGCTTCCGCGCGGACGCCGGAACAAATGTCGTCGTCGACATCCTCTTTTTCCGGAAGAGGAAAGCTGGGGAGCCTGAAGGCGAGCAGTCCTGGCTCGACACCGAAAACGTCCGGCCGGTCACAGACGATGAAGGCGCGATCCGCGTCAATCGCTGGTTCGCGCGCCACCCGGACTTCGTGCTCGGAACGCACGCACTGACCTCTGGTCCCTTCGGCGAGACCTACACATGCCGGCCCCGCGACGGCGAGGACCTCGACGCGGCGTTGTCCGCTGCCGTCAGTCTCCTTCCGGAAGATCGCTATGACGGCGAACCCAGCGACATCGACCCTAATTTGGATGTGGCTGACGATCAGACCGTTGTCGATCTGCCCAATGGCCGGCATGTGCGCGAAGGGAGCTTCTTCTTCGACAACGCCCGCGGCCTGATGCAAATCATTGACGGCGAGCCGGTCGCTGTGAAGGTGCGCAAGGGCCGTAGTGCCGACGGCATCCCTGAAAAGCATGTCCGTATCATCCGCAAGCTGATCCCGGTCCGTGACGCGGTGCGCGAGGTGCTGAAAGCCCAGGAAGTGGACCAGCCCTGGAAAGACCGTCAGGTCAGGCTGCGCATCGCCTGGTCGAGCTTCGTTCGCGACTTCGGTCCGATCAATCACACCACGGTCTCGATCAGCGAGGACACGGAGACCGGCGAGACCCGCGAAAGTCATCGGCGTCCAAACCTTCAGCCTTTCCTCGACGATCCCGACTGCTGGCTGGTCGCTTCGATCGAGGACTACGACCTTGAAAACGACACCGCCCGGCCCGGCCCGATCTTCACCGAGCGCGTGATCTCACCGCCGGCGCCGCCGGTGATCTCCAGCGCGGCCGACGCCCTTGCCGTGGTTCTCAATGAACGCGGCCGTGTCGATCTCGACCATATCGCCGAGCTGCTCCACCGCGACCCCCAGGACGTCGTCGCCGAACTTGGCAGCGCGATCTTTCAGGACCCCGCCGACGGTTCCTGGCAGATGGCTGACGCCTATCTCTCGGGTCATGTCCGCGACAAGCTGAAGGCCGCGGAAGCTGCTGCTGCCCTCGATCCGGCCTATGAGCGCAATGTCACGGCCCTGCAGGGCGTGCAGCCGGTCGACCTTCGCCCCTCCGACATCACCGCGCGTCTCGGCGCGCCGTGGATTCCCGCTCTCGATATCGCGGCATTCGTCAAGGAGACGATGAATGTCGACATCAGGATCCACCACATGCCGGAACTTGCTTCCTGGACTGTCGATGCGCGCCAGCTTGGCTATCTCGCCGTCGGTACATCGGAATGGGGGACCGAACGCAGGCATGCGGGCGAACTGCTGACAGATGCGCTCAACAGCCGCGTGCCACAGATCTTCGATACGATCAAGGACGGCGACAGCGAGCGTCGCGTCCTCAACGTCGTCGATACCGAGGCGGCCAAGGAGAAGCTTCACAAGATCAAGGAGGCCTTCCAGCGGTGGATCTGGTCTGACCCGGATCGAACCGACCGGTTGGCCCGCATTTACAATGACCGCTTCAACAATATCGCGCCACGAGCGTTCGGCGGCTCCCATCTGAAACTTCCAGGCGCCTCGGGCGCCTTTGTTCTTTATGGACATCAGATGCGTGGAACCTGGCGCATCATTTCGGCCGGTTCAACCTATCTTGCCCACGCCGTCGGCGCCGGTAAGACGATGACCATGGCAGCCGCCATCATGGAGCAACGCCGTCTAGGCCTGATCGCCAAAGCGATGCTCACCGTCCCCGGCCATTGCCTGGCGCAGGTGGCCCGTGAGTTCCTGGCGCTCTATCCGACCGCCCGCATCCTCGTCGCCGACGAGACCAACTTCACCAAGGATAAGCGCGTGCGGTTCCTGTCGCGGGCGGCAACCGCGACCTGGGACGCGATTATCATCACGCATTCCGCCTTCAAGTTCATCGGCGTCCCGTCTGCCTTCGAACAACAGATGATACATGACGAGCTGGAGCTCTACGAGACGCTTCTCACCAAGGTCGAAGGCGATGACCGCGTCTCGCGCAAGCGGCTCGAGCGGCTGAAGGAGGGCCTGCAGGAGCGGCTCGAAGCACTCTCCAGTCGCAAGGACGATCTTCTCACCATTGCTGAAATTGGCGTCGACCAGATCATCGTCGACGAGGCACAGGAGTTCCGCAAGCTCTCCTTCGCCACCAACATGTCGACGCTCAAGGGCGTCGACCCCAACGGCTCGCAGCGCGCCTGGGATCTATACGTCAAATCCCGCTTCATCGAGACGAAGAACCCGGGACGGGCGCTCGTGCTCGCCTCCGGAACCCCGATCACAAACACGCTCGGCGAGATGTTCACCGTCCAGCGGCTGATGGACCACGCGGCGCTGATGGAACGCGGTTTGCACGAATTCGACGCCTGGGCGTCGACCTTCGGCGACACGACGACCGAGCTGGAGCTTCAGCCTTCCGGCAAATACAAGCCTGTTTCCAGGTTTGCCAGCTTCGTCAACGTCCCCGAACTGATCGCGATGTTCCGCTCCTTCGCCGACGTCGTGATGCCGGAAGACCTGCGCCAATTCGTCAAGGTGCCGGCGATCTCCACCGGCAAGCGCCAGATCATCACATCGAAGCCGACGCAGGCCTTCAAACACTACCAGATGGTCCTGGCTGCGCGCATCGCGGAAATCGAGAAGCGCGACCGGCCGCCTGAGCCCGGCGATGACATCCTGCTCTCGGTGATCACCGATGGTCGCCATGCTGCAATCGACCTGCGCCTGGTCGACGCCGACAATGACAATGAGGCGGACAACAAGCTCAACGCACTCATCTCGAATGCCTTCGCTATCTGGAGGGCGACAGCCGGGCACCCCTATGTTCGACATGACGGTAAGCCTTTCGAACTCCCGGGCGCCGCCCAGATGATCTTCAGCGATCTCGGAACGATCAGTGTTGAGAAGAGCAGGGGCTTTTCCGCCTATCGCTGGATCCGTGACGAACTCATCCGCATGGGCGTGCCAGCCGGCGAGATTGCTTTCATGCAGGACTATAAAAAGTCGGAGGCCAAGCAGCGTCTGTTCTGCGACGTGCGCGCCTGCAAGGTCCGCTTCCTGATCGGCAGTTCCGAGACGATGGGCACCGGCGTCAATGCGCAACTGAGGCTCAAGGCGCTCCACCATCTCGACGTGCCCTGGCTCCCGTCGCAGATCGAGCAACGCGAGGGTCGCATCGTCCGTC
>CAUJJN010000416.1 GCA_963204905.1 Pseudomonadota bacterium
CGCGCCGATCGCCTCGACCCGGGCCTGCTCCATCGCCTCGAACACGCCGCGCGCCTGCGGATTGCCCGGCATCAGCTTGCGATGCACCTTCGGGTCGTGACAGGCGAGCTTCAGCGCGATGGAATCGGCGTGGCCGCGCACGATCGCCGCGTCGCGCTTCGAGAGCTTGCGCGCCGGCTCCGGCAACCGCGCCTTGCCGGGCGCCAGACCGGGGCGTTCGGCGGCGAACGACACTTCAAGCTCCGGCGTCCTGGCGATAGCGCGCAGGCATGAACTCACCGCGCGCTTGAACGGCTCGGCGGGCGCTTCCCTCGCGCCGGTACGGAATTTGTTGCTCGGTGGTGTGCTCATGAGAACCTAACCGGTCGTCCCCGCGAAGGCGGGGACCCATAACCACCGGCGTTCATTGGACGCACAAACGTCGGCGTTGTCACTTCACACGAAACGCTGCGGCGTATCGGTCCACGCTTTCGCGGGGACGCCGCCGCACGCGCCCGGCAGGATCAGCTCAGCGCCACGTTGAGCGACGATTCCGCCAGTTCGACGTTGAAGCAACGCTGATAGAACTCGGCCACCAGCGGACGCTCCAGCTCATCGCACTTGTTAAGGAAGGTGACGCGGAACGCGAACGCCTGATCGCCGAAAATCTGCGCGTTCTCGGCCCAGGTGATCACCGTGCGCGGGCTCATCACCGTGGACAGATCGCCGTTGGCGAAGGCGTTGCGGGTGAGGTCCGCGAGCCGCACCATCTTGTTGACGGTGTCGCGGCCTTCCACCGTGCGATAGTGCTTGGCCTTGGCCAGCACGATCTCGACTTCCTCGTCATGCGCCAGATAGTTCAGCGTGGTGACGATCGACCAGCGGTCCATCTGGCCCTGGTTGATCTGCTGGGTGCCGTGATAGAGGCCCGAGGTGTCGCCGAGGCCGACGGTGTTGGCGGTGGCGAACAGCCGGAACGAGGGATGCGGCCGGATCACCTTGTTCTGGTCGAGCAGGGTCAGGCGGCCGGAGACTTCCAGCACGCGCTGGATCACGAACATCACGTCCGGGCGGCCGGCGTCGTATTCGTCGAACACCAGCGCGACATTGTGCTGAAGCGCCCACGGCAGGATGCCGTCGCGGAATTCGGTGACCTGCTTGCCGTCCTTGATGACGATGGAGTCCTTGCCGACCAGATCGATGCGGCTGATGTGACTGTCGAGGTTGACGCGCACGCACGGCCAGTTCAGCCGCGCCGCCACTTGCTCGATATGGGTCGACTTGCCGGTGCCGTGGAAGCCGGTGACCATGACGCGGCGGTTGTGGGCGAAGCCGGCGAGAATCGCCATCGTGGTCGGGCGGTCGAAGCGATAATCGGGGTCGACATCCGGCACATGCGGGTCGGTCTCGGAGAAAGCGGGCACTTCAAGGTCGCTGTCGATGCCGAAAACCTGCCGGACCGAAACTTTCATATCGGGGATGCCGGTGGGCGCGGGCCCGGATTGTTGCGCTTTGGTGGTGGCGGCGGCGGTCATCGATCCTCCGTGGTCTCGGGCACTCCCGAAACCAGATGTATGCATTGGCTGCGGTTGGGTATGATCCGGAACCTAGCAGAGTGTCGCGGCCGGCAGAAGCCCGCCGCGCTATCAAGGTTCCACTGTACAATCATCAAGATAAGCCTTTGCGGCGTTTTTTGAAAGGCTGCGTTGCGTTCTGCTGCAGGCTGAATTGCGGGCACCCACGTCCGGGATCGTCCCGGAAACGGAAAATGCCGCAGCGGCGGACCGCTGCGGCATTCCGGAGTGGCAAGAATGCCGCTTGCGGCGGCGATCAGGCGGTCAGGTCGAACCGGTCCGCGTTCATGACCTTGGTCCAGGCGGCGACGAAGTCGCGGGCGAACTTTTCCTTCGAATCGCCACAGGCATAGACTTCGGCCAGTGCGCGAAGCTGCGAGTGCGACCCGAAGATCAGATCAACGCGGGTGGCGGTCCACTTCGGCTGCCCGGTCTTGCGATCGCGGCCCTCATAGAGGTTGTCGCCGGTCGGCCGCCATTCGGTGTCCATGGTCAGCAGGTTGACGAAGAAGTCATTGGTCAGCTTGCCGACCTGCTGGGTGAAGACGCCATGCTTCGAGTCCCCGGCATTGGCGCCGAGCACGCGAAGGCCGCCGATCAGCGCCGTCAGTTCCGGCGCTGTCAGGTTGAGCAATTCCGCGCGATCGACCATGGACTCTTCCGGACCCATGAACTGCAGCTTGTTGCCGTTGACGTAGTTGCGGAAGGCATCGGCGCGCGGCTCGAGCGGGGCGAACGACTCCACGTCGGTCTGCTCCTGAGACGCGTCCATGCGACCCGGCGTGAACGGCACCTTGACCTCGACGCCGCCATCCTTCGCCGCCTTCTCCACCGCCGCCGCGCCCGCCAGCACGATCAGATCGGCGAGCGAGATTTTCTTGCCGCCGGCCGAACCGTTGAAGTCCTTCTGGATGGCTTCCAGCTTGCCCAGCACGGTTGCGAGCTGCTGCGGCTGGTTGACCTCCCAGTCCTTCTGCGGCGCGAGGCGAATGCGCGCGCCGTTGGCGCCGCCGCGCTTGTCGGAGCCGCGGAACGTCGAGGCCGAAGCCCACGCCGTCGAGACCAGTTGCGGCACGGTGAGGCCCGACGCCAGCACCTTCGCCTTGAGGTCGGCGATGTCCTTGTCGTCGACCAGCTTGTGATCGACGGCCGGGATCGGGTCCTGCCAGATCAGCACCTCGCTCGGCACCCAGGGGCCGAGGTAACGCTGGCGCGGCCCCATGTCGCGATGGGTCAGCTTGAACCAGGCGCGCGCGAACGCATCGGCGAACTGGTCCGGATTTTCGTGGAAGCGCTTCGAAATCTTGCCGTAGGCCGGATCGAACCGCAGCGACAGGTCGGTGGTCAGCATGGTCGGCACATGCATCTTCGACTTGTCATGGGCGTCCGGCGTGATGGCGGGCGCATTCTTCGCCCGCCACTGGTTGGCGCCGGCCGGGCTCTTTTCCA
>CAUJJN010000417.1 GCA_963204905.1 Pseudomonadota bacterium
GGCGTCAGGCCGGTTTCGTGCGCGATGGTGCCAGCCTCTGCAATCAATTCAGCGGTTGCGAACGCCTCCGCCTTAGTCTGAGGCGCAAATCCAACGTTGCTCCCGGCTGCGCGGAATTGAACCTGAGCAACTTGCAGGCCCATTTTCGGACCTTCAATAATGCACCCGTTCGCCCGCCACGGCCCCGCCGTGAATGTGCTTCCTGCCTGGGTCATCACGCGGCCTCATGCTTGCGGAGGTCGCGGGAGTGATCTGCGATGCAGGCGTGAGCCCATTCGCGATCCTGTTCGATCTGATCGTCAATGTCGCGCTGAACGCCGCGCCGCTTGTCGTTCTCAAGCCTATGCAGGAGGATCGCGTAGAGGGGGGAGGACTTGGCCAGCCAGTGGGTTTGATAGACCCGCGAACCCGTGCGTCCGGTCTGCTGCAATTCTTCCGTCGTCTTGGGGCGCGCGATTTGAACGCCGATCGCGGTAATCAACCATGAGCCATCCGTGGAATAGGACACCTCGGCCTCGCCATCGACGCCGTTATCCTCGAACAAGCCATCGACGATCAGCGGCAAATCCTGAAATCGGTAGGTGAAGGTGCGGGTCTGCATGGCTCAACCCCCCACTTCAACCGGCTCGCCATCGGCGTTGATCGTGTAGAACGTGTCGGCCTTGATGCCGTGCTCTCCGACCTTCGCCGCGAAGATATGCTTGATGGCCCATTCGTTGTCCGGGTCGCGATAGACCAGGACTATGGCGCCTGTTTCACTTGCTTTGGCGCGGCTTTCGATTCCGCTGGCGACCGCGACGGAGTGCTTGCCTTCAACGGTGGCAGCGCTCCGGTAGCCAGTGTTGGTGGCAGCGCTCTGGTTGCCAGTGTTGGACTCAATCTTCGTCGATATCACCTTGGAAAGCAGATATTCGACGCCACGCGAAACGAATTCAGGCAGGCTCAGTTCAGCCTTGATGGTGATCGAGGCGGAAGCAACCTTGCTATCATCGTCATGGCGCGACAGACCGCCTGACTGCTCGACAATGGCATACTTGGACGCACCGGGGGGGTAGTAAGCGAAAACGTCAAACGGACACTCGCAGGCGTGGAAGCCGTTCTGGCAAGCCTTGATCTCGCCCTCGACCGTGTAGGTCTGTCCGATTTCGAACTTGAAGACGCGGCAGGAAAAATCCTGATCGAAGCCCTTGAAAGACGTGATGGCGTCGGACGCCTTGGTGTCTGCGCTTGCCTTCTTGCCCCTTGCCATCTTGCCCGGCTCCATCGTTGTTGATGTCGAGGGGCAATCTAGTTCAAGAAATTTGAAATAGCAACAGCTAAATTCAAAAGATTTGAAATTATTTCGGCGCGACAAAAATCCTAGCTTGTAGGATAATAATCATTATCTTATCGTCTACGCAGAATCTCGGGTGACATAAGTGGCCTCCGTGATACTCTTTTTATGCGTGGCCCGGGGCGGCTCCGCTAAAAATAAGCAAGATATTTAAAGAGCTTGGGGAGATCGTAATGGCTTCAGAGGCTTGGCACCGAAGACACGCAATTCAAATCGCGGCCGCATTACCTGAGACGACGGAAGATGCCCTGATCGTTCTAGGGCTGGCGCGCGAGTTAGTCGAAAGGTTCTTGGCTGAACCTCAAGCCCGTGATCGCGACCGTGGCGCCGTGGTGTCGCTTTCTTCGTCCAAGAGTGGCTTGAGCCGCTGAAGCACGACGCCCGATAAAACCTCTTCCCTGCCGTTGCGAAGCCAATCCAGGCTCACCCATGGAAGGCCCTGACTTATGCGATTTTCGAGGTCGCGTGAGATCGGGTAGCCGTTCTCTACATTGGACAGCCGGGAAACGGTAATTCCAAGAAAATCTGCAAAAGCACGGCGGGTGGGATACGGCGATGCGCGTCGTAGTGCCCGAAGTCTTATTGCGGACGGCGCAAACCGACCACCTGTTTCCAAGTTCTCCATGGCCGGGACCATGCTTTATTTCAAAAAAATTGGAAGCAATCGTTTTTGCCTCTTGCTATTTCAAGAAATTTGAAATAACTCTTGGTCATGAGCGGAAACCTGACCACCATTGATGCGATTATAGACGCCATCGGCGGCAATGGCCCAGTCGGTGAATTGACCGGCGCGAAGGCGAGCACCGTGAGCATGTGGAAGAAGTCGCAATCCTTTCCGGCGAATACCTTCCTTGTCATCACAGCAGCCTTGAATGCCAAGGGGCTTTCGGCTCCGGCATCGCTGTGGGGCATGAAGTCGCCATCCGAACAGGAGACCGCCGCATGACCTTCGACACCCTCGCCAACATTGGCCTGCTTGCTCTGATCCCGCTGTTCGCATGGGCGCTGATCGATGAGGTGCGGGGATGATTTTCAACCTTCCTCCCGCGCGTGAAAGCTCCTCCGGCTCCACACCACGCGCCAACTCGCCGGCCAGCGCTGGCGTTTTTTATTCAGGCTTGCCGAACCCGTTCTGTTTCGCCGGCCCTCTGGCGGATGACGAGGTGGAGACTGTCGCGGCGATTGGACAAGCCGACGCGATAGTTTCCACCTCTGAATCCGGCCTCGACGAACTGACATTCGCATATGTCACAGGCGGCGTTCGTGCCGCGCTTGCGCGTGAAGCTCGCAGACTGCGGGGTGCCTCATGCTGATCCAATTCGATAAGAGCACGCGAGGAGCCTACGGGGCAACGTCCGACTCCTCGCGTCTCAACATGCGCGGTGATGGGGGCAATATCAGCCCGCGCAATTCTGCAATTCAGCTTCGAGCCGATCCTCCCCGGCTGTTGGTCCCGGTCGCGCCGTCTCGGGTCGAAGAAACGACGGTGCATAGCTTCCTATCTCGCTGCTGCGCGGCGCTTCGTGATGTTGCTGCCATCGCTGCTGCTGTCCTTCTCATCTGCGCGACCGGAATTGGATTCACGGCCGCCATCTATCTCTTGCTGTTCGTATCTTTGTAGCAGTCGCCGCGTCGCCAAACTGAGCGTCTGCCAGGTCAGTGGTTCGTTGTCGTTGTTGCTCTCCATGGTTCCCAATCAACACCATGGAGATTCCAGATGTCGGAAAATCAATCCGGAGTGAGTTCAGTGCGTAAGGAAATTGCAATCGTCGCAGGACCGAGAGGATGGGGGGATAGCGTTGTGGATCGCGCCGGAATTGCGGGGCTGAAATGACCCCTCTGCAAGCTGAACTACATCAAGCCCATAAGGCGCGCCAAGCGCGAATGGCAGAAGCCGCCGCGCGACATGCATGGAATGCGAAGGCGCGATCCGAGCCCGTCAATATCGAAGCTACCGCGATTACTCAGACGCATTTTCGTCGCATGTACGAGACGAAGAAGCGCCTGCCCAATTACATGCCGCTTGCCACCCGCGTCCTGAAATGCGTTGCCGATGATTTTGGCATGACGGTTGAAGAATTGACCGGCGCAAAACGCACAAAGCAAAAATGCATCGCTCGGTTCGTTGTCGTCGGCATTCTCACCGAAATGACGCAAATGTCTCTGCCCGCCATGGGACGGCGGCTTGGCGGTCGGGACCACACCACGATTCTGCACGCGCAACGCCAAGCGAAGAAGCTGTTTGCGGAAGAAGCATTCCGTAATCGCGTCGATCAGATCAAGTCGGAGCTCGCCCGATGATCACGACCGACCGCACCGCCAAACTCGCCTTTCTGACCGTGCAAGATGGCAAGCCGATCCTAAACCTGACGTTCGACGAACTCGGCATGGCGCGCGGGCAGGCGTTGGAACGTGTCGAGATCACGCCGCAGCAATTGGGGCGGCTGTGCGCCGAAGGCGTCAAGGCGTTGTGGGGTGGGGAGGTTGAGAATGGCTGATATCAAATGGTGCAAAACCACGTTTGATGCGCGTGTCATTCGAGATTTTGGTAGGGGGCACAATCATGTCGGATAGGTGTGTTCTAGGAGTTGACCCAGGATTAACGGGCGCGCTGGCCTTCATTTTCCAGAACGACCCTAACAGGGTTGCCATCGAGGATATGCCGGTAGCCGATGGCGACATTTGCGCGCCGTTACTGTCCGGGCTGATCCGCAAGTATGCGCCGTCCTACGCCGTGATTGAATTTGTTGCTTCGATGCCGGGGCAGGGCGTGGCGTCCACCTTCAAGTTCGGCAAGTCATATGGCCAAGCCATTGGTGTGCTCGGCTCGCACAATGTGCCGCTGCATTACGTCACACCGTCAAAATGGAAGTCGCGTTTCAATCTTTTGAAAACCGAAAAGGACGAGTCGCGCGCCAAGGCGCTGCAACTGTTCCCGGCGTGCGCCGCCAGCTTCGCGCGCAAAAAAGATCACAACCGCGCCGACGCCGCACTGATCGCCAAATACGGCCTTGAAGTCCTGTTTCCGTGGAGCACCGCAGCATGAAAATCCAGCGTCATAGTCCGAGCAGTCTCAACCTATTTTGCGCATCGCCTAGCATGTTCGTGCTTGAGCGCATCATGGGCATTCGCCAGCCTGTCGGGGCACCGGCACATCGCGGTACGGCGGTTGAGGATGGCGTGACGTCTGGCCTGATGGACCCGGCTAAGCCGTTCGAGGACTGTTATGCGGTCGCAATCAAAAAGTATGATGCCATCACCGCCCTGTCTGGCGACAAGCGGCGCGAAGAATACCGCGACACGATCCCGGCCATGGTCAAATCGGCATTAGAAGAATTGCGCCCATATGGCGTCCCCACGCACTGTCAGCAATTTGTCGAGTGGAAGCCGGACGGGCTTAAGTATCCGATTGTTGGATATCTCGACTATCGTTGGGAACATCACGGCATTGTCGTAGATCTCAAGACGACTGGCGCGCTGCCGTCATCGATCAAAATTCCGCACGCGCGGCAAGTATCGCTCTATGCAACGGCGACCGGCGATAACGTGGATGCGCGGCTTGCGTATGTCACACCAAAGAAGCGCGCGACGTATCAGCTTGAGAACACTCGCGACCATCTGAATGCGCTGTATCAGATTGCGCTTCGATGCGAGGCATTCCTAGACCTCTCTGACGACCCTACATTCTTCACCAAGATCATCGTTCCTGACATCGAAAGTTTTTATTGGGGAGGACCGGCGCGGCAACTGGCTTTTGAGCACTGGGGCGTATGATGCCGAAAGGAATGTATCACCGCAGGCCCCGGTGCAAGGACGAGGTTTTAACGTCACTTCGCAATCGGCTGCTTGCACTCAGCATCCCAGAACCAAATAGCGGATGCTGGCTTTGGCTCGGCTCAGTTGTTAACGGCCCCGATGGTCTGGATGTTCTGCACGCCTGCGACATGCCGTGCTGCATCAATCCCGACCACCTGTCACCTGGCACGCATAGCGAAAACATGGCCGATATGTCCCGTAAGGGGCGAGCAACAAAAGGTCGTGGGACCGCCCGAGCAAAGACACTGTGAGATTCCCGGAAGGGATTGGCAACGCTGCGGGCCTGATCGCAGCACGGTAGAAGGAAATCGAAAATGGCCCTTGGTCTGAATTATTCGAGTGGCGGCAGCGGCGATATTATTCCGTTTGTCAAATACGATGCTCGTGCCGGCCGCTTGTTTCGTCACGACCGCACTCAGGACAGCAGCGGCAATTACATCAGCAACGACGAGGACATCACCAACATCTTCAAAGCGGTTGTCGATCTCGAGAATATCGAAGTTGGCTTTGCGAAGTTCGGCGCAGGTGTGGCTCCCGAGTTCTTGTTGGTAGCCCTAGGCTCCCCGATGCCGCACAAGCCCGCCGACCCGGGCTTCAAGCAGGCTGCCCGCCTGATGATGAAACTGCATTCGTCATGCGGCGGCGATATCCGGGAAATCTCCGGTAACTCGGCCGCCTTCCTTAAGGGCGTCGACGACCTCCACACCGCCTACGAGGCCGGCAAGGCCGCCAACCCCGGCAAACTGCCCGTCGTCGTGCTCAAGTCGACGATTCCGATCACGTCCGGCAGCGGCCAAAAGAAGTCGACCAATTATCAGCCTGTGTTCGAAATCTCCGGTTGGGCACCGCGTCCAGTCGACCTTGTTCACGTCGCCAAGAGTAGCGGGGCGCCGCAGACGGCCTCACCGTCGACCGCGCCGGCTGCGGCCGCACCGTCGACAGGATCAACCCAGGTGAGCGCGCCGGCGGCAAAGCAGCCTGAAATGGCCAACGCCGACGATTTCGGTTGAGGCTGACAGCGCCGGGGCTACGGCCCCGGCCGCCTTTGTATGTGTTGCGTTGCGTAATTCCGATGGAGATGGCGAACCGGACAGAGAATGAAGTTGGGGCACCTCGAGACGTTCGAACCTGATTGGGCGGCACCCGGCGACTGGGCAGCAATGTATCGCGCCGCCGGGTGGCAGGTCGTGCCTTCACATCTTCCGTCATCGGGTCAGAATTGGAAGCGCCCGGCGCTTGCCGACTGGAAGTCGTTGCAAGAGGCACAGGTGCCCGACGCGACATTCGAACGTTGGTACGGGCCTCAAGGCGAACACGACCGCCGCACCAACATGGGCCTACTGACAGGCCGCGCATCCGGCAATACGTTCGTCATCGATCTTGATGAATACAAGACGCCCGACGCGCTGGGTTGGTGGCACGGCATTCTGCAAGAGCACAACAACAGCATGGAGCCGGAAACCTGCCAGCAAGTGACAGGCGGTGGCGGCCGGCAGTTGTTCTTTATCGCGCCGGCCGGATGGCGCGCACCAACCAACAAAACGCCAATCGGCGTCGATGTGCGCGGTCAGGGCGGATTCGCCGTGCTGCCGCCGTCGCTGCACATCTCCGGCCAGTCCTACCAATGGAAGCCCGGCTGTGCACCGTGGGAATGCGAATTAGCCATTGCACCCGATTGGCTGCTGCAAGCCGTTAGCGAGCTTGTGGAGCGGTTCGGCGGCGACCAGCACCGAGACAGCACGGCCGCGCCCGTAACGCCTACAGCGAGTCCTGACGCCGATTTCGACGCCTTCGGATCGCGGGTCGACGGTCGCGATCACTACATGCGCGACCTCGTATGGGCCGCTATCGTCAATTGGTATCGCGAATGCCCGATCCCGCCGAGCGAGGCCGAGAGCCAGGCGCGAATGCGTGAGGCTTATGCGGTCTATGAGCGCAAGGTGAAAAGCCGGCTCGACGGCGCCGACACCAATTCCGCCAAGCTCGAGCGGGAAGGACGCGGCCCGACGCTGTTCGCTGAAAAGTGGCGGCGCGCGGTCAGCAAGTGGTCGACCGACATTGCGGAGGCCGCCCAGCGCCCTTTGGCGAGGGATGAATGGCGGGAGGCGACACAGGTTGTCGACCAAGGAATCCCGGCAGAGGGAAAGTCGCTAATTTTATCGGCGGCCGACTTCGTAGCGGGGTTCAGGCCACCTGAATACTTGGTCGACGGCGTAATCCAGCAAGGTTACCTCTATTCGCTCACGGCCCGCACCGGTCACGGCAAGACTGCCGTTGGCATGTTCATGGGGCAGTCGATCGCGCGCGGTAAGGATTTCCACGGCAAGCAGACCAAGCAAGGATCTGTGCTGTTCCTCGCTGGTGAAAACCCGGATGACGTTCGAGCGCGCTTTCTGGTGCTGGCGTCACATCATGGCTTCGATCCGGCCGCAGTGCCTTTCTATTTCGTCGACGGTGTTGTCGACATATCCGCTTGCCTGCCTCGCATCCGGGCGGAAGCCGAAAAAATTCCAAATCTGGCGCTGGTGATCGTCGACACGGCAGCGGCCTATTTTCGGGGCGACGACGGCAACAACAACGTACAGCAGGGAGAGTTTGCCCGCATCCTCCGCCAACTGACATTCCTTCCCGGCAAGCCGGCGTGCGTCGTGCCGTGCCACCCCGTCAAGAATGCCTCAAAGGAAAACTTGCTCCCCGTTGGCGGTGGTGCGTTCCTCAACGAGGTCGACGGCAATCTCTCCCTTTGGAGCAACGCTGAGAAGCAAACGACGCTTCATTGGCAAGGCAAGTTCCGCGGTCCGGAGTTTGAACCCATGGCGTTCGGTCTGCGGACCGTCGAATGCGATGCCGTAGTCGACGCCAACGGCGTTCTGATGCCGTCTGTAGTCGCTGAGCCAATCTCCGAAATGGCGCTCGAGCGCGGCGAACGCGGTCAGGAGGACGATGAGAATCTGATCCTCCGCATCATCGCCGCAAGCCCGCGAGCATCCATCGCGCAGATCGCGACGACCGCAAAATTCACGTCGGACGACGGTAAGCCGCAGAAGTCGAAGGTGTTCAGGATCATCTCGCGGCTACTGGATGACAAGCTCGTTGAGAAGCATCGTGGCACCAAATATCGGCCGACGAAGAAGGGCAAAAAAGAGATCGGAATGGGCGATGACGACGATTGATAAGGTGGAACGATTGGGTGGAACGATTCCGGTTGGAATTGCATCCGTTCGTTCCACTGGAACGGCAATGTGGAACGCGGAACGAAATACCAATAACCCATTGAAAACGCTAAACTCCAAAACGGTGGCGCGCGGAACGATGCAGTTGCTCATCAGCATCGTTCCGTTCCACCCCTCCTATTAGGGGGTTCGGGGGATGAATTTCAAAAGGGACGAGGAAAACAATGGCAGCTCAACGTAAGCCAATTTCAGCGACGACACGCTACAAGGTGCTCGACAGAGATGGCTACACTTGCCAGTCGTGCGGTGCCAAGGCGCCTGATGTCACGTTGCAGGTCGACCACATCAAGGCGGTGTCTAAAGGCGGGACTAATCAGGTCGAGAATTTGAGGGCTATCTGTGTTGCCTGCAATCTTGGCAAGAGCGATGCAGATATGCAGGTAGCAAAAGTTGAACTGCCGCTTGAACCTGGGAAACACCCTCTAACTGGGTGGGCATTTCTGTCTTATACGACCGACGCCGATGGCAAGGAGCAGGTGCAGTGGCAAGGTGTCATCCGCAATGTTGTCCCGTCAGGGTCAGCTACTGGCGATTTAGCAATTGTGGATTTCTTCGAATGGATGATCGGAGAATATACATATAGCAGCGCAATTCCCCTCACAGCCTTCTCAAAGCCATTTGGGAGCCCGCAATTTTTTAAGTTGTTCGCGTCGAACGACGAGCGAAACGAATATTATTCGTGGAAGCATGGTCGGCGGTCGGGAGACGATTAATGGCGAAGCCTCAACCGATCATCCATGGCGAAACCGAAGTTCGCCCCATGTCCGACCCGCGTTCATGGGCACGGTCGAACGGCACCCACATCTCGGGGCGCGCCTACATCGATGGCGCTGACGAGACGGCCTGCGAGATGGAAGCGAAGTGGGGCGCTGACCGGTTGCGGCTGCTGGTCAGTCCTGAGCTTCGCGAGAAGTTCGACCGGCAACGCTACCTGTTCAACCAGGCGATATGGCACGGCGATCTTGAACAGGTCCGCCGCGAAGCAGGGCGCATGACCACGGCGTGGCTGGCGCTCGACAAGGCAGCGGCCGCCGCAGGAAAGCAGCCGCTTCACCCGCAGGTGTGGGAGACGCCCGGGACAGAACCGGGCATGGCAGACGATCCGACCAATGCGGCTTACGTCATCGCCATCGTGCCGGATAACGCCAGCGCTCACCACGTCATCGCGGAGGGGCGCAAGGTCACGGTTTACACGCTGGAAGAGATCGGGCGCATCCTATCTGCCTATCCCGATCTGGCGAAGGTCAAGAACACGTTCCCGGGGGCAACGATCACCGCTGTGCGCCGGAGCGTGGACGACCCGCTCGACGCGATCGCGGACACCAAAGCCGGTCTGGATGATCCTGTGGAGGATATCTACGCATGACCGCCCCCGGCATCCGCTGGTCGCGGGAGTGGCTATCAATTCGCAAAGGGGCAATTTCCATCATGGTTGGACGACCGCGCAAGATCGGCAAGCGAGAACGCAACGGGCGCATCCAGCGCACCTACGAAAATCCACGAGCGCAGATTGCGGCGCAACCGCACCGCATGGTGGTGCCGGCGAGGTTACGGGAAATGCAGGAAGCAGAATCCGAGTTTGGTAGGCTGATGCTGAATGGCTGGATCACGCCGGCACAGTTCGAGGCAGGCAAGGAATACGCTCGGTTGGCTGCGCGATACCGCGCGGCAATTCTCGCTCCTAATCCAAACCCGTCCGCAATCGACTTGGGCGCCGCTGGATTCGGTAAGGGCGCCGGTATGGCGGACGACACAGCCCGTGCGATTAAGCACGTCTACGACGCTGCATTTGAATCCTGCGGCCCTGTGAGATTGCAGAAGGCCATCGCGCACCACGTCATCCATGATCGGAAGATTGCGGACTTCGATACGCGGCGCTTGTTAAAGCTGGGGCTGGATAAGTTGGTAACGCATTTTGGTATTGACCCGGCCTTGCGAATAAGTTCTAGTCGTCAGTAATGCAGATGACGAATTGCGCCCGGAGGCTCAGCTTCTCGGGCGCAATTTCGTTTATAGGCGCGTTAGACGCCAAAGCCCCCGCAGTTGGGTAGTCCTCGGCAGTGAAACACACGACCACACACCCCGCCCCGACAGGCGGGGTTTTGTTTTGAGGGG
>CAUJJN010000418.1 GCA_963204905.1 Pseudomonadota bacterium
CGATCTTGCCGAGTGTCGTCAGCAGGCGGCGCCGCAGGAAGCGGCAGCGCGCGCGGCGCGTCAGCAACAGGCGGCGGGAACGGCGGTGGCGGTCGGCGCCGCGGTGGCGAGCTTCATTCCGGTGTCGGGTTTCCGGCAGGCACGGACGCTGTATCACGCGACCGGCGCCGCGCAGGACGTCGGCATGGCGACCGCCGAAGCCGGGGCCATCGGCGCGGATCAGGCCACCGCCGATTACGCGCTGGTGGTCAATACCTGCCTGACACACAAGAAGTATCGTGTGCTGCGCTGACGCGCCCGACGGCGGCTGAATCCGAGCGATGATGGCGACGCCGGCGGAGACGCGGTCCGCTTGATACTTTGTGACTGCATGCTCTGTGACTGCGGTCGTCGGCGCGCTTGCATATGCGCGCCGGCAACGTCACGCTTGTGGCGGGAGGATCGCGTCCGATGGAGTTCAAGCCGAGCGCGGGTTGGGAAGAGCGGATCGTATCCAGCTTTGCCCGCCAGGGATTGATGACGACGATGGGCGCGACCATCCACCCCGTGGCGCCGGGGATTGTGGAAATCGCTGTCGTGCCAGGTCCAGCGGTCTCGCAGCAGCATGGATTCGTTCATGGCGGCGCAGTCAGTGCGATTGCCGACACCGCTGCGGGTTACGCTGCGGTCAGCCTGATGCCGCCCGGCACCGCGGCGCTGACCACCGAATTCAAGATCAATTTCATGGCGCCCGCAGGCGGCGAGCGCATCGTCGCGCGGGGTGAGGTCGTCAAGGCCGGGCGAACGCTGACGGTGGTGCAGACCCATGTGTTTTCCGAAACCGGCGGTGCCAGAAAACTCATCGCATTGCTGATCGCGACCATCATGACGCTGGCAGCCAAAGACGGATTCAGCGACTGAGGGAAGGTGCCGGACTTAATCGCCGTTGAACTGGCCGTGGCGGCCGATGCCGGAGGCGAAGCGCGTCGCGCCCGCGAGGGTCTCGCCCGAGTTGATCACTTCGAGCCCGCCGCGCATTTCGTTGGCGATGGCTTCTTCCTCGTCGGCGATGTCCCATTGCTGAAGCGCCGATAGTCGGTCGGCACGCATGCAGGTCTGGGGGAATTGCGCGATCTCTTTGGCGAGGGCGATCGCTTCCGCGCGCGCCGTGCCGTTCGGCACCACGCGGTTGGCCAGTCCCATGCTCAGCGCTTCGGCCGCCGCGACCGGGCGACCGGTCAGGATCAGGTCCATGGCGCGGGAATGGCCGATCAGCCGCGGCAAGCGAATGGTGCCGAGGTCAATCAGAGGCACGCCGAAGCGGCGGCAGAACACCCCGAAGGTCGCGTCTTCGGCGGCGACCCGCATGTCGCACAAGAGCGAGAGTTCGAGACCGCCGGCGACGGCGAAACCCTCGATCGCGCCGATCACCGGCTTGGACAGCCGCAGTCGGCTCGGTCCCATCGGGGCGATGGAATCATGCCCGCCGATCTCGCGCCGTTTCTCGATGTCGCCGGCGGCGACGGCCTTCAGGTCCGCACCGGCGCAGAAGTGCCCGCCGACGCCGGTGAACACCGCGACCGACGCGCTGTCGTCGGCATCGAAAGCGCGGAAAGCGTCGCAGAGGATACGCGCCGTGCGGCCGTCGACCGCGTTGCGGCGCTCGGGACGATTGATCGAGATGATGGTGATGGGGCCGTCGCGCTCGACGAGAACGGCGTTATCGTCGGTCATGGGTTTCCTCTCTGCGTCCGATCATTTCGACAAGGACTATCTATCGGTCGTCGTGCCCGTGCCTGTCACGAGCATCCACGTCTTGATGCGCCTTCAGTAAGGAAGACGTGGATGGCCGGGTCAAGCCCGGCCATGACGTGCGGAGAGGATTGCGAGGAGGAGCGCGACGAAGCAATCCGGAAGCGGCGAAGGAAACACTGGATCGCGTCGCTTCGCTCGCAATGACGAAGAAAACGATTCCGTCATCCGCTCACCCCACCTTCAACTCGCTTCCCGTCAGTCGCCGATAGGCGTCGAGGTAGCGCCTGCTGGTGGCGTCGATCACGGATGCGGGCAGGGGCGGCGGCGGAGCCTCGCCATTCCAGCGGCCGGCGCGGCGCTCGGCGTCGAGATAGTCGCGCAGCGGCTGCTTGTCGAAACTCGCTTGTGCGCGGCCCGGCTCATAGATATCGACGGCCCAGAAGCGCGAACTGTCCGGTGTCATCACCTCGTCGATCAGGATGATATTGCCGGCCGTGTCGCGACCGAATTCGAATTTGGTGTCGGCGATGATGATGCCCTGTTCGCGGGCAACCGCCTCGCCTTTCGCATAGACCGCGCGGGTCATCGTTTCCAGCGCGGCGGTGGCGTCCGCGCCGATGATCTCGCGCATCCGCGCAATGGTGATGTTCTCGTCGTGTCCGGTTTCGGCTTTGGTGGCCGGGCTGAAGATCGCGGGCGTGAGCTTGTCGCTCTCAACCAGTCCGGCGGGCAGCTTCTCGCCCGCCAGCGTTCCTGATTGCGCATATTCCTTCCAGGCCGAGCCGGAGAGGTAGCCGCGGATCACGCATTCGATGGGAAATACGGTGGTGCGCTTGCACAGCATCGCGCGGCCCGTAAGCGATGCGCGATGCTCGCGCAGCGCGGGCACCTGCGCGATGATTTCGTCGGCGTCGGCGCTGATCATGTGATGCGGCACGGTGTCGCCGAGTTGCCGGAACCAGAATGCGCTGGTCTGGGTCAGCACCGCGCCTTTCATCGGGATGGTTTCGCTCATCACCACGTCGAAGGCGCTGATGCGGTCAGTGGTCACCAGCAGCACGCGGTCGTCGCCGGCGTCGTAGATATCGCGCACCTTGCCGCGCCCGAGCGGTGGCAGGGGCAGGTCGCTGGCGAGCATCGTGGTCATGGCGGGTCACTTCTCGAACGGGAGGAAAGCCCGGTGATACGCCGGGCCGCGCCGCCTGCAAAGACCCTATCGTTCCGGGAGCGGAATGAATTCGGTCTCGTCCGGCACCGCCTCGAAGCGGCCGCTCTTCCAATCCGCCTTGGCTTGTTCGATCCGCTCCTTCGAAAACGACACGAAATTCCACCAGACGTAGCGCGGGCCTTCCAGCGCGGTGCCGCCGAGGAACATCATCCGTGTAGGGCGGTTCGCGCGCACGGTGATGCGGTCGCCGGGGCGGAAGATCAGCATCCGCGGCCCCTCGTGGCGGTCACCGGCGATCTCGACCTCGCCATCGACGACGTAGATCGCGCGTTCCTCATGGTCGGCGTCGAGCGGCACGCTCTTGCCCTCGTCGAGCGAAACTTCGACGTAAAACCACGGCGATAC
>CAUJJN010000419.1 GCA_963204905.1 Pseudomonadota bacterium
TTGTTCCGATCTTCGGAGTAGTCCGTGATGAACCGAACAAACAGCTCCTTCACGGTCAGCGCCTAGCTGGCGCCGTCGCGCTCAGCACTTGGATCTACACATCGGCGGACTACTGCCAACCAATCTTGTGCGATGTTCCGTGCTTGGTCGACGGTGAGTTCGCCGTAGCGCCCGATCGCTGGCTTTCGCCGCTGGCCGTTGTTCGCGACGTAGGCCAGCATGAACGTCTTGCGGCCGGTCGGCGTAACCTTTACGAGGAAGCCAGGGACCATCGTGTCCCGGAGTTCGTAATCGCGCTCCTGGGCAGTTGCGGCGTCGACAGCGGTCTTTGTGAGTTTGATTTTGGGCATTTCCTAACCTCCGTGGAGGCTGGAATTCAGGTGCAAAGTAGGAGCACCTAGAAAACCAACCGTAGCGTATGTCCGGTTAGGTAAGGATGTGCCGATAGCCGATAAAAGCTAGTGCTTACAATCGGTTATCGGGAAATCGGATACCCCCGGATACACAAAGGATAGGGGATATTCGGTCTCTCAAAATCGAGTTCCGCAAGGAGTGCTGGTTCGATTCCGGCCAGGGGCACCAACCAGGCTGTTCAAGCCCGTTCCGAAACGTCCGCAACCGTCCGCACCGTGCTCGGAAAGCCTTGAAAAATAGGCACTTCCGCGTACGTTCTAGTTCGTCACCGTTTGTTCTCCTCCGATCCCAGCCGCCCGATTTGCTGGTATTTTTGCTGGTATCGGGAGAACAAACGTTCACGGCGACTTTCGCTTTGCCGAATGAAGGAATTGAGCCGATGGGCGGCAAGAACGACGGCGCGTGCGCCAATCCCAAGCAGATTAAGACCGACGTCGACTGCCGCGCCGCCCGACCGAAATTCGACAATGGCGCGTGGAGTCCCGCTAAGATTTCCGACGTGACCGGCGGCTGGCTCTATCTCTTCGTCACGCCGGACGTGAGCAGGCCCGGCAACGCTGCCTCCAAGCTCTGGCGGATGGACTACCGTTTCCACGGCCGCCAGAAAACCTACTCCATCGGCCCCTACGGCAACGGCAGGGATGGCACGTTCTCGCTCGCAGACGCGCGGCGCGAGCGCGACAAGGCCAAAGACCTGCTCAAGGAAGGCAAAGACCCGAGCATCGAGAAGCAGCTCGACAAGCACAAGCAGGCCGCCGCCCGGCCTTTCGCGCAATGGGCCGATGAGTGGCTCGCCAAGAAGAAGGTGGAGAAAGTCAAGCGCGGCAGGATCGTCGCAGTGCGCGACCCCAAGACCGTCGAGGTGCTCGAGCTGCGCGTCGGCTACGTCAAGGCTCGCTTCGGCAAGCTGTGCAGGCAGGACATCAAGCGTCCCGACGTGCTCGCTTTCATGCGTTCATATGAAGCAGAGGGAAGGCTGGAAACCCGGGACCGAGTGCGCAGCATCGGCGAGCAGATCTGCGACTATGCCGACGTCGAAGGCGACGGCTACAATCCATTCCGCAACCTGAATGGACAGATGATTGCCAACATTTCGACGCCGCGTCCCGGTGTCACCGAACCACGCGACGTCACGCGCGTCTTCAAACTTATCAGCGCACCGTGGACGAGAGCGAGATTTGGTGACGTCGTTGGCCTTGCCTTGCGCTTCAATGCGCTGACCATTCCCCGCCCCGGCATGGTCAATGAAATGGAATGGGGCGAGGTCGATTGGGATGCCAAACGCTGGACTGTTCCAGCTCCCAAGATGAAGACCGGTTGGGACCATGTTGTGCCCTTGTCACGACAGGCACTCGCGATCCTGCGTAGCGTCCAGAAGCTGACCGGCCATCGCCGGTACGCGTTTTCCTGCTCGAAGGACGCGCCGCTATCAAACAATACGCTCAACAAGCGCTTGCGGCTGCTTGGCATTGATACCAAGACTGATCATTGTGCCCACGGATTCCGGACCACGTTCTCGACTCTATCTCACCACGAAGAGATCAAGGACGCCAAGGCATGGGATGGCGATGTCGTCGAGCTGCAGCTCGCACATCTCGATAACTCTACTGTGGAAGGTCTCTACAAGAAGCACGGACCCCTCGCGCTGATCGGCTCGCGCACGAAGCTGATGCAGCATTGGGCTGATCGGATCGACCACTGGCTCGATCCCAAGAAGGTGATGCCGATCAAGGGAGGCGCGCAGGCTTGAGTCGCCTATCATCAGGCCTGTTAAGTTGCCCAATTCAACCCGTCGCAAAGCTCATGTGATAATCGTCGACGCTTGTGCATCTCGTGCTGGAAGGATCGATTTCGCATCCGTTGCATCGCGTTGCGCTTGTCCGCCTGAGATAACCGCAACAGCCGTTGTCGCCTAGATCCAATGCTTTGCCGTGGCTTCGAACGGCCGGATACAATGGAGAAGCAGTGCGACGGAGAGAGTGTCAGTCAGCCCCCGCTGAAAGATAAAGCATTTTCGACCTTCCTGGACTACGGCCACGTCCGAAATATCATCTCCGGCAGCCGAAATTACCGGAAGGGTCATAATACTGTTTCGAAGAGGGGATGGTTGCGGGGGGTGCAACACCCGTTTCCTTTGATTAGTTCGAGGGCAATCCCACGGCCCGCAGCATGGCCCTGCTAATCGGCCCAATGTCGGATGTGGCTACCGGCCATAAGCGAAGCGGGGTGTCCAGCTTCGCTCCAATTCAGCATCCTCATCCTCCTCATCGAGAGGGGCTTCGGGCAGCCCCTCGCTGGTCAACACGGTCAAGGTGTAGCCGTATTTGCCAAGGCCGATGATCTCTTCATCAAGAGTGATCCGACCCGGGCCGTCGAACCATGTCGCCAAGTCGGTTTCACCAACGGCGCGTTCGGCGCGAAGGACATTCGCCGCATCCGCGTTGAACCTCTGCGTCGCTCCGTCGGGCAAAGGAGCGCCTTTTCGCAAGAACGCTAGCTTGCCGAGATTCTTGAAAGACTCCGAGGTAAACGCATATGCGATCTCGTTGCCCTTGCTGACGATGATCGCCATCGGATAGCTGCCGCACTCCGCGGCCCGAATCGCGGCAGCCGTGATCGAACAATGGGCCTTCTCAGCCAGCTTGAGAATGCCGTCGAGGCCGATCTGATAATTGGAGAGCAGGTTGCGTGTGAGATTGGACGGCAAGAGAAGGCCGCTGGCGAAGTGGTCAGCCTCCAGCTCGATCGACGTATTCTGTGTAAAATTGGCGCGGGACATGTGCGCGCCGCCGGCCTTGATAATCTCCTCGGGATGGCCCGGCAGGAACCAATGCCCCAGCTCATGGCCAATGGAGAAATTCTCGAAGCCTTCGTTGCCGTGCTCGGTGGAGTAGATGATGGTGGCCGAATCACCGGCGAAGATGATCGCGCCGGACACGCCCGTCACTTCGGCTGGTTTCGCCTGGATGACAATATCCCTGGCCTTGGCGATCTCTCGAGGTCTAACTGGAAACTGATTGAAGCCAAATTCCTCAGCGACCTTTTCGCCGTGCTGGGTTGCCATCTTCAACCGAAAGCCCGCCATGTTTCGCCCCCTATTTCTTGTCCTTAATCATTGTGTCGATGATGTTCTGAATAAAAAGTCGATCTTTTGCGCTCAGCTTGTCTTCGTCGCGAAAGGCGGTCGTCGCGGCTTGCGCCCCGAGTAGGTAGTCGGCCGAGACCTTCAGCGCCTTCGCGAGCGCTCGCACGTTGTCGAACGACGGCTTGCGGCGCCCAGCCTCAAAATGGGCGATGGCCGAAGGTTGCATGCCGGCTTCCCTGGCCAGTTCGGATTGGCTTAGCTCCCGCGTTTCGCGCGTTTTGCGCAGGCGAGAGGCGAAGTCTTTTGGTGCGCTTGACTCGGCCATGACAGATCGTATAGAGTTCCATGTCTAGATCGTCGACAGCCCCGCGGGGCTATTTCTTCGGCTCAGGCTATGACAGAGCGTATAGCTACTTATTACGATTTGCGAATCAGGTCAAGGAAACAGGAGTTGTGAGCATGGCAGGCAAGAATCAGCATGTCGTTCCGCACGGTGACGAATGGGCCGTGCGTGGCGAAAGGAATGAGAGGGCAACCTCGATCCATCCGACCCAGGGAGATGCCGAACGGGCTGCACGGGAGATCGCGATCAACCAGCAGAGCGAAGTCGTCATTCATCGGCCGGACGGTCGGATTCGCGACAAGAATTCCTACGGGCACGATCCCTATCCTCCGAAGGGCTAAGCGACATGACGCAGGTTGCAGTTCCTTCAGATAAACCGCCGATTCGTCGAATTCTCTCGATTGACGGCGGCGGCATCATGGGAACGCAGCCGGCGTCCTTTCTTGCGTCTCTGGAAGAGGATCTCGACCGGCCCATCGGAGAGTATTTCGATCTGATCGCAGGAACGTCCACGGGCGGCATTCTGGCGATCGGATTGGCGATGGGTCTTCCCGCGCGTGATCTCCTTGACCTCTATGTCCGTCGCGGCCCACACATTTTTGGACAGTCGGGCGGCGCTCTGGCGAGCTTCGCCGGCGACGCGTGGCGTCGCCTCAAGCACATCGTCACCCCGAAGCATGACGCTGATCTGCTGCGGAGCGAACTCTCTACAGTTCTCGGCAGCAGGCGCATTGGGGATGCGAGAACGCGACTGGTGATTCCCGCATGGGATGCCGACCATCGCGGTGTCTATATTTTCAAGACAGCGCATCATCCCCGCCTCAAGACCGATTACAAGCGCCTCGCCGTCGATGCCGCGATGGCGACGGCCGCCGCGCCCACCTACTACAAGCGCCACCGGACCGCCGAGGATGTCGGTCTGCTCGACGGCGGCGTATGGGCCAACAACCCGATCGCGTTGGCGGTGGTCGAGGCCGTCACTTTGCTCGACTGGCCGGCCAGCAGTCTGCGAGTGCTGAGCCTGGGCTGCGTCAACGAGGTCTACATGATCGGCGAGGCGCCTGGTTGGGGCGGTCTCGCAAAGGATGTGACCCGCCTGTTCATGGACGGCCAGTCGCATGGCGCGCTTGGTATGGCGAAGTTGCTTACCGGCCATCAATACGAACGTGAGGCGATTTTCCGGTGCTGCCCGGATGTGCCGAAGGATTTCTTCAATCTCGATGACACGCGCAAGATCGCGCAACTCAAAGGCATGGGCGCCTCATCAGCTCGTAAGGAGCGTCCTCGCATTGAACCCGTTTTTCTGACGGAAACTGCCGAATCGTTCAAACCTATCTACACCGTGAAAGGAATTGAGCCATGAATCAGATGTTCACGGCGCCTCCCCAGACGCATCTGCTTTTGCGCAAAGCCGAGGTTTACTCGCTCCTCGATCAGATTTGCCAAGCGCTGGAGTTGACCGCTGCTCAGCTTGAGGCTGCGCGGACGAGCTACGAGGCTGTCGCGGAATGGCTCTCCGGGTCGGACAACCCTCTTCTGAAGTGGATCGATATTTATGCTCACGGCTCGACCGGCCTCGGCACGACGGTCAAACCGATCGGGCGCGAAGATTTCGACGTCGATCTCATCTGCAAGGTGCTGCGCTTTACCGCTGACCGGCCACCGGCAGAGTTGAAACGCATTGTCGGCGATCGCCTGAAGGAGAACGCGCGCTACGCTGCCATGCTCGAAGAGAAGAAGCGCTGCTGGCGCTTGAACTACGCACGCGAATATCATCTCGACATCTCGCCGACGATCAACAATGCCAAATGCGCCAACGGCGGCGAATTGGTTCCCGACAAGAAGCTGCGGGAATTCAAACCGACGAATCCGAAAGGCTACAAGGCGCTCTTTGAACGCAGGGCAGCCCTAATCCCCACCTTGCGGATGCAAAAGGCTCTCGCTGCCGAGGACCGTGCGGCCGTCGAGCCCTTCCCTGTGCATGGCACCGCCAAAGGCATCCTGCGGCGGACGGTGCAGATCCTCAAGCGGCATCGTGATGTGCATTTCCTGGAAGTCGTCGAGGAGATCGCACCGATCTCCATCATCATCACCACGCTCGCGGCACAGTCGTATGAGTATTGCGTCAAGAGCTTTGTTTTCGATTCCGAACTTGACGTTCTGATCGCGACCATTCGGTTGATGCCACACTTCATCGATAAGCCGGTCGTCAATGGTCGGCGGATCTATGTGGTGGCCAACGAAACCACGGTCGGCGAGAACTTCGCCGAGCGCTGGAATACTGAGCCGGCTCGCGCCGCCGCCTTCTACGAGTGGCATGCGAAGGCACTGGCGGACTTCGAGGCCCTTCCGGATTTGCAGGGCATCGACGTTATCGGCAAGAGCTTGGAAGGAAGCCTCGGGAGTTCGGTCGTTCGCAAAGTTATCGATGCTCGCACCGACAGCATTTCGCAGGCACGCACGGCCAAGAAGCTCTACGTCGCGCCGACGGTCGGGCTCACGCTGTCCAGCGCGGCCAATGCGACGCCGGTTCGCTCCAACACGTTCTTCGGTGACTAGGTGTTTTCGCGTGACCGCCCAGACCTGACGCCCGCGCAGCAGTTTATGTTTCTGCGCGCCAATCCCATCTGTACGGGGACAGGCCGGCTGCACGCGACTGGCTTTATTTGGGATTATCGTGACAGGCCGACGCCCCTTAGCCGTGAATACTCCATGCGCATTACATTTCAGCGGGGCGAAACACCAAGCGTCTTCGTCACGGACCCCGAGCTTTCGGCTTTGGCGGGTGAGCGGCCCCTGCCGCACGTCTATCATGATCCCCTGCGCCTGTGCCTCACGTTGCCAGGAACGCGCGAGTGGACCGGCACGATGCGGATCGATCAGACATTCGTACCCTGGGCCACAACGTGGCTTTACTATTTCGAGGACTGGCTGATCTCCGACGACTGGAAGGGCGGCGGCAAGCACCCCGATCCGACGGATAACGAGCGTTATGGTCGACGGGTGCGTCGCGCGACGCGGCAACCGAGGATCTGACGGCTATATTACAATACATGCGGCGTCCCCTTCTGCTTTGATGCTATCTACCTTAACTGACAACTTCCTCTCGCCTTCCGGCCCCTTATCCGCCGCCATGACGCACTTGAACATCGGCGGGACCAGCTTAGCCGGATCGGGAAGGCGCGGCTGCGAACGCGGTCCCGGCTAGAGCTTCGGAATAGGCAACGAAAACTGCGCATGGCGCGGGCCCAAACCGGCTTTACTATTCGGCCTATTGGAGAGCCGACAATGGGAACCCCGCTCTGACTCTTTCCTGAGGATGCTCTCCGAGGGCTACCCTTCGGCTCGCTTAGCGAAATGACGCACTCGGCGAGCCTTCAAAAAAGCTTCTGTCCGTCGCCATGAACCGCGCCAACATAGGCGCAATGAGTTTGGTCGAAGCCAAGCATATCGCTCGGTATCTCGGTTCTCATGATGAACACGTAATAGGAGCGCTATCTGGCGGCTCTATTGAGCAGTTTCTCTGGAATGATTCCGTCATGAAGCAAGGCACGCTTTAGCATCGAAATATCACGGCCGTTGTTCACCGCGATTGCGCCGGCAATTTTATCGTGACTATCGAGGAAGATTGCCGTCCAATTGTTCGTTTCAGGATCGTCCAGCACGACACTGCGGTCAGCATTTTGCAGCACTCCTAACGACTGAATGTTGTGTCCAAACTGGTCCGACCATAGCCACGGCGGCTCCGCATAATGCGAGTCAATGCCTGCCATGGATTTCGCCGCGACCAGCGATTGGCCCGAGGCCACCTTCCAGGACTCAAGTCGCTGACGAAAGGCGCCGCCTAAGACGGGGTGTGACGTCACCTCTCCCGCAGCGAAGATCGCCGGATCAGATGTCTGGCAGCGATCATCCACGACAATACCATCATCGACGTCCAGCCCCGCGTCCGATGCAAGTTGGGTGTTGGGTTGAACCCCGATCCCGACAACGACTGCGTCGACATCTGCGAATGCATTCCAGCGCAATCGCAACGAACCATCATCCTGATGATGAATTGAATCGATCTTTGAGCCAAATTCGAACTGGACTCCGTTCAGGCGATGCAATTTCTCAGCCCAACGGCTCAGGATAGCAGGCATGCCGCGAGATAGTATCCGATCCGTCATCTCAAACAGAAAAACCTCGCAGGCCATCGCTCGAGCGGCGGCAGCAACCTCTAACCCAATGAACCCGCCGCCGATCACAGCAATTCGACGCGATTCCCGAAGCACGGATTTCAAGCGAACCGCGTCTTCAAGCGTTCGCAGATAGAGAATTTTCGAGCTTTGCCCGACGCTATCCGGCAATTTTCTCGCCCGCGATCCGGTCGCGAGGAGTAGCCGATCGTAAGCATAAGCATTTCCGCAAGCGGTTAGAATTTCGGA
>CAUJJN010000420.1 GCA_963204905.1 Pseudomonadota bacterium
TTTGCAGCCGGCATGTCGGGCGGCATCGCCTATGTGCTGGATGAGGACGGCGACTTTCCGAAGCTGTGCAATCTGGCGATGGTCGAGCTTGAGCCGCTCCTCTCCGAGGAGATGGTCAATGAGGAGGTCTACCATCAGTCCGGTGATCTCGAGGCGCACGGTCTGGTCGATGTGTTCTCCAACCTGCTGGGTGAGGACATCAAGCGGCTGCACGTGCTGATTTCGCGGCACGCGAAGCTGACCGGCTCGAAGCGCGCCGCCGACATCCTGGCGAACTGGAAAACCTGGTTGCCGAAATTCCGCAAGGTGATGCCGGTGGAATATCGCCGCGCGCTGAAGGAATTGCAGGCGGCCGAGGCTCTCGAGCCGCAGATCGCGATCGGCGCGTAAGCAGAGACAACCTCGCCGTCATTGCGAGCGAAGCGAAGCAATCCAGACCGGACGAAGACAGACTGGATTGCTTCGAAGCTCCGCTCCTCGGAATGACGACAGCTAGAGACGGGTTAGAGGCAGCAAGTCATGGGCAAGATCACTGGTTTTCTTGAAATCGACCGCAACGACCGCAAGTACGCGCCAGTCGCCGAGCGGCTGAAGAACTACAACGAGTTCGTCATTCCGCTGGCGGAGAAGGATCTCCGCGATCAGGCCGCGCGCTGCATGAACTGCGGCGTGCCGTATTGCCATGGCACCGGCTCGGTCGCGCCCGGCACGCCGGGCTGCCCGGTCAACAACCAGATCCCCGACTGGAATGACCTCGTCTATCAGGGCAACTGGGAAGAGGCCTCTCGCAACCTGCACTCGACCAACAACTTCCCGGATTTCACCGGCCGCATCTGCCCGGCGCCGTGCGAGGCGTCGTGCACGCTCAACATCACCGAGACGCCGGTGACCATCAAGACCATCGAACACGCCATCGTCGAGCGCGCGTGGGACAACGGCTGGCTGAAGCCGGAAATCGCCGCGCACAAGACCGGCCGCAAGGTCGCGGTGGTCGGCTCCGGTCCTGCCGGCATGGCCTGCGCGCAGCAGCTCGCGCGCGCCGGACACGACGTGCATCTCTTTGAGAAGCACGCCCAGGCCGGCGGCCTGCTGCGCTACGGCATTCCTGACTTCAAGATGGAGAAGGACGTCATCGACCGTCGCGTCAAGCAGATGGAAGCCGAGGGTGTCACCTTCCACACCAATGCGCCGGTCGGCGGCTCCGACAGGAACGCGATCGATCCGCAGCAGTTGCTGAAGGACTACGAAGCCGTGGCCTTGACCGGTGGATCGGAAGCGCCGCGCGATTTGCCGATCCCCGGCCGCGATCTCGACGGCATCCATTTCGCGATGGATTTCCTGCCGCAGCAGAACCGCCGCGTCGGCAACGAATCGCTCGGCGGCGTGAAGGAGATTCTCGCTGGCGGCAAGCATGTGGTGGTGATCGGCGGTGGCGACACCGGCTCCGACTGCATCGGGACCTCGCTGCGGCAAGGCGCGCTCTCGGTGACGCAACTCGAAATCATGCCGGCGCCGCCGGAGCATGAGGACAAGGCCCTGACCTGGCCGAACTGGCCCTTGAAGATGCGCACCTCGTCGAGCCAGGCCGAGGGCGCGGCGCGGGATTTCGCCGTGCTGACGCAGAAGTTCGAAGGCAAGGACGGCAAGGTCACCAAGCTGCATTGCATTCGGGTCGACGAGAGATTCCAGCCGATCGCCGGCTCCGAGTTCACTCTCGACGCCGATCTGGTGCTGCTGGCGATGGGCTTCGTGCATCCGATCCACGAGGGCCTGTTGAAGACGCTCGGCGTCGAACTCGATCAGCGCGGTAACGTTCGCGCCAACACGGCGGATTATCAGACTTCGCTGCCGAAGGTGTTCACCGCCGGCGACATGCGGCGCGGCCAGTCTCTCGTCGTCTGGGCGATCCGTGAAGGGCGTCTGTGCGCCCGTGCGGTCGACATCTTCCTGATGGGCTCGACCAACCTGCCGCGCTGACCTTCAGGCATCGACTATTCGAACAAAAACCCTCGCGGATGATCCGCGAGGGTTTTTGTGTGTCGGGGATAAATGGATTTAGAGTCTCATCGTCGTGGCCGGGCATCGCCCGACCATGACGGAGCGAGTTGAAGGCATTTCGCTCTAGCGAATGTAAATCCGGTCGCCGTGATGATGATGGTGTCGGCGTTCCATATAGCGGCGGCGTTCGTAGCGTTCGCGGCGATATTCCCGCTCGCGATGGTAGCGGCGATGGCCACGATAGCCGTCGTCGATATGCACGCCGACGCCGCCCGGGCCGACACCGATGCCAACGCCCTGCGCCTGCGCAACCGATCCCATCGAGCCGAGGCCTATGAAAGCCGCAACCGCAACACCCATGACAGCCAACGTCTTCATTGAAATTCCTCCTCGGCCCATTGCCGCTTTGTCGATTTGCAACCATCAACCCGTGTGGCGCGACGTTGTTCCAAGGTAAATTTTCGGCGGCGGCGGAACCTTTTCGTCGGGTTCTGAAACCGCGCGGATGCAACGCCGCCGTTTCGCGAACGGCGACGCTGCGATCGCAAGGATGGTTCAGGCGTTGCGCGCCATCAGCCCGCCGTCCACCGGGATCACGGCGCCGGTAAGGAATGACGCGGCCGGCAGGCACAGGCTCAACGTCATATGCGCGACTTCTTCCGGGTCGCCGTAGCGGTTGAGCGCGGTGCGACGCTTGGCGTAGATCGCCTTGTGCTCGGCGGAAATCCGGTCGGTCATGCCGGTGGTGATCGGCCCCGGACAGATGCAGTTGACGGTAATGCCCTCGCGCCCCAGTTCCACCGCGAGCGAGCGCGTCAGGCCGGTGACGCCGGCCTTCGCCGCCGAATAGGGGCTGTGCAGCGCGGTCGCGCCGAGTGCTTCGGTGGAGGCGATATTGACGATGCGCGGGCACGTCGATTTACGCAGATACGGCAACGCGGCGCGGATGATGCGCTGCTGCGCGGTGAGCAACACCGCGATGCCGCGTTCCCACAGCGCGTCGTAGCCGTCGCCGTCGATGGCGCTGACAGTGGAGATGCCGGCATTGTTGACGACGATGTCGAGCCCGCCGAAATGCTGCGCCACGTCGTTGACCACGCGGCTTACCGCCGCGGCATCCGCGACGTCGAATGGCCATGCCCTGGCGCTGCCGCCGCTCGCGACAATCGCATCCGCCACCGCTTGCGCGCCGGCGCCGTCATAGTCGGTCACCGCGACATTGGCGCCCTCGGCGGCAAACACCCGCGCGGTGGCGCGGCCCATGCCGCTGGCCGCGCCGGTGACGAGCACGGTGAGCCCGCGCACCGAGCGGCTGAGCTGTTTGAAATCGGTCATCGATTGCGTCCTCCGGAATCGTTCTGGTGCCGGCGCTCTCGCGGGCGGCGCATTTGACAAGCGTGATGCTTCAAGGCTTGCATCGTTCCCGGCGAAGGTCAAACGTCCGCGCAATCCGGCAACAGGAGTGAAACACCCCCATGAACGAACTTGATTTCGGCGGCAAGCGCGCCTTGATCGTCGGCGGCTCCAGCGGCATCGGCAACGGTATCGCCCAAGCCTATCGCACGCATGGCGCGACGGTGAATATCTGCGGCACCAAGCCGAGTGCGGCGGGCTATATCGGCATCGAGGGCTCCGATCTTGACGGGCTCGACTACGCGCAGCTCGATGTCAGCGATCCGCGTGCGGTGGACGATTTCAAGCCCAATTTCGACAGCCTCGACATTCTGGTGCTGGCGCAGGGCACCGTGATCTATAACCGCGGCGAGTTCGAGATGGATGGCTTTCGCAAGGTGATGGAAGTCAACCTGATGAGCCTGATGGCCTGTGCCGCGAAATTTCATGCCATGCTGAAAGCGCGCAAGGGCACGCTGATCATCATCAGTTCAGTGGCGGCGTTTCATTCCACCAAGGGCAACCCGGCCTACAACGCCTCCAAGACCGGCGCCTACGGGCTGACGCGCACGCTGGCGCAGGCCTGGGCCGAGGACGGCATCCGCGTCAACGGCATCGCGCCGGGGCTGGTGGACACCAAGCTGACCAAGGTGACGACCGACAATCCCAAGCGCCGCGAGGGGGCCATCGCGAACATTCCGCTGAAGCGTTTCGGCACCCCGGAGGACATGGCCGGCGCGGCGCTGTTCCTGGCCTCGCCGCTGGCGAGCTACGTCACCGGCCAGACCCTGATCGTCGACGGCGGATTGATCCTCTAACCCCCGGCCGGCGCGCGGCCGGTTGCGATATCATGGGCCATGATAACATCGGCCATGGCATCGACACCGATTCGCATCGTGGGCATCGACCCGGGGCTGCGCCGCACCGGCTGGGGCGTGATCGACATCGAGGGCAACCGGCTGATCTATGTCGGTTGCGGCTCGGTGGAGACGCGCGAGGACATGGCGCTGGCCCGCCGGCTGCTGGCGATCCATGACGGCCTCGCGCAGGTGCTCGGCGATCTCAAGCCGGCCGAGGCGGCGGTGGAGCAGACCTTCGTCAACAAGGACGGCGTCGCCACCCTGAAGCTGGGACAGGCGCGCGGCATTGCCATGCTCGTGCCGGCCATGTTCGGGATTCCCGTCGCGGAATACGCGCCCAACAAGGTGAAAAAGACCGTGGTGGGCGCGGGCCATGCCGAGAAGACCCAGATCCAGATGATGCTGAAGATCCTGCTGCCGAAAGCCGCTCCGACGACCGCCGACGCCGCCGACGCCCTCGCCATCGCCATCACCCACGCGCATCACCGGCAAAGCACGGCGCTGCGGATCAAGGTGGCCGGATGATGGGTGTAACCTCTCAGTCGTCATGGCCGGGCTCGTCTATTCAGAGAACAGCAAACAACCATTTGTTTATATGTGGGCGTTGCTCCGGCAGCAGCCTGCTCTCTCTCCGCTTGTGGAGGAGAGGTGGAGAGAGGGGTATAATCCGGCGAAAGCACTTGTGGTTCACCCCCCTCCCTGACCCTCCCCCACCAAAAGGGCGTTCACGCCCGTCTTCGACGGGCTAAGGGGGGAGGGAACGGATGGGCTGGTGGTGTCTCGCATGATCGGCAAGCTCAAGGGCCTCATCGATTCCTACGGCGAGGACTATGTCATCCTCGACGTGCAGGGCGTCGGCTATCAGGTGCATTGCGCCTCGCGCACCTTGCAGGCGCTGCCGTCGCCGGGTGAAGCGGCGGTGCTGTCGATCGAGACCTATGTGCGCGAGGACCAGATCAAGCTGTTCGGCTTTCGCAGCGATATCGAACGCGAGTGGTTTCGGCTGTTGCAGACGGTGCAGGGCGTCGGCGCCAAGGTCGCGCTTGCGGTGCTCAGCACCTTGTCGCCGTCCGATCTCGCCAACGCGATTGCGCTGCGCGACAAGGCGGCGGTGGCGCGGACGCCCGGCGTCGGCGCCAAGGTGGCCGAACGCATCGTTACCGAGTTGAAGGACAAGGCTCCGGCCTTCGCCGATGTCGATCCGGCGGTGGTGAAGCTCTCCGGCGCCATCGACGATGCCCGCGCGCCGCGCGCGGTCGCGGATGCGATCTCGGCGCTGGTCAATCTCGGCTACGGGCAGCCGCAAGCCGCCGCCGCCATCGCGGCCGCCGCGCGCGACGCGGGCGAGAAGGCCGAAACCGCGCAACTCATCCGCCTCGGGTTGAAGGAGTTGTCGCGCTGATGGCCGACGCCGCGCCCCTTGTGCCGCCGCCGCTGCCCGCCGCCGATGTGGCGGAGCCGACACTCGGCAAGCGGCTGCGCTGCGTCGCCGCCGTCGTGACGATTTTCGTCGTCTTCGGGCCGCCGGTCGGCGCGCTGACCTTCATGCTGTCGGTCGCCGTCGTCGGCATGGGCGCGAAGGTCGACCTGATCGGCCTGTCGTGGATCGGGCTGTTCGCACTGATCTACGCCGCGCCGCTGAGCTATTTCGTCGGCGCGGGGCCGGCGGCTGTGGGCGGCCTGATCTTCGGCATCAGGCAGGCGTTCTTCGGCCTGGTCCGCTGGCCGATGGCGGCGTTGATCGGTATCGGCCTCGGGGTCGGCTTTCTGCTGATGTCGGGTCAGTCGCTGCCGTCGATGCTGACCGACAGCGAGCAGCCGGAACATGTTCCGGTGATGGTGATCACCTGTCTGGTCGCCACCATGGCGTGCTGGGCCATCGTTCGCGGCTGGCATCTTCCGCCGCGCCGTCAGGTCTGATCCCGCTTCGTTGGATCAGGCCGTCACTTATTTTGTTTGAGCATGATGTTTTCCGAAAACCGGTTTCCACTTTTCGGGATCATGCTCTAAAGGGGACGTATGAGCGATCCTTCCCGCCTCGTCACGCCCGAGCGCCGCGCCGACGACATCGGCGACACGTCGCTGCGCCCGCAACTGCTGGCCGATTTCGTCGGGCAGGCGCAGGCGCGCGCCAATTTGCAGGTGTTCATCGACGCCGCGCGCAAGCGCAAGGAGGCGCTGGACCATGTGCTGTTCGTCGGGCCTCCGGGTCTCGGCAAGACCACGCTGGCGCAGATCGTGGCGCGGGAACTCGGCGTCGGCTTCCGCGCCACCTCGGGGCCGGTGATCGCCAAGGCCGGCGACCTCGCGGCGCTGCTGACCAATCTCGAAGAGCGCGACGTGCTGTTTATCGACGAGATCCATCGCCTCAATCCGGCGGTGGAGGAGGTGCTTTATCCGGCGATGGAGGACTTTCAGCTCGACCTCATCATCGGCGAGGGGCCTGCGGCGCGTTCGGTGAAGATCGACCTTGCGAAATTCACCCTGGTCGGCGCCACCACGCGCGCGGGGCTGCTGACCAATCCGCTGCGCGATCGCTTCGGCATTCCGGTGCGGCTGAATTTCTACACCGTCGCGGAGCTGGAACACATCGTCAGCCGCGGCGCGCGGGTGCTCGGCATGGGCATGACGGCGGATGGCGCCAATGAGATCGCGCGGCGCGCGCGCGGCACGCCGCGCATCGCCGGCCGCCTGCTGCGCCGGGTCCGCGATTTCGCCGAAGCCGCCGACGCGGCGGCGGTCGATCGCAAGATCGCCGACCACGCGCTCGGCGCGCTGGAAGTCGATGCCGCCGGGTTAGATGCGATGGATCGGCGTTATCTCACCACCATCGCACTGAACTACGGCGGCGGTCCGGTCGGCGTGGAGACGATGGCGGCGGCGCTCTCGGAGCCGCGCGACGCCATCGAGGACATCATCGAGCCGTATCTGATCCAGTGCGGTTATCTGCAACGCACGCCGCGCGGGCGCTTGCTGACATCGCATGCCTTCAAGCATCTCGGCCTCGCGGAGCCGTCGCGCGATGCGTCGCAGTTCGGCCTGTTCGGCAAGGACGACGATCGATGACCGTCCCGGAAATTGCCTGTCCGCCGCCCACCGGGCATCTCGACGGCGAGATCCGTGACGGCCGCCATCACATGCAGGTGCGGGTCTACTACGAAGATACCGACTTCTCTGACCCGCCATTGTTGTAGTATGCAGACTTGCCGATCTCTTTGCCTTTCCCGCCTTTTTCAGGGAAAAGTTGCTTCCCGAAGAGCGCGGCACTGTTCAGGTACGGCGTATATTCGTAGGGCATCCGCTTG
>CAUJJN010000421.1 GCA_963204905.1 Pseudomonadota bacterium
CGGCGCTCCACGAATTCGATTGTCCGGCCGCCATCGTCACGTCATCGACGCGGCACAATGCCGAACATCATCTGGCACTCGCCGGCATCCGCGACCGCTTCGACACGGTGTTCACGCGCGACGACGTTGCACGCGGCAAACCGAGCCCGGACCTTTATCTGCTTGCCGCACAACATCTCGGCTTCGCGCCTGGTGTCTGCGTCGCGATCGAGGATTCGCGTCCGGGCATCGAGGCGGCACATGGCGCGGGCACGATTCCGATCATGGTGCCGGACATCGTGCCACCGAATGACGACACCCGCGCCAAATGCGCAGCCGTGTTGCCGGACCTGCACGCCGTACGCGCGATGCTACAGGAAAAGCGCGTGTTCGCGCGCCGCTGAGCGGCCTTACACCACGAAGCCCGGCGATCCGCGTGCGAGTCCGTCGAATGCATCAAGCAGACGCTCACGCCAAGCGAACACGAGATCATCGTCCTTGAGCAACTTGAATTCACTCACCACCCGCGCCCACTGAAAACAGCCGAACACGATATAATCGGCATAGTTCGGCGCGGCTCCGCCCAGATAGGATTGCGTCTTCAGCGTCAGGCGCATCGGTTCGAGACTTCTGCGAAATGCCAGGACGTCATTGTCGCGATTGGCCGCCGCGTCCTCCAGCCGCGTGCCGCCGAGCCGCGCCTCGCGCGTCTTGCGGAAATAGGCGGCATCGTCTGGGGCAAGCCTTGTGACAATATCGGCTGCGATCAGCGGGAATATGCCGCCGACCACGACGACGTCGCCCCACCAGTTGAGCATTCGTGCCATGGCGCGACCGCCCTCACCGCCAAACAGCGACGGGCGCTCCGCATAAGCGTCTTCCAGGTAGTTGGCGATGGCCCAGGAATCGACCACGGCCTTCTCGCCGTCGAGCAGCACTGGCACTTTCTCGGAGCCATACGGCGCGATGGCGGATTTCTCGGTGAACCGCCACGGAACGGTTTCGGCGTTGAACCCCTTGTGCGCCAGCGCCATTCGCGTCCGCCAGCAGAACGGACTGAACGGCCGCGTGGCGTCGGTGCCGACGAGTTCGAATAACTTTCGATCCATAAAACTAACTTCCTCTCGCCGACATATACCGTCATTGCGAGCGAAGCGACGTAATCCAGGGACCACAAACGAAAACTGGATTGCTTCGTCGCTACGCTCCTCGCAATGACGGGAGTGTCAAAACCAGCTACGTTGCTGTCAGTTTTTCACAACGCTCGCGGTCTGTCCGAACAGCAGTTTGCGCTCCTCCTCGGTGCGGATCGCGGGCTGGCCGAAGCTCGGATTGATCTCCTTGGCTTTCGCATAGGCGCGCTGCGTTGCCGGACGCGCCGCGATCGTCTCCAGCCATCGCTTGAGCCGCGGGAAATCGTCGATGTCCTGGCCCTGATTGGCGTAAGGCACCACCCAGGGATAGCAGGCCATATCGGCAATGGAATAATCGCCGGCAATGAAGTCACGATCAGCGAGCCGTTTGTTCAGCACGCCATAGAGCCGGTTGGTCTCGTTGACGTAGCGGTCGATCGCATAAGGAATCTTCTCCGGCGCATAATTGCGGAAGTGATGGTTCTGGCCGGCCATCGGGCCGAGCCCGCCCATTTGCCAGAACAGCCATTGCAACGTATCGAACCGACCGCGCAGATCAGAGGCAAGAAACTGTCCGGTCTTCTCGGCGAGATAGAGCAGGATGGCCCCGGATTCGAAAATCGAGACCGGCTTGCCGCCATCCTTCGGGGCATGATCGACGATCGCCGGCATACGATTGTTCGGCGCGATCGCAAGGAAGTCGGGCTTGAACTGATCGCCCTTGCCGATATTGACCGGGATGATCGTATAAGCGAGCCCGGATTCCTCGAGAAACATCGTGATCTTGTGGCCGTTCGGCGTGGTCCAGTAATGGAGATCGATCATGTTGTGGGCCTCATTCCAGGGAAACTTCGTGGTCCCATATTCATGCATTTGCATGAATATGGGACCATCCCCACGTCGAAGTCAACGACAGACTGCGATGGAAACATTGCGCCCCGATATTTCCTCGCTGAACCTTCACAACCAGCGCGGCGACACAACCACCGCACCACGGTCGTGGATGCCGGAGACAATGCATGACTTTTTCAACCGACGACCTGAAGGCGGCAGTTGCCGCCGGCATTCTCACGGACCACGATCTCGGCCGCCTCACGGCATTTCTGGACAGTCGTCGCCCGACGGGCTCGCCGGCCCGCGCCTTCGACGTCGCGCATCTGCTCTGGTACGCTGGCGCGCTTATCGTGATGTCAGCGATGGGCCTGTTTTCCACGCTGGCTTTTTCACAGATGGGAGGCTGGGCACTGGCGGCCACCGCCGCCGTCTACGCAATATTATTCCTGTCGGCGGGACACTATCTCTGGCACCAGGCCAATCTGCGCACGCCCGGGGGATTGCTGATCGCTGTCGCCGCCACCATGGCGCCGCTCGCCGCCTACGGTATCCAGGACGCGCTCGATCTGTGGGGGACATTCGGCAAGCCCGGCACCACCCACGACTTCTACGCCTGGATCAAGGGCAGCTGGGTCTTCATGGAGTTGGCGGCCATCGCCGCCTCGGTCATCGCGCTGTGGTTCTACCGCTTTCCCTTTATCGTCCTGATCGCGGCGATCGCGCTGTGGTTCCTGTCGATGGATATCGTGCCGTGGATCACAGGGCAACGCTATGGCAACTGGGAGACGGCCCGGGCGGTCTCCATCGTGTTCGGCCTTGGCATGCTGGTCGTCGCCTTCATCGTCAATATCCGGCAACGCTCCGGCGATTTCGCCTTCTGGCTCTATCTGTTTGGCGTGCTAACGTTCTGGGGCGGCCTTACCGCGGCCTCCGATGGCACCGCAATCCAGAAAGCGCTCTACTGCGCGATGAACGTCGGCTTGCTGTTCCTCGCGGTCTACCTCGGACGACGGGTGTTCGCGGTGTTCGGCACCATCGGCATCGCGATTTACCTCGGCGATCTCGCCAACAAGATCTTCAAGGATTCGATGCTGTTTCCGTTCGTGCTGTCGCTGATCGGCATCGGCGTCATCGTCGTGGGCCTCTGGTACTACCGCCGACAAGCCACGATCAGTGCGTGGTTCGACGGCATTTTACCCGAGCCACTGCGGCGGCTTCGGCCAGCCAACACGGCGAGCGCGTGATCATTCACGATGGTGACACTCTCCCGGCCGCCATCATGATGCGCCAAGATCACCGCGCCCCCCGCTTCCGCTACCCGCGCGATTGAATTAGGCCAACGATCATCGCCGCACAGCCGGCCCACCAGAAAATCGGATAATAGGTCGGGATCGCCGAGATTTTGGATATCTGCGTCTGGAAGAATTCGCATTCCGAAGTCGCGCCGGTAATGCACATCAGCTTGAGGCCTATCAGACCGAAGGCACCGCCCCAGTTGGCGTAGTAGGCGAACCACCACAACAGCGCGACGCCCCACAGCGCGAAACCGATCCTGGTCGCCATCGGGGTTTTTGCGGCCAAGGTTTGTGGCGATTGCGTGTCGGTCATCAGGGGCCTCCACGGAATGGGTCGCGGCTGCACGCTGTCACGTTCGAACACGCAAAAGCTGCGTGACGTATCATCCTCCGCCGCATCGCGCTCGCGATCGTTCATCGCGGGTGCCCTCCGGGATTTTACCCTTTTATCGCCGCCGGACTCATCCCATATTCCGGCGATGGCGAACAATCCAGACACTCCGAAAAAGCCCGGCAAATCCCCCAAATCGAAGGCCCACCGCCCCGACGTGAAGCCGATCGGCCCGGCGCTGGCGGACCTTCTGAATCCCGCGATCAATCGCGGCGATGCCGGCATGGGCTCGGGCACGGGATTGCAGCCGCCGCCGGACAATTCCTGGGACCGCCGCACCGGCGGCGAGGCGGCCGCGCATCGCGCCCGCGCCTCGACCCGCGCCAAGGACGAGGCAACGGCGAAGCGCGATGCGTTCATCGCCCCTTCCTCCTCTGGCGGGGAGGGAAACCCAAGCGGCTTCGAAGAAGCGCCGCAGAGCAACTACGGCACCAGCGCCACCATTCCGACGCTCGACCCGGAACTGGCGCGGCAACTCGGCCTGCCGATAGCGGAGGATGACGAGGCGGCGTTGGCCCGCCCGCCGCGCAACAAGATGGAAGCGCTGGGCGTGCAAGCCACCGCCGAGGCGCTGGAGAATTTGATCCGCGACGGCCGTCCCGAGTTCCGCAAGGACGATGGCTCACTGAGAGTCTGGACTCCACATCGGCCGCCGCGTCCGGAAAAATCCGAAGGCGGCGTGCGGCTTGAGATCAAATCCGAATACGAGCCGAAGGGCGACCAGCCGACCGCGATCAAGGAACTGGTCGAGGGCATCCAGCGCAACGACCGTACGCAGGTCCTGCTCGGCGTCACCGGCTCCGGCAAGACCTACACCATGGCCAAGGTGATCGAGGCGACGCAACGCCCGGCGTTGATCCTCGCGCCGAACAAGACGCTCGCCGCGCAGCTCTACGGCGAGTTCAAGAATTTTTTCCCCGACAACGCGGTGGAGTATTTCGTCTCGTATTACGATTACTACCAGCCCGAAGCCTACGTCCCTCGTACCGACACCTACATCGAGAAGGATTCCTCGATCAACGAGCAGATCGACCGGATGCGTCACTCGGCAACGCGTGCGTTGCTGGAGCGCGACGACGTCATCATCGTGGCATCAGTGTCCTGCATCTACGGTATCGGCTCGGTCGAGACCTATACCGCGATGACCTTCGCGCTGAAGAAAGGCGAACGCATCGACCAGCGGCAACTCATCGCCGACCTCGTCGCCCTGCAATACAAGCGCACGCAAGCGGATTTCACGCGTGGTACGTTCCGGGTACGCGGCGACACCATCGATATTTTCCCGGCGCACTACGAGGACCGGGCGTGGCGGGTGAAGATGTTCGGCGACGAGGTCGAGGCGATCGAGGAATTCGATCCGCTCACCGGCCACAAGAGCGACGAACTCGAATTCATCAAGATCTACGCCAACTCGCACTATGTGACACCACGCCCGACGCTGATCCAGGCGATCAAGTCGATCAAGATCGAGTTGAAACAGCGGCTCGAGCAACTGCACGCGCAGGGCCGCCTGCTGGAAGCGCAGCGCCTCGAGCAGCGCACCACCTTCGACATCGAAATGATGGAAGCGACCGGAAGCTGCGCCGGCATCGAAAACTATTCGCGCTACCTCACCGGCCGCCGCCCCGGGGAGCCGCCACCGACCCTGTTCGAATACGTGCCCGACAACGCGCTGGTGTTCGCCGACGAAAGCCACGTCACCATTCCGCAGATCGGCGGCATGTTCCGCGGCGACTTCCGCCGCAAGGCGACGCTGGCGGAATACGGCTTCCGCCTGCCGTCATGCATGGACAACCGGCCGCTGCGCTTCGAGGAATGGGACATGATGCGGCCGCAGTCGGTCGCGGTATCGGCGACCCCCAGTGGTTGGGAGCTGAACGAAGCCGGCGGCGTGTTCGTCGAACAGGTGATCCGCCCCACCGGCCTGATCGATCCGCCGGTCCACATCCGGCCCGCGCGCACGCAGGTCGACGATCTGGTCGGCGAGGTGCGCGCCACCGCGCAGGCCGGCTATCGCTCGCTGATCACGGTGCTGACCAAGCGGATGGCGGAAGACCTCACCGAATATCTGCACGAGCAGGGCATTCGCGTGCGCTATATGCACTCGGACATCGACACCATCGAGCGCATCGAGATCATCCGCGACCTGCGGCTGGGGGCCTTCGACGCGCTGGTCGGCATCAACCTGCTGCGCGAGGGTCTCGACATCCCGGAATGCGCGCTGGTCGCCATTCTCGACGCCGACAAGGAAGGTTTCCTGCGCAGCGAGACCTCGCTGATCCAGACCATCGGCCGCGCCGCGCGCAACGTCGACGGCAAGGTGATCCTCTACGCCGACCAGATGACCGGCTCGATGGGGCGCGCCATCGCCGAGACCGACCGCCGCCGCGAGAAACAGGTCGCCTACAACACCGAGAACGGCATCACGCCAGCGAGCGTCAAGAAATCCATCGGCGACATCCTCAACAGCGTCTACGAGCGCGACCATGTGCTGGTGGAGATCGGCGACGGCGGCGGCACCGGCTTCACCGAAGACGCCGTCGCCATCGGGCACAATTTCGAAACCGTGCTGGCAGACCTCGAAACGAGGATGCGCGAGGCTGCCGCGGACCTCAACTTCGAGGAAGCCGCACGGCTGCGCGACGAGGTGAAGCGGCTGCGCGCGACAGAGCTGGCGGTGGTGGACGACCCCACCATCAAACAGCGCGGCGTCGCGGCGAAGGCGGGCAGTTATGCCGGCGCGAAGAAATACGGCGACGCGGCGAATCTGCCCGCCAAGCTGGATAAAGCCGCCCAGGGCAAACCGTCAGGCAAGTCACGGGTCCACAAACCCTCGCTCGATGAAATGGGCATCGCCACCTGGCACGAAGTGAAGCCGGCCCGAAAGACCGTCGCGCGTCCGCGCAAGCCGACGCTGGACGAAATGGGTCCCGGCACAGAGAGCCGCATCTACAAACCGAAATCGATGCGCGAAGGTGGCCAGGAGTTCGGCGGCGTCATCAAGAACAGCCCCTCGCCACGCTCCACCGCCGGCGCGCCGGGACGACGCGGCGGATGGAAGAAGCGGTAACAACGGGAAGGGTTATCGACAGGCAAAATGACGTGGGGCAAAAATCGTGTGAAAGCCGGATGGTATCGCCATCGAACCTTTCGCTTTCCACCGCGACAAACGATGACGTCCGTGTTTCCCGCCTTGTCTCATTTCGACATTCATCCGATGTGCATCATGATCCGATCATTGCTTCTCGCGTCAACCATTGCCCTTCTCCCCACCGTCGCCACTGCACAGCAAGCCACACCGCAAACGATCGCCTGTAGCGGGCCGTTCGCGAAGGATTCCTCTCGCGCAAAACTGGTAGCGGCGTTCGGCGCGGCCAACGTGACGGACGAAACGATCGACGGCGCGGAAGGTTCGACCGAGCAGGCCACGGTGCTGTTCGCGAAAGATCCCAAGCGCCGCATCGCCGTCATGTGGAACGACGAGAAGGCCAAGGCGAAGCCGGCCAGCATCATCGTGAAATCGCCGTCGGCATGGGCCGGTCCGGAGGGAATCCAGACCGGCGTGACGTTGTCGGAGATCGTGCAGCGCAACGGCGGGCCGTTCAAGATCAACGGTTTTGAATGGGACTACGGCGGGTACGTCGTAGACCTCAAAGGCAAGCTCGCCACCGTGCCCGGCGGCTGCGGCGCCATGCTGCGCTTCTCGCCGGGCATCGACATCTCCGGCAAAGCTTTTCGATCGATCATCGGCGATAAGCAGATTCGCTCAGACAATGCGATCCTGCTGTCGGCAAAACCGACGCTGACCGAATGGACCCTCGGGTACGGCGATTGACAGGACTCAAGCCGCGCCGAGATTGCCACTGCCCCTGTCCGCCTGCTACGGGATCGCATAACTGATCCAAGACGCAGGCAAGGACACCATCGATGGCGGGCACCGATCTGGACGCAATCATCCGCAAGCTGGCGAAGCAACAGCACAAGAGCTTGACGGCGGCCGCGAAGGCGGGACGCGACCGCTATCTCGCGCTCGCCGGCAAGACGAAGGATGCCGCCGCGAAGCAGCGCTATCGCCAGATGGCCAAGCACGCGATGGAGGAAGGCACAGCGGCGGCGCGGCGCTTGCAAATGTCGGCCGATAACGCCGCCGACAGCTACGCGCGCGCGATGCGGAAGGCCAACGACGCGGTGATGACGCCAAAGATCGCGCCCACGAAGCCGAAAGCTGAAAAATCAATCCCAAAGACGAAAAGCAAAGCCAAGGCATGATGCCTGATCGCGCTGCACTGCAAAAATGCGATGCGCGTATCACGCGCGTTTTGCAAGTGGATCGTCAAGACAACGACAACCTTCCGCACTCCTAACGCTTGCACCAAGCCCATTTCCGGCGGCAATATCGTCCATGGAGCGACCAAGGGAGCCTGCATGGAAAGCAACGGCAACAGGCAATGCGTCCTTGATTTCCTTCAGGCGTTCTATGCCGGCGATGTCGCGGCGGCGATGGCCTGTTGCGACGACAACATCGACACCATCACGTACGCGCCGGTCGATCTTTTTCCCCACCTCGGCCACAAGCACGGCAAGGCCTGGGTCGCCGAAGCCATCGCGATCCAGCAGCAGCGCTATGTGATGCGAAAACACGAGGTCATCTTTATCGCCGCAGAGGACAGCAAGGTCGCCACCATGACACGTTGCGCCCTCACCAAGCGCAATGACGGACGTGTGGTTCAGTTCACCGAAGCCGCCTTCTTCACCCTTCGCGACGGACACATCCTCGAGCACCGCGCCTTCTTCGATTCGTTCGATCTCGTCCAGCAAGTGCTCGGCCAGGATCTCGCCGACGAATTCGCCGCCGGCGTGCGTGGCGCCATGGAGCGCTGATTCCCCGCGTTCACCTGACCGGCTGCGGACCCGATTGTATCGCGGGCGCAGGACACGCAATCCTGCAATTATGCACTGCAATATCAGACATTGTATTTTCCGCTTTCCGGAGTATCTGCACACGCAAATGAAGGAGCCAGCCGTTCGGACGCCATTTCGGTGGCGGTTGTCGGCTGGCTTTCCTATTGCACTCCAAATTGCTGGATTACTCCGCCATGACCGAACACAGTCTCTGGCGTTTTTCGCGCGCGATGCTTCGCGCCGTTAATGAACGCCAACCTTCTGATCTCGAAGCTCTGATTGATGACGACGTCGAATGGACCATCTACGGCCCTGTCGACATGTTTACGTTCCTCGGTGCGCGCCGGGGCAAGGCCGCCGTCCTCGACGTCTGCCGGCAAATCGCGGAAAATGTCCGGGTGCACCGTTTCGATCGTGAATCCATCATATTGAGCGAGGATACCGCAGCATCGATGATGCGGTACTCGCTCACCGCGCTCGACTCCAACCGGCCTATCAGCCTGCGGACCGCCAACTTTGCCCACTTCAGGGCCGGTCGCCTGCGCAGCATGCGGGTGCTGATCGACACCTTCGACCTGATCGAACAGGCGCTGGGCGCGCCGATCCATTTGCCGAAGATCGCCTGACCGCTGGCAACAAGCGAGAGGGGCGCACCGTCGGCCAACCATGCCGGAGCCACCACAGGCACCGGCCGCTGGAGCGGCTTGCACGATTTAACCCAGTTTTAACGGTAAATAGGCGATTCATTGCCCCAGATCGGCCCCGATCCCGACAAGATCGGCTGTATTGATGGCCTGTCATCGTGCGGGGGACATCCGCGCTCGCGTCACGCGAAAAGGAACGGCAGATGAACGCAACTTCGCCCGAGAAAACCGAATCC
>CAUJJN010000422.1 GCA_963204905.1 Pseudomonadota bacterium
GAAACTGAAATCCGCGACCTTATATCTATCGACAGATTTCCCATGTCATGTAGACTTCATCATCCAAATCGCGTTTGAGATTCATCCCAGCCCGAGGAGGTTATATATGGCGGTTCAGTCGCATCTCGTTGAACTGGAACGGAAACACCGCGTTCTCGAGAGTGAATTGCACGAGGCTCTTAGGCATTTGTCTACCGACGATCTTCGCATTGTCGAACTCAAACGCAAAAAACTGCTGCTCAAGGATGAAATCGAAAAGCTCCGGCAAACCGCCGGCGCGACCCTGCACTGAGCGTGGCGCGCGAGATCCGCTTCTGAAGAAATCGGAAGCGGAATCGCGCGAGCCGGCTCAAAGCTTCGGGTCGTTCGAAGTGGTTGTTGCGGCGGGTTGCTGCGCCTCGATTGAGTGAGCGGCGTCCGCGAGCAAGCGAACGCATGGATCGTTGGTGATTGACGTCAAGCCTGCGTCAGATCCGCGACGTGATCCGCGATCGCCAGGCAAGATGTCAATCCGGGCGACTCGATCCCGAACAGATTGATGAGCCCTGTCACGCCATGCTCACGCGGTCCCTGAATCACGAAGTCCTGCACTGCTACGGCGGGCGGAACGATCTTGGGACGTATGCCGGCATAGCCGGGCATCAGCGCGCCATCGGGGAGCCCGGGCCAATAGCGTCGAATGGCTGGATAGAATCTGTTCGCGCGCTGCGGATCGACGACGTAGTCGACACTGTCGATCCATTCGACATCCGGCCCGAACTTGGCTTGCCCGGCGAGATCAAGTGTCAGGTGAACCCCGAGTCCGCCGGGTTCTGGCACCGGATAGATCAAGTGCGAGAACGGCGAACGGGCGCTGCAACTGAAATAGTTGCCCTTGGCAAGATAGGCCGGCGGAATTCGATCGAGGGGCATTCCGTCGATCCGCCGTGCTAACGTTGTTGCGGCCAGTCCGGCGGCGTTGATCAGCAGTCGGCATTTCAGTGACATCGGCGCTTCGCCGCCGACATCAATTTCGATGCCGCTACCGCGAACGCGCGCTTGCAGCAGTGGAGCATGAAACGCAAAGACGGCGCCGGCGGCTTCGGCCTCGCCGCGCAGCGACAGCATCAGGGCGTGGCTGTCGACGATCCCCGTCGAAGGCGAGAGCAGCGCCGCTTCGCAATTCAGAGCCGGTTCGAGCGTGCAAGCCGCCTTGTCGCTGAGCAATTGCAGATCGCCGACGCCATTGGCTTCGGCTCGTGCCTTGATCGATTGCAACTTGTCGACCTCGTCCGGTCGTGTCGCCACGATCAGCTTGCCGAAATTGCGATGTGGAACGTGGTGATCCCTACTATAATCATACAGCGCCGCTTTGCCGCTGACGCACATCCGGGCCATCATGCTGCCGGCGGCATAGTAGATGCCGGCGTGGATGACCTCGCTGTTACGCGACGATGTGCCGGTGCCGATTGCTTCCGCTTCTTCCAGCACGATAACCTCGCGGCCGGATCGCGCCAGCCGTCTGGCGATTGCCAGACCGACGACGCCCGCTCCGGCAACAATGCAGTCGACTTGATCCATCGGCCTTCGTCTCTTTCACGTGTGCAATGGAAGTTCGGCGATCCAAATTCTGAGGCCCGATCAGGAAGTTTCGAAACTCAATCGAAGCCGTCTTAGGAAACCATTAATCATGTCGTCGCATTTGCCCAAATTTGAGCCAAATGATGAGGGCCTAGCGCTACTCGTTTACCGGATGCAAATCGAAGCAGCCAGATACTGCGTGCGATATCCGCAGGTGAATGATGGCTGGCAAGAAGTGGCAGGCAGGCGGCAACGGAACGAATCCTGCTTGGAGCGTCGCGTTTGTACTGATGACGGTGATGCCATTCGCGGCAGCATCGGCGTTGCCTGCTAACTTTGAACAGACCGCCTCGTTCGAGACGACGGATCCGATACTGCTGTGGCAGTTCGTCATTGGAGCCGCGGTCGTACTTGCCTTCATGATCGCCGTAGCTCTCTGGGCGGTCGCGGCGCTGAACGGCGTCAAGCGTGCCTTTTCGCGCGAGACCGCCCTCGTGACGACAGCTCTGGATACGCTCAATCATGGCGTCGTGATCGTCGACCGGCACGACAGGGTGGTCTTTTGCAACGACAGGTATTTGGAAATCTACGGCCTTGCGCGCGCCGATGTTTCGACCGGTCTCACCGGGCGCGAGCTGTTCACATTGCGCCGAAGCCGCGGAATTCCGGAAATCGCAGGCGCGCATCCGCCCCATCCGGTCGAAACCAATGGATTAGTGCTTGAATTGGTCAATGGTCGTTCGATTCTGGTGAAGCGCTATGTGCTGCCGGGTGGCGGCGCTGTCGCAACGCATGAAGACTGTACGGAGCAACGCAATCTGGCCAAGCAGTTGGCTTCCGCCAACAGCTTTCTTGAATCGGTCATCGACAACGTTCCGGTTTGCATCGCCGCGAAGAACATCGAGGATGGCCGTTATATCTTCGTCAATCGGGCCTTTGAGCGATTTATCGGTTTTACGCGGCAGCAAATTGTCGGGAAGCGTGCCGACGAGATCTTCTCGGCTGGAACGGCTGAAGCGATCGAGGCGGCCGACCGCAAGACCATGGAGTCGCCGAAGGGGCGAACCAGGAGCGATATGCATGTTCAGCGTAATGGCAAAGCGTGCGTTCTCGCGAGCAATCGTGTTCTCGTCCGCAATCAGGACAATCATCCGGAGTTCTTGGTCGCACTGTTCGATGACGTGACGGAGCGCGTCTCGCTCTCCCAACAGTTGGAGAATGCCAAGGCATTCTTTGAACTGGTGGTGGATCATATTCCAATCGCGGTCACGGTCGAGAATATCCGCGACCGACGCTACCTCCTCGCGAACCGTCGCGCCGAGATCATTCTGAACCGTCGCCGTGAGGAGGTGACCGGTCTGACCTCGTCGGAGTTGTTCAATCCGCGGGAAGCATCGGTCATTATCAGCCGCGACAATGCGGTGATCAAGAAGGGCGGGATGCAGACCGAGGAGCATCCGATCAGCACCAAGGATGGATTGCGGCTGTTTCTGACCCGGCGTGTCACGGTTGCCGACGAGGCTGGCAGCCCGCAATATCTGATCAAGACCCACGAAGATGTCACCGATCGGCGCCAGACCGAGGCGCGGATGGCGCACATGGCGTACCACGACGGGTTGACGGATTTGCCGAACCGCTCGGCGTTCCTCCAGGCGTTGACCCAGATGATCGAGGCCTGCGATGGAACGGATGAGAAGTTCGCCGTCCTGTCGGTCGATCTCGACGGTCTCAAGGAAGTCAACGATGTGTTCGGCCATGCCGTCGGTGACAAGCTGCTGGTCGAGGTCGCGCGGCGGATGCAGCAGGCGGCAAGCGGTGGCGTCGTTGCCCGCTTGAGCGGGGATGAATTCGGGCTGATCGTTGATGGGCCGCAGCCCGAAGTCGCCTTGAAGGTGGCCAATCGTCTGGTTGAATCGATGGCGGACGAATTTCAGATCGATGCCAAATCGGTTCGGACCGGCGTGACCACCGGTATCGCCATTTATCCGACCAACGGCACTGACGCAGCCTCGCTGCTTGCGAACGCCGGCGCGGCGCTGTTCCGGGCGAAGGCGCGGTCACGCGGCTCGATCAATATCTATGAACCGCAGATGGACCGTCAGATTCGCGACCGGAGGATCCTGCATCAGGATCTGTCGATGGCCATTCGCAATGGCGAACTGTCATTACACTATCAACCGCAGGCCCGCGCTTGTCGTGACGAAGCGGGTCGCGAAACCGTTGGCTTCGAGGCGCTCGCCCGCTGGAAACATCCGACGCGCGGCGATGTCCCGCCGGGTGATTTCATTCCATTGGCGGAAGAAAGCGGTCTGATCGTCGAGATGGGGCAATGGATTCTGCGCGAGGCTTGCCGAGAGGCCGCGTCGTGGCCCAAACCGTTGCAGATCGCGGTGAACCTGTCGCCGGCGCAGTTCATGCATACCGATTTGGTCAACTTCCTGCATGCGGTCTTGCTGGAAACCGGCCTCGCGCCGGGCCGGCTCGAACTGGAAATTACCGAGGGCGTGCTGATCGAGGATTTCGATCGCGGACTTGGCCTGCTGCGCCGGCTGAAGGCTCTCGGCGTGCGTATTTCGATGGATGATTTCGGCAGCGGTTATTCCTCGCTGACCTATTTGCAGGCATTTCCGTTCGACAAGATCAAGGTCGACCGGGCATTCGTAATGAATCTCGGCCACATGCCGCAATCCGCGGCGATCATTCGCGCCGTGATCGGCCTGGGTCACGGGCTGCACATGTCGATTGTCGCCGAAGGGGTCGAAACCTACGAGCAACTGGGCTTCCTGGCGGATGAGGCCTGCGACGTGATTCAAGGCTTCTTCATCGGCAAGCCCGCGCCCATCGAGCAATATGCCGCGCTGGTCGGGCGTCCCGTCCCGCGCCTCTCCGTCGTCAGCCGGAAGGTCGGCTGAGCCACCCGGAATTCCGCCGCCCGCTGCGTTTTGTCGCGTGGCGGTTGAGCCTGCGGGCGTCCCCAGCTACATCATGACTTCGAAATTCATCCATGCCGGGATTTCGGCGGGCGGGTTTTTCGACATGATGGCGATCGCGGCATCATCGGGGGTGAGGGTGGGGGCACTTTCGGAAACGGCAAAACAGGCGAGTGCGGGCACAGCGTTGCCGTTGCTTCGTATCGATGCGGTCGAAAAGCGGTTTGGCGGCTTCACGGCCGTCGACGGCGTATCGCTCGATATCAAAGCCGGCGAGTTCTTTGCCCTGTTGGGGCCAAGCGGTTGCGGCAAGACGACGTTGCTGCGCATGCTTGCTGGCTTCGAGACTCCGGATTCCGGGAAAATCCTGCTGCATGGTGACGATGTCGTGCGGACGCCGCCGCATCAGCGCCCGGTCAACATGATGTTCCAGAACTACGCGCTATTCCCGCACCTGAACGTCCGTGACAACATCGCCTTCGGTTTGCGTCGTGCGGGCATGTCGCGCGCCGAAATCGCTTCACGGGTGGCTGAGCTTTTGGCGTTAGTCCGCCTCGAAGGACTTGAGAAACGACGTCCTGACCAGTTGTCTGGCGGCCAGCGCCAGCGCGTGGCGCTGGCACGGGCCGTGGCGAGGCGGCCGCAACTGCTGCTGCTCGACGAACCGCTGGCGGCCCTCGACAAGAAACTGCGTGACAGCACTCAACGCGAGTTGTTGGCTTTGCAGCGCAAACTTGGTCTGACTTTTATCGTCGTGACCCACGACCAGGACGAGGCGATGACGTTGGCGGATCGGATCGGCGTGATGAATGCGGGGCGGCTCGCGCAGGTCGCGACGCCGCGGCTCCTCTACGAGGAGCCTCGCTCGCGCTGGGTCGCGGAATTTGTCGGCGACGTCAACATTCTCGAGGGGCGGATCGTGACACGCGAAGCTGGTCGTTTGCGCGTGGAAACCCAAGGCGCGGGCGCGGTCACAACGCTTGCGCCGCGCGATCTCGGCGATGCGATCGATGTCTGCGTCGCGATCCGCCCGGAAAAGATCAGGCTGTCGCAACGCGCGCCGGCCAATCATTCGGGTGCCGGCACGATCAATCGGCTCGAAGGCACGATCTCGGATGTCAGCTATCTCGGGAGCGCTTCGTCCTACGTGATTGCGCTGGAGGGCGGCGCGAAACTCCGCGCGTCGATGGCCAATGCCGCGCGTGTCAGCGCCGATGCTTATGCGGTCGGACAACGTGTGACGGTGTGGTTCGCCCCCGACGATTGCGTCGTTCTGGACCGCTGAGATGAGCGCGCGCAACATTTTCACGCGGCCGGCGCGTCTTGCCGCCATCGCGCCCTACGGCTGGATGGTGCTGTTCTTCCTGGTGCCATTCGGGTTCGTGTTGAAACTCAGTCTGTCGCAGGTGGCCAACGCCCAGCCGCCCTATCTTCCGGTGTTCGATTTCAGCGCCGGCTGGCAGGCATTGCTCACAGCCGCCTCGGCGCTGTCGTTCGACAATTTCCGTCTGCTGCTCACGGACAGTCTCTACTTGCAGGCGGGTCTGCGCAGCCTGACGGTGGCCGCGATCGCGACCGGGCTGCTGCTGTTGATCGGTTACCCGATTGCCTATGCGATGTCGCGTCTGCCGCGGCGCTGGCAGCCATTGGCGATGATGTTGGTGATCGTACCGTTCTGGACCTCGTTCCTGATCCGCGTCTATGCCTGGATCAATATCCTGCAGCATGACGGTCTGCTCAATCAGATCCTTTTGGCGCTGCGCATCGTGTCCGGGCCGGTGGTGTGGCTGTCGACCGACACGGCGATGTATATCGGCATGGTCTATTCCTATTTGCCGTTCATGATCTTGCCGCTCTATGCGACATTGTCGAAACTTGATCCGGCTCTGCTCGAAGCCGCCGCCGATCTCGGCAGTTCTCCCTTGCAGAGCTTCTGGCGCGTGACATTGCCGCTGTCGTTGCCTGGCGTGGGCGCGGGCGCTCTCTTGTGCTTCATCCCGCTGGTCGGCGAGTTCGTGATACCCGATCTGCTGGCCGGATCGGATTCGCTGATGATCGGTCAGACACTGTGGCTGGAGTTCTTCACCAATCGCGATTGGCCTGTCGCCGCGGCGACAGCGGTGATGCTGTTGGCCATCCTTCTGTTGCCGCTCGTGATCTATGATCGGTTTCAGCGCCGCCAGATGGTGCGGTCATGAGCGGCCGCCGCTTTGCCGCGATGTCGCGCTTCAATATTGCCTCCCTGGCGCTGGGATTGGCTTTTCTGTATCTGCCGATCGTAATTTTGGTGATCTATTCGTTCAATGCCTCGCAACTGGTGACCGTGTGGGGCGGCTGGTCGTTGCGCTGGTACACGGCGTTCTTCAATGACGAGGCGATGCTGGCGGCGGCAGCCACCAGCCTGCGTGTGGCGGCGGTCTCGGCGACGCTGGCGGCGGCGCTCGGCACATTGGCGGCGCTGGCGCTGGCGCGCGGCGAGCGCTTCAAGGGACGCGCGCTGTTTTCGGGCATGTTGTACGCGCCGCTGGTGATGCCGGAAGTGATCACCGGCCTGTCGCTGTTGCTGCTGTTCGTTGCTCTAGGGGCGGAGCGGGGCTTCTGGACCGTGACCATCGCCCACACCACACTGACGATGTGCTTCGTCGCGGTGATCGTGCAATCGCGGCTTGGAAGCATCGATCGCAGTCTTGAAGAAGCGGCGATGGATCTCGGCTGCGGCCCGGTGAGGGCCTTCGTCGCGGTGACATTGCCGTTGATCGCGCCCGCGATTGCCGCTGGCTGGATGCTCGCCTTTACGCTCTCGCTGGACGATCTGGTGATCGCCAGCTTCACCACGGGGCCCGGGTCGGCGACCTTGCCGATCCGGATCTACTCCGAGGTGCGGCTGGGCGTGAAGCCGGAGATCAATGCGATCTGCGCGTTGATCATCGGGGCGGTTACGCTCGCTATCGTCACGGCATCGCTGGCGGCGAAGCTCTCGAGCAGGCGTGGCGGGAATGCCGCGCCGATGTGAGGCGTCGCGTTATTTGCGAGCGAGACAATCCAGAAAGCCACCGGGCAAAAACCGGATTGCTTCGTCGCGGACGCTTATCGCAATGACGACTGGGTCTAGTTGGATTTCGCCGGGGCCGATGCACCCGCTTCCGTGGCGGGCGGTGTCGCCGCAGGTTTCTGCCCGGTGATCCGCTCCAGAACGGACCGGACAGCGTCCCGGGTACGGCGGTCTTTCACGGCATCGAGCAAAGGAGCCGACGCGGGTGAACGACGGATCAGGCTGGCCGGGTCGGGGAAGATCAGCGGATCGTCCCAAGGGCCTTGAACCACGAACGGCAGTTCGAATTTGGAGGCGTCAGCCGACGTGGAGACGAGACTGGCGACACCTTTGAGATCGAATTCGCGTGACGGCACGGATGCGGTGCCGCTCAAGGTCAGATTGACGTTGGGGCCGTTGATCTGGATGTCGTCGGCCGTCGCCACACCGTCGTTGAACTGGATGGCGACTTTCAGGGTTTCGAATGGCGTCTGGCCGCTGCGGAATTTCCCACCGCCCGAAAGCGGTTGTCGCTCAAGCCGCTTCAATAGCTGCTCGATGTTGAACCCGCTGATGGCGCCATCGTGTCCGATCAGCGTCGCGCTCCCGGCCAGCGTCTGGGCAAGGCCGAACGGGCTTGAGCCTGTCGCACCCAACGTGATGCTGAGGTTGCCGCGACCGGAAAGCTTGCTGGTGCCGAACAATTCGGTGGCGCTGCTTTGCAGGTCGATATCCATCAGTTGAAACTGGGCCTTGATATCCGCTGCGACATCGTCGCGCGAAATCCCGAACGATCCCTTGGCGATGCCGCCGAAGACCTGGGCTTCCGCCACGCTGAGCGCCAGCGTGCCGTTGCGCAGGTTGGCGCCGAGCGCTGTGCGGCCGAGCCGGGATGAGCCGACCGTAACCTTCGCCGCGGACAGGCGGATATCGAGATCGGTCGCTGTCAACGCACTGAGGTCAAATAACTGGCGGTTCCAGTCGCGCGCGCCGGAAGCCAGCCAACGGAACGTGCTGACGTAGGGGGTGAAATCGAGGGTGCCGGCGGCCAGCGTCGCTTGCAGGGTCTGGCGCCCAATATTGCTGTAGGTCATGACGCCTTCGGCGGCGTTGCCGTCGAGCTCGACGTTGACGTTGGTGAGCGCCAGCGACGGACCGACCAGGTTCGCGCGTGCCTTGAGCGCGAAACGCCCGAACCCGCCACGCCCCGGCGGCGTCTGCCCGACCCAGCGCAGCGCATTGCGCAGCGAGCCGCTATCCGCTGTCAGCGTGCCGTCCATCATCAGACTGGCCTTGTTGGCGACGGCGCCGTCGAATGCGAGCTTCAGGGATGGTGCGGCGATGCGGATCTTCAATCCGGATCGTTCGCCGGACAGCGCGGCGATGAAGTCGTTGATGCTGATGCTGCCGTCGACGCGCGCGCCACGCCAGTCGAATTGCCCGGTGGCGGCGAACGAACGAGAAATCGACGGCCATGCCAGCGAAAGGTTGATGTCTCCGATGGTTTCGCTCTGCTCGGCCGCATCGGTGTAGGTCAGCTGACCATCCTGGATGCGGATCTCGGAGAATGACAACGGACTTTCGGCATCCGGTTTGATGGTGCGGCTCAGGGTGTCGATGAACGGCGTCCAGTTGCTGCTGCCGTCGGCGTCACGCACCACCCGGATCTGCGGTCGTGCGAGAATGACGTCCGCGATCTGGAATCTTTGCATCAGAAGCGGCAGCATCCGCAGGTTCGCCACCATCGTATCAACGCTGAGCGCCGCATCGGCCGCGCCGCCACCCTTCAACCCGACATTGTGGAAGACCACGCGGCTCTGGGGGAACACGGTGACGTCGATGTCGCCGTTGATCACCAGGTTGAGGCCGGTGACGGCCCGAATCTGTGTCTCGACGGCCTGGCGCAAGGCGTTCCGATCGAGCAGCAAGGACATACTGGCCAAGGCGGCCAGCACGACGCCAAGGATCGCCGCAATTGGCAACCCCAAGCGCTTCATTCCTTGGGCGACGGTCAATGGCCTACTCGGATCGGTTGATGTTTGAGAGTGGCGCCGGTTTTCCCCCGGGGGCACGATCTCGCGCAACTTGATGGGTTTTCTTGACGCTTTCAAGGCCGCCGGTGCGACGCCGAGAGCCGATTGTCCGCAATTGACGTGTCGCGGCCATTTCGCCTAATACAACCAGAATTTGACGTTAGCCACCCTGGCACGCCCAATTTCCCGCGTCTTTCCTCGATCAGGTCGTATCCCATGAACAAGGTTTATCCCGACGCCAAATCGGCATTCGAAGGCATTCTCAAAGACGGCATGATGTTGATGTCCGGCGGCTTCGGCCTGTGCGGCATCGCCGAGACGCTGTCGGATGCGCTGCGCGAATCCGGCGTCAAGGACCTGACCGTGGTGTCCAACAATGCCGGTGTTGACGGCATCGGGCTCAGCCGCCTGTTGGAGACACGGCAGATCAAGAAGATGATTTCGTCCTATGTGGGGGAAAATAAGCTTTTCGCGCAGCAGTTCCTTGCCGGCGAGCTGGAACTGGAGTTTTGCCCGCAGGGGACGCTGGCCGAACGCATCCGCGCTGGTGGTGCTGGTATCCCGGCCTTCTACACCAAGACCGGCGTCGGCACGCTGATCGCCGAAGGCAAGGAAGTGAAGGAATTCGACGGCCAGAAGTATCTGATGGAGCGCGGCCTGTTCGCCGATCTGGCGATCGTCCATGCCTGGAAGGGCGATACGGCCGGCAACCTCGTCTACCGCAAGACCGCGCGCAACTTTAACCCGATGATGGCGACCGCCGCCAAGATCACCGTCGCTGAAGTCGAGCATCTGGTGCCGGCCGGCGAGATTGATCCCGATCATATTCATACGCCAGGCATCTTCGTGCAGCGCGTCATCGAGGTGGGCACCAACAAGAAGCGCATCGAACAGCGCACCACCCGCAAGCGCCCGGCGTAACGGTTCAGGATTGTAGGAGAGAGCGATGGCATGGACCCGCGAACAGATGGCCGCCCGCGCAGCGAAGGAATTGCGCGACGGCTTCTACGTCAACCTCGGTATCGGCATCCC
>CAUJJN010000423.1 GCA_963204905.1 Pseudomonadota bacterium
ACATGCAGATCGAAGGCATGGCCGAACTCAACCAACCCATGATCGAGGAGGAAAATCAGCCCCTACACATCACCGCCAAAGCCGCCTGACGATGGCCCACGGCCACAGCCGAAATTACACCACCTTGACGGACGCGACCAGGATTTGTATCCGGAGTCACATATTACTTTTGCTTCCCATGCTCTGAATGACGGCGCCGAACCATTTCAAGGCGCCGGGCCGTGCGCACCTCTCGTGCAAGACAGGAGAGTCAGATGTTCAAAGTCATTGCCGCCGCTGCTCGTATCACTTTCGCATCGTTCGCACTTCTGTGCTGCGCCTGGCTTGCCCCCTCGCAGGCGCAGACCACCGAACCAAAACTCGAATATTTGATGACCTACAAGGCACTGCTCGAGCCCGCCTACAAGATCGACGACACGCTCTACATCATCAACGTCTTGCCGGGCGGCTGGGCCAAGGGGCCAACCATCAACGGCACCTTCATTCCGCCCGGCGGCGATTGGCTGCGCCTCATGCCCTCCGGTGCGTTCCGCTTAGACGTCCGCGCCACGATCAAGACGGACGAAGGCGACCTCCTTTACCTCACGTACAACGGAATGATTGAACACACCGAGGCCAGCCTCGCCAAAGTGATGGGCGGCGATAAGTACACGCACGAGGATGTGCCCTACTTCGTCACCGCGCCGACGATCCAAACCGCTTCGAAAAAGTTCGGCTACCTCAATCGCGTGCAGCTCATCAACAAGTTCGTCGAAGGGCGAATGAGCAAGGAGGAAGGCTACGTTATGTACGACGTCTTCGTCGTGCGGTGAGTTTCGAACCGGCGCGAGGTCAAGAGCCAACCGATTTCATTTCACTGGATTGCAGCAAAAGGACAATTGCCATGAACCCCATCCCGCTCTCCCGCCGTCTCGCCGCCGAGTTCATCGGCACGGCACTTATAGTCTCCGTCTTTGTCGGCTCGGGCGTCATGGCCGCCAAGCTCGCGGGCGAGCACTACGCCGCGGCGCTGCTCGGCAACAGCATCGCAACCGGCGCCGCGGTCTACGCCATCCTTTCCGCGCTCGCGCCCGTCTCGGCGATGTTCAATCCGGCCATGACGCTCGTCGCGCGGCTTGCCGGCTGGATAAGCACAAGTGACGCTATTGCCTACATGATTGCGCAAGTCGCCGGCGCGGTCGCGGGCGTGTCGCTCGTGCACCTCATGTACGGCATGCCCATCGTGCAATCCTCCGCCGCCGTACCCCTTGTTCCCAATCTCTGGCTCGCCGAGGGTCTTGCCACGTTCACGCTGTTTTTCACGATTCTGTCGCTCTTGCGCAGCACGCCGGACCGCGTCGCGGGCGCCGTCTCGCTCTACGTCATCGCGGCCTTCTGGTTCACGGCCTCGCTCAATCCCGCCGTCGTCATCGGGCGCATGCTCACCGCCACCTTTGACGGTATCGCCCGCGCGGATGTGCCGGCGCTCATCGTGGCCGAGTTCGCGGGTGCGCTGCTTGCCGCCGGCGCGGTACGGTGGCTGTACGAGCAGCCTGCCGCTGTGCCAGTAAGCGGAGAGCCTGCCAAAGCCTAAAGACATGAGGCTGCCATGCAGCAGCAGATACGGGATTGGCTCAACGAACGCGGAATGGCGCACTACGCGGATGCGTTCGCGGCGCAAAACGTCGATCTCGCGATCCTGCCCGATCTCACGGATCAGGACTTGAAAGACCTCGGCGTTCTGCTTGGCGATCGCAGGAAACTTCTCGCCTGGGCCGCGGGTCTGAAGCGCGCCAGCGTTGCGCCGGAAAACGACGGCATAGCGGGATCAGCGCAACCCCAATCGAACCTCGGCGAGCGTCGTCAGGTCACGGTACTTTTCTCCGACTTGGTCGACTCGACGGCGCTTTCGAGATCAATCGATCCCGAAGATCTGCGCGCGCTCATCCGCTCCTATCAGGATGCGGTCACCAAGACGGTCAGGCGGCTCGACGGCCTTGTCGCAGGCTTCCGCGGTGACGGCGTCCTCGTCTATTTCGGATATCCGAATGCTCACGAGGACGACGCCGAGCGCGCCGTTCGCGCCGGTCTCGAATTGGTCGAGGCCGTGCGCGCGCTTCCATGCACGGCCGCTTTGAAGATCAGAGTTGGTATTGCGACGGGCCTTGTCGTGGTCGGCGATCTGATCCGGGCGGGCGACACGCAGGAGCGCGACATTCTCGGCGAGACACCAAACCTCGCCGCGCGCATTCTCGCACTCGCCGAGCCCGATACCGTCGTCATCGCCGACGCCACGCGGCGCCTGCTTGGCGATCTCTATGAGTTCACCGACTTGGGCTTGAGAAGAGTCAAGGGTATCGAGGAGCCGGTTCGAACATGGTCGGTCTTGCAGCCACACGCTGTCGAAAGCCGTTACGACGCGCTCCACAGCGCGGGCGTCACCGAACTTACCGGCCGTGACGACGAACTGAGCCTGCTCAAGAAACGCTGGTCGAAGGCCAAGGGTGGCGACGGGCAGGTCGTACTGATCTCGGGCGAGCCCGGCATCGGCAAGTCGCGCCTCACCGCCGCGCTGATGGAGGAAATCGCGGGCGAGCCGCACGCCCGGTTGCGCTACTTCTGCTCCCCGCAGCACACCGACAGCGCGTTCTATCCGGTTATCGGGCACCTCGAGCGGGCGGCCGGCTTTGCGCATGGCGACGGCCCCGAAGCGAAACTCGACAAGCTCGAAAAACTTCTAAACGCCAATGCCGTGAACCCCGAAGGCAAGGCTCTTATCGCGGCGCTGCTGTCGCTGCCAACCGATCGCTATCCGGCGCTCGACTACGATGCCGCGCAGCGCCGGGCGAAGACGATGGAGGCGCTTCATGCTCAGGTCGTGACGCTGTGCAGTCGCGGTCCCGTGTTGATGATCCTCGAAGACGCGCACTGGATCGATCCGACGAGCTTGGAGGCCTTTGGGCGTATGGTTGAGAAGCTCAAGGACTTGCCAATTCTGCTCGTTATCACCTACCGCCCCGAGTTCAACGCGCCTTGGGTCGGGGACAGCCACGTCACGACTATAAACCTCAACCGGCTCGACGACGCCGAGGCCGCGCGAATTGTGGCCAGTCTTGCCGGCAACAAGCCGCTTTCCGCCGACACAATTGCCGACATCGTGGACCGTTCCGACGGCATTCCGCTGTTCCTCGAAGAAATGACCAAGGCGGTGCTGGAAGCGGAGAGCGAGGGCGCGGCCCGCGAGACCGTCGCGGCGGCGCCGTCGCAATCGCACGCCGTGCCCGCGAGCTTGCACGCCTCTCTCATGTCGCGCCTCGACCGGCTTGGGCCGGCCAAGGGCATCGCTCACGTGGGGGCTGCGATTGGGCGATCGTTCTCGCATGCGCTGCTGGCGGCGGTTGCGAACGACGACCCGGATACCTTGCGCATTCACCTCGATCGCCTCATCGCCTCGGGCCTATTGTTCCGCCAGGGCCAGCCGCCCGACGCCACGTATCTCTTCAAGCACGCGCTCATCCGCGATGCTGCCTACTCTATGCTGCTGCGCGAGCCGCGGCGAGCTCTGCATGCGCGTATATTGGAGGCGCTGGAGACGAGGTTCCCTGACATCGCCGAGACGCAGCCGGAACTCCTTGCCAATCACGCGACGGAAGCGGCGCAAATTGAAAAGGCTGCGTATCTCTGGGGTAAGTCCGGTGACCGATCCGTGACGCAATCGGCATTGGCCGAGGGAATTGCCCAGCTAAACCGCGCGCAATCGATGCTTGCCGCGCTGCCGACCTCCGCGAAAGTTCGGCAGGAGCAGCTCGCGCTGCAAGTTCCCTTGGCGACGGCAATATCTCAGGTGGCGGGATATTCCGCACCAGAGACGAAAGCGGCCTACGAATCGCTTGCGGATTTTATCCACCAAATGGAAGCGCATGGCGATTCCATCAGTGATCCTTGGCCACCCTTCGCTTCCTTCTGGGGCTTATATCTCGTGTATCTTGTCGCCGCCGATCAGAGCAAAGAGCGAATGTTCGCTGCCCGATGCTATGATATCGCACACAAGCATGGCGACTCGTTTCAGAAGATGATTTCACACAATTTGTTCGCCCACTCACACTACTTCGCGGGTAATTTCAAGGAAGCCAAAGAAGAGTTCGACCGGACTATTGAATTGTATGAGGTGGGCCATTTCCGCCCTCGTGAAACAACTCAAGACCAAAGAGTAGTCGCTAAAGTTATTCGTGCCTATGCGCTAAATATTCTTGGCTATCCTTCGACGGCGAAAACCGAAATTTATGCAGCACTGGAAGAAGCGCGCGAAATCGGTCATGCCAGTACGTTGCTGCACGCCCAGGTTTGGACGGCCTGGTTTCGTATTTCGTTTGAGGAAGACTACGCTATTGCGGCGATTTTGGTCGATGAGATCATTGCCTTGGCCGATAAGTTCAATACGGCATATTGGAAGGCATGGGGATTAATTCAGAAGGGCGCATATCTTGCGCTCGTCGGAGGGGGAAAGGATGCCATTGAACTTTTGACGGATGGGCTCGATAGCTTGGATGCCATGGGAGGCATGTTAGGCCGGCCTCACCAACTTTCGTTCTTAGCTCTTGCGCACGCTAATTGTCGAGATTTCGAAGAGGCTTGGCGCCAAATTGACAAGGCTCTGACCATCAGCCGCACAACGGGGCAGATGTATGCAGAAGCAATTACGATTTACGACTTCGCCGCCAGAATCGCGTTGGCCATGCCGGAGCCCGACACGGCACGAGCTGAGAGTTATCTTCATCAAGGTCTGAGCTTCGTCCGCGAGAGAGACGCAAAAGGCATGGAGCTGCGCCTCTCCCTAGCGCTCGCCCGCCTCTGGCGAGACCAAGGCAAAGCGCGTGAGGCCTACGACCTCCTCGCCCCCGTCTACCACTGGTTCACCGAAGGCTTCGAATGGACTGACATGAAGCAGACCAAAGCCCTGCTCGACGAATTGAAAGCTCAAATTGGTTGAGGCGCCACATGGCCCTGAAAACACATATCAACGACTGGCTCGCCGAGCGCGGCATGTCCGAATATGCGGAGCTTTTCGTCAAGCAGAAGATCGATCTTGGTGTTCTGGTCCAGCTTACTGAACAGGACTTGCGCGAGCTGGGCGTTGCGCTTGGCGATCGTCGCAAGATCCTTGGCTGGATTGCTGAGCTGGACAAGTCCGTCGCCGCCTCGCGGCAAGCTGCTCCCACGGACGCAGCGCTATCGGCAGAACGCCGGCAAGTCACAGTTCTGTTCTCCGACCTCGTGGATTCAACGGGGCTGTCGCGGCGGCTTGATCCCGAAGACCTACGCGCGGTCATCCGCGCATATCAAGAAGCGGTGACGAAGATCGTTCGCGCCTACGACGGCTTCGTCGCCGGGTTCCGCGGAGATGGCGTGCTGGTCTATTTCGGATATCCGCAGGCACACGAGGATGACGTCGAGCGGGCCGTCCGCGCCGCACTCGAACTCGTCCCAGCTGTCAGCACGATCAAAGCCGCCGAGCCCTTGAAGACGCGCGTCGGCATTGCGACCGGCCTCGTTGTGGTTGGCGACCTGATCGGCTCGGGCGACACAAGCGAACGCAACATGGTCGGCGACACGCCCAACCTTGCAGCGCGTCTGTTGGCACTCGCGGAGCCCAACAGCGTCGTCATCGCGGACGAAGCGCGCGAAATGCTCGGCGACTTTTTCGATTTCGAGGACCTGGGGCTCCGGCACGTCAAAGGCATCGAGCATCCGGTGCGGTCATGGACGGTCATGAACCCGCGCGCGGTCGAAAGCCGGTTTGAGGCAATGCATGGCGCCGTACTGACCGAGTTCTCCGGCCGCGAGGATGAGCTGCAGCTTCTCCTGAAGCGCTGGTCGAAGGCGAAGACGGGCGACGGCCAGGTCGTGCTGATCTCGGGCGAGCCCGGCATCGGCAAATCGCGGCTGACGGCAGCGCTGATGGAGGAGATCGCCTCCGAACCACATGTGCGCTTGCGCTACTTCTGCTCGCCGCAGCACACCGACAGCGCCTTCTACCCCGTCATCGGACACTTTGAGCGCGCGGCGGGCTTTGCACATGGCGACAGCGTAGAAGCCAAGCTCGACAAATTGGAAAAACTGCTCACCGCCAATCGCGTCAACCCTGAGGGCAAGTCGTTGATCGCCGCTTTGCTGTCACTGCCCACAGACCGCTACCCGGCTCTCGACTACGATGCCGCGCAGCGCCGCGCCAAAACCATGGAAGCGCTCATCGCGCAGGTGGCGACGCTCGCCGGACACGGGCCCGTTTTGATGATCCTCGAAGATGCGCATTGGATCGACCCGACCAGCCACGAGGCCTTCGGGCGTACGGTCGAGAAACTGAAGGCTCTGCCCGTTCTGCTCGTCATCACCTACCGGCCCGAGTTCAACGCGCCGTGGATCGGCGAAAGTCACGTGACCACTATCAATCTCAACCGCCTTGGCAACCGCGAGGCCGCGCAGATTGTTGCGAGTCTTGCGGGCAACAAGCCGCTTTCGGCAGATGTAATCGCCGACATCGTCGACCGCTCGGACGGCATTCCGCTGTTCCTCGAAGAAATGACAAAGGCGGTGCTCGAAGCCGGGAGCGAGGGCGCGGCGCGCAAGACGATTGCAGCGGCGCCGTCACAGGCCCACGCGGTGCCTGCGAGCCTGCATGCCTCGCTGATGGCGCGGCTGGATCGCCTCGGCGCCGCCAAGGGCATTGCCCATGTCGGCGCCGCCATCGGCCGGTCGTTCTCGCATGCACTGCTTGCGAGCGTGGCGCGCGAAAGCGAGGCGGAGCTGGCACCGCTGCTCGACCGGCTCGTCGCCTCGGGCCTCTTGTTCCGCCAGGGCCAGCCGCCCGATGCGACCTACCTCTTCAAGCACGCGCTCATCCGCGACGCGGCCTACTCCATGCTCTTGCGCGAGCTGCGGCGGGCTCTGCACGCGCGCATCCTCGAGGCGCTGGAGACCAAGTTCGCCGACATCGCCGAATATCAACCTGAACTTCTTGCGCTTCACGCGACCGAAGCCGGCCAGATCGAGAAGGGGGCACAATTGTGGGGTAAGGCCGGGTTCAATTCATTCGCGCGCAGCGCCATGATGGAAGCCCAGGCGCACCTCGGACGAGCGTTGGACCTGATTGCCAGCTTGCCCGGCACTTCGGAATTGCGCCGCATCCAACTCGAGTTACTGGCCGCCCGCGCGGACGTGTTCATGGCCCTCAGGGGCTATTCGGCGCCGGAGACGTGCGCAGCCTTCGAGGAAGCGCACAGTCTGATAGAACAGGCGGCAAGACTTGGCGAGACACCCGCGGACAAGATGCTTCCGTTTATGATCCTCCGCGGTTTTTGGGTTATACGATTGGTGGCCTATGATCGGGAGAAATCGCTCGCGATCGCAGCAGAATATCTCGCGAAAGCGGAAGAACAAGAAATTTCCCTCGCACGTATGACAGGACACTTCCTGACTGGCGCTTCCTTATTTTGGGCGGGTGATTTCACGGAAGCACGTGCGCAACTGACCCGCGCACGTGAGCTTTACGATCCTCTCGCGCAGGACGAGCTCTTTGGCCGAAGCGGCCACGATAATGGGATCGACGCACTTGTGTACCGCTCCTGGGCTACATGGTGGCTTGGATATCCTGACGCAGCCATTGCGGATACCGAGCAAGCCCTTGTCGAAGCTCGCCAAAGCGGTAACGCAGCCTTCCTCCTGCATACATTACACTATGCTGATGTCACTTACAGACTCTGTGGAGACTACGATCGATCTAGCGAACTCGTCGACGAGCTCGCCAGCCTCGCTGCCGAAAAAAACGCCGCGTTCTGGATCGCAATGGAGCCGCTAGATCGCGGCGTTCTGAAGGCCTTGACGGGTGACTACCCTGAAGCCGTCAGACTCATCCCTGCCGGTCTGAAAGCCTGGCGAAACACAGGTGCTACGATTGCAGTTCCGTACTTCGTGAGTTTTTTGGCAAGGGCTTATGCGGGACTAGACCAAATTGAAAAGGCCAAAAGTTTGATTGATGAGGCGATCGAAGTTGCCGAGAGTACTGGCGAAGATTGGAGCATTCCGGATATTTACCGGAATGCAGGATTGATTGCGCTGACCCCGCACGTTCAAAATGTTGCAGGCGCGGAAGCCTATTTCATACATGCGCTGGAAATTGCGCGTGGGCAATCCGCGAAGTCTGCGGAACTGCTTGTAGCAACGGACATCGCCCGCCTCTGGCGCGACCAGGGCAAGCGGCGCGAGGCCTATGAGCTTCTTTCACCAATTTACAACTGGTTCACCGAAGGCTTCGGCACGTCACTGCTCAAAGAGGCCAAAGCCCTGCTCGACGAGTTAGAGCGTGAGCGCAATTGAAAAACCGCGCGCCCGGTAATTGAGCGCGCGGCTGCAAGAAAAATCAATTCGAAAAATCACTTCAAAATGCTACACTGCGACTTCTCCGCCCGCCTCAAGGCAACTCCGCCTTGCCCTTGTAGCGGCCGACGATGGTCGCGTCAGTGATGTTCTCCGACGTGTACGTGCCGCCGCCGGTGGCACCTGCGTATTTGCCCGTACCGCCGGTGTTCTTGTAGACCTTCTCCTTCATGTGCGTGCCTTCTTCCCAGGAGACGGTTTTCTTGTCGCCGCCCTGGATTGTTTGATCGCACGTGCCGGAGCCCTTGTAGCTGCCGTCGGCCATGAATTCGAGCTTGCCGGTGCACACGTCGCTGCCCTTCGGCATGGCGGGATCGTCCGGGAAGTAGATGCAGCGGCCGGCGTAGTCGACGAGCTTGTGGCCCTTCTCCGGCTCCTTCACGTCCCACTTGTCGATGACGCAAGCGCGTGCGCCTTCCTCGATGATCGATTTTCCCGCGCTGGCTGGGCCCGCGCCTGCCAGAGCAAGCAAAGCCGCGACTGAAAGTAATGAAACCAATGCCTTCATGGTGTCCTCCAATATCGAAAGGATGAATTCGCACTTCACAACGTGGCGATCGTCGGACGGGACAAACATCTGGGCAGTGACTTTTGATACAGTCTTATTGGCCGAATTGCTGACGCCCGAATCGGTGAGTTGAGAGACAAATTCAAGTGAACGGACTGTATCCAGAGTCACTGCACGAAACGCGCTTCACACTGCATGATGGGTTTGCACAGCCGCTCCATCTAGGAGCCCAGAGCCTGCTGCATCACATGCACGAGGAGGCGGACATGTTTTCGACATATCGAAAATCGCGAACCTCGATCGCACTCGCTTTCATGGCTAGTGGTGTAGCAACCGTTGCGGCTGACGAGCTTGGCACTTGCTCAGGCGCGGATTTCGTTCATGCGGTACTCAAACAAAGCGGATCATCGGGGTACTACGTCCCGGGCCTCAAACTCATCGTGTTGAATGAAACCGTCCTCAAGGAATTCTCCCTGCCTGTGCGGAAGTTCATTTTCGCGCACGAGTGCGCCCACGCCGATCCTGATATCCTTGACGACGAAGGCGCGGCCGACTGCGCAGCGGCACGGCGCGGCGTGGCAGAAGGCTGGCTCGGCAAACAGGAGATCGTCCAGGTCTGTGCGCATCTCGCCCGCTTTCCTGCGGACGCATCGCACCGCCCGATCGCCGCGCGTTGCGCCAACATCAGGCGATGCAGCGGGCTCAACCCAACGGGCACTAAAATCGAATACGGATTGCACGCGCAAATACCATAGCCGGTCGATAGTGATCGATCCGAGCTAACAACGGTGTGTTCTTTCCATCCCCCAAAGGTAGGCAGAATCCTTGCCCATTTACGCCACGTCATCTCTTCTCGAGAGCAGACACGCGGTGACGTAAGTTGCTGGTCATGGTTGCTGGTCATGAATGAGTACCGCTTCGGGTCATTTGCGTTTCTCGACACCACGTCTATGACTGCTGCCGCTTCGACAG
>CAUJJN010000424.1 GCA_963204905.1 Pseudomonadota bacterium
TGCATCAACCCGCGTCGGTGATCCGCATGGGCGGCTCGACGCTGGACAAATCGTTCCTGATTCCGCTGCTGGTGATGGCGGTGGCGTTCTCGCTGCTGTTCATCACCCTGCACCTCGCAGCGATGCGCAACGAGATCCTGCGCCGCCGCGTCCGCGCGCTGCAAATGCAGCAAGCCAGCCAGCCGCGAGCCTGATCCGATGTCGCTCGGCCCCTACGCATCCTTCATCGTCTGGTCCTACCTGCTGGTGGCGCTGGTGGTGCTGATCCTGATCGGATGGATCGCACTCGACTATCGCCAGCAGAAAGCGCGGCTGCGTGCGCTCGAAGCCAGCGGCGTGACCCGCCGGTCCGGCCGCGGCGCGGCGGACCTGCCATGAGCGAACCGCCCCACGCCGGCGCCCCGCGCAAACGCCGATGGCTGGTGGCGCTGCCGCTCATCGTGTTCGCGGCGCTTGCGGCCTTGTTCTGGGTCCGGCTCGGCGACCGCGACATCTCGCGGATTCCCTCGGCGCTGATCGGGCGACCCGCGCCGCAAACCACATTACCCGCGCTCGAAGAGTTGACGCGTAACGGCGCGGCGGTGCCGGGGATCACATCCAACGTGTTCAAAGGCAAGGTCAGCCTCGTCAACGTCTGGGCATCGTGGTGCGTGCCATGCCACGAGGAAGCGCCGCTTCTCACGGCGCTTGCCGGCGACAACCGCATCCAGATCGTCGGCATCAACTACAAGGACAAGGCCGACAACGCCCGCCGATTTCTCGGCCGCTATGGCAATCCGTTCAGCCATGTCGGCGTCGACGCCAACGGCCGCGCCGCCATCGAGTGGGGCGTCTACGGCGTACCCGAGACCTTCATCGTCGGCCGCGACGGCAGGATCGCCTACAAGCTGATCGGGGCGATCACGCCGGAGAACATCGACAAGGTGCTGAAAGTCGAAATCGAGAAGGCATTGAAGGCGGGATCGTAAGCGACGACGGGACACTCCCCAACGTCATTGCGAGCGAAGCGAAGCAATCCAGAAGGCTCAAAGCAAAGAATGGATTGCTTCGTCGCTGACGCTCCTCGCAATGACGGAGAATCATTGCGAAATTCCTCTCACCCCTTCCCGACATCGCCCTCGCGCGCGTCGCTGGCTTCCAGCGTTTCGGGCTCGCGGCTATGACGCTTGATCAGCGGCATTTGCAGCATCGCGAACACCAGGGTGATCGGAATCACGCCGAACGCCTTGAAGCCGACCCCGAAGTCGGTGCTCTGCGTGCGCCAGATGATCTCATTCAACAGCGCCATGGCGACGAAGAACAGCGCCCAGCGCAATGTCAGCCTGCGCCAGCCTTCCGGCGTCAGGTTGAACATCTGGTCGAACAGGATGGCGATGAAGGAGCGGCCGAACAGCAGCCCGCCGCCAAGCACCGCCGCGAACAGACCATAGATGATGGTCGGCTTGACCTTGATGAAGGTCTCGTCATGCAGCACCAGCGTCAACGTACCGAACACCAGCACGATGACGCCGGTGACCAGCGCCATCACCGGGATGTGCCGCGTCACCATCCATGACGCCACCAGCGCAACGACAATGGCCACCATGAATGCGCCGGTGGCGACGAACAGGTTGAATTTGGCGTTGGCAAAGAAAAAGATCAGCAGCGGCCCGAGTTCGGTCGCCAGCTTGAACATCGGATGCGGCTGCTTCTTGTCCATATCAGCTCTCGATTCCCGCGATGGCCTTGGCGAAATCGCTTGCGGTGAACGGCGACAGATCGTCGACGCCTTCGCCGACGCCGATGAAATGCACCGGCAGTTTATACTTCTCCGCCAGCGCCACCAAAATGCCGCCGCGCGCGGTGCCGTCGAGCTTGGTCATCACCAGACCGGTGACGCCCGCCGTGCGATGAAACGCCTCGACCTGCGACAGCGCGTTCTGCCCCACCGTGGCATCGAGCACCAGCAGCACTGCGTGCGGCGCGGTGGCGTCGACCTTGCGCATGACGCGGATGACCTTCTCGAGTTCGCTCATCAGCTCGGACTTGTTCTGCAAGCGGCCGGCGGTGTCGATCAGCAGCACGTCGCTGCCTTCCGCTTTCGCCGCAGTGAGCGCATCGAATGCGAGACCGGCCGCGTCGGAGCCCTGCGGCCGCGCGATCACCGGCGCGCCGGTGCGCTCGCCCCACACCTTCAACTGCTCGATAGCGGCCGCGCGAAACGTATCGCCCGCCGCCAGCATCACCTTGCGGCCTTCCGCGGCGAAGCGCGAGGCGAGCTTGCCGGTGGTGGTGGTCTTGCCGGAACCGTTGACGCCGACCATCAGGATCACGAACGGCTTTTGCGAAGGATCGATCACCAGCGGCTTCGCCACCGGCATCAGCACCTTCTCGACTTCGGTGGCGACCACACCCTTGACCTCGTCGGCCGAGATCGCCTTGTCATAGCGCCCGTGGCCGACCGCGGCGGAAATCCGCGCCGCCACCTCGGACCCGAGGTCGGCGCGCAGCAACACGTCCTCGATGTCCTCGAGCATGGCGCGGTCGAGCTTGCGGCGGATCACCAGATCCGCCACTGCGGTTCCCAGGGAGGCCGAGGTGCGCTTGAGACCGCTGGAGAGCCGTCGCCACCAGCTCTGTTTCGGTTGGTCAGGATTGTTGTCGGTCATGTCCAGAATGATCTAAACGTCTTTCACCGCAAACGAAAGACGCCGCGGGCATGATCCCGGAAAGTGGATACCCGTTTTCGGACAGGATCATGCCCAAGAGAAAATGCTCCCATGGATACCCCACAACTCAGCGCCGACGACATTGTGGCCCGCGTCCTGCATCGCGACGGCCTGATGCTGGTGATCGACAAGCCCGCCGGCCTGCCCGTGCATCGCGGCCCCAAGGGCGGCGCGAATCTGGAGGAGTCGTTCGAGGCGTTGCGCTTCGGCCTGCCGCGTCCGCCGGTGCTGGCGCATCGGCTGGATCGCGACACCTCCGGCTGCCTGGTGCTGGGGCGCCATCGCAAGGCCACCGCGTCGCTGGGCTTGCTGTTCAAGCACGGCAAGATCGACAAGACCTATTGGGCGGTGGTCGAAGGCGGGCCGCGTGAGGACGAAGGCGTGATCGACATTCCGCTCGGCCGCCTCAACGCTGAACGCGGCTGGTGGCAGAAGCCCGATCCCGACGGGCAGCCCGCATTGACAAACTGGAAGGTGCTGGGCCGCGGCGAAGGGCTGACGTGGCTCGCGCTGGAGCCGGTCACCGGCCGCACCCATCAGTTGCGCGTGCATTGCGCGGCGAGCGGCTGGCCGATCGTCGGCGACAACATCTATGGCAACGGCCCACGCTTCGGCGAACCATCGCTGCATCTCCACGCCCGCGAGATCGTGATCCCGCTGTCGAGGAACAAGCCGCCGGTGCGCGTCACCGCCCCCGCCCCGCCGCATCTGCACGAGCGGCTGAAGGCGTGCGGGTGGAACGGGGAATAGTTTGTCGTCATTGCGAGCACCCGGATCGGCGCTTTGCGCCGTCCGAGCACAGGCTCCGCGAAGCGATCCAGAAAGCCATAAAGCAAGGACTGGATCGCTTCGAAGCTCGCGCTCCTCGCAATGACGTTGAGACGATTATGTGACTGGAACGGCCAATAGCCGCGCGCCGTCGTGGCCCGTCATGGTCATCGCGCGCACCTCGCCCGCGACGCCATCCACAATCACGACCGGCACGAAATGTTCGGTGCGGCCTTGCGTCGCGCTTTCGATCAAGACCGAACGCGTCGCGCCGATCTCCGCGTCGAGCCGTCGACGCAACGCGACCTCGCCGGTATCGCGCAGCCGCTTCGCGCGTTCCTTGATGACGCGGCCATCGACCTGCGGCATCCGTGCCGCCGGCGTGCCGGGACGCGGCGAGTAGGGAAAGACGTGCAGAAACGTGAGTCCGCAATCCTCGACCAGCGACTGCGAGCGCGCGAACATCTCCTCCGTCTCCGTCGGAAAACCAGCGATGATATCCGCGCCGAACACGATATCCGGCCGCAACCGCCGCACCTCGGCGCAAAATGCAACGGCATCCGCGCGCGAATGCCGCCGCTTCATGCGCTTCAGGATCATGTCGTCGCCGGCCTGCAACGACAGGTGCAGATGCGGCATCAGCCGTCCGTCGCTCCCGATCGCATCGAGCAGATCGCGATCCGCCTCGATGGAATCGATCGACGAAATGCGCAGCCGCCGCAACTCCGGCACATGTTTGAGGATGCGTTTGACCAGCGTGCCGAGCTTCGGCGTGCCCGGCAGGTCCGCGCCGTAGCTGGTGAGATCGACGCCGGTGAGCACGATCTCGGCATGGCCGCGCGCGACCAACGCGCGCACCTGATCGATCACGCCGCCCATCGGCACCGACCGCGAATTGCCGCGCCCATAGGGAATGATGCAGAAGGTGCAGCGATGGTCGCAGCCGTTCTGCACCTGCACGAACACGCGCGGCAAACCTGTCAGGAATCCGTCGATCAGATGCGGCGCCATCTCGCGCACCGTCATGATGTCGGCGACCGCGATCTTCTCCTCGCTGCTGATGCCGAAATCGGCCGCGCGATCCAGCACCGCGCGCGTGTCGCGCCAGGCCGCACCGTGCAGCTTGTCGTCATTGCCGACGACGCGCGCTACCTCGGGCATCTCGGCGAACATGCTCGCCTGCGTCTGCGCCGCGCAACCGGTGACGACGATGCGCGTGCCGGGCCGTTCGCGCTTCAGCTTGCGGATCGATTGCCGCGCTTGCGCCACCGCTTCGTTGGTGACCGCGCAACTGTTGATGACCACGATGTCGTCGACGCCGGCGCTTTCCGCTTCGCGGCGGATCACCTCGGACTCGAACGCGTTGAGCCGGCAGCCGAAGGTGACGACCTCGACGCTCATATCAGGCGGCGGGCGCGAACAGCGCCGGGTTGAGGTGGCCTTCGTATTCGAACGCCGCCTGCCCCGTCATCAGCACGTGATCGTCGCGCTCGCGCCATTCGATGGTGAGTTCGCCGCCCGGCAGGGTCATGTGCACGACGCGGCCGGTACGCCGGAGCCGCGCCGCCGCAACCGCCGTGGCGCAGGCGGCCGAGCCGCACGCGAGGGTCAGGCCCGCGCCGCGCTCCCATGTGCGCATCGCGATGTGATCGCGATCGACGATATGTGCCAGCGTGATATTGGCGCGCTCCGGAAAGATCGGATGGTTTTCAAGGAGCGGCCCCAGCCGTTCGAGATCGTAGGCGTGGATGTCGTCCACCCAGAAGATCGCATGCGGATTGCCCATGCTCACCACCGAGGGCGAATGCAGGACCGGCTTGTCGATCGGCCCGATCTGCAATTCGATGTAGCGGGTGTCACGAAATTCTTCCGCCAGCGGAATGTCCCGCCAGCCGAACTTCGGCGCGCCCATGTCGACCGTGTAGAGATCGGCGGCCGGCCCCTGCCAGCAATTGATCAGGCCCGCGCGGGTCTCGAAGGTCAGCGCCGACTGGCCGGTGGCGGCAAAGGTCTGCCGCGCCACGCAGCGCATCCCGTTGCCGCAGGCGCCCGCTTCCGAGCCGTCATTGTTGTAGATGCGGACGAAGGCCTCGGTGCCGGCGGCGCGGGGCGGCAACAACACCATCAATTGATCGTAGGGCACGCCCGCAGGCGAACTGATGGCGCGCGCATCGTCGGGCGTGATCGCCGCGGCGGAATCACGCAGGTCCAGAACGACGATCTCGTTGCCGATGCCGTTCATCTTGCTGAAGCTGTGGTTGGCCAGCGCGCTCATCACGAATTCCATATTTGTGCCGTGTTATATGGCGAACAGCGACGGATTGGCCAGTGGCCGCGTTCATGTCCGGGACAGCTTCCATGCTCTACGAGGATGACAGCTCCGCGCGGGACGAAAGCCGAATCGGCGTGTTAAGCATGACAATGGAACACCTTTTCAGCCGCTGGCCCGCCGGCACGGCCAAGGAGACTTCGGAATGATTCGGTCCCACCTGCTTCGTCTCGGTTTGGTTGTTCTGGCTCCGGCGCTCGCCCTCGCCCCGGCGGCGACGTTGGCGCAGGCGCCGCCGGCAACGCCTCCCGCTACCACCGCCCCGCCGGCCGCCACACCATCGGCGGCTCCCGCGCCCTCGGACACGACACCGGCGACGGCCGCGCCGACGCCGGACAAGCCGGACCAGACCGCGCCAGCCACCGCCGCGCCTGCGACACCCAGCCCGACCACGCCGCCGGCCAGCGCCACCGCGCCCGCCTCTCCGCCGGCGACGCAGGCGGCCGATCCGTTCGGTGAGGAAATCACCCTGACGCCGAAGACGGCGCTGATCTACACCGGCAACGCCACCTGGGATTCGGCGTTCGAAAGTCTGATCGACGCCTTCAAGGCGATCTCCACGCTGCTCGACAAGCAGGGCATCAAGCCGGCCGGCAACCCGATGATCGTCTACACCTCGACCGACGACAACGGCTTCGTGTTCCAGGCCGAGATGCCGGTGGATCAGGAGCCGAAGAATCTGCCCAAGACCATGAGCATGGGCAAATCGCCGGAAGGCAAAGCCCTGAAATTCGTGCATCGCGGATCATACGACAACATGGACAACACCTACGAGGCGATCACCAATCACCTCGACGACAAGAAACTCGAAGCCAAAGACCTGTTCATCGAGGAATACACCACCGACCCGCTGAAGACCGCGGAAGACAAGCTGGTGATCAACGTCTACGTCCCGCTGAAGTGAGAGCCATGACCGCACCCCGCATCTTGACCGCCGCGCTGGCCGCGACTTTCCTGAGCCTGTCCGGAGCCGCCATGGCCGACACCAACCTGCCACCAATGATTTCCGTCACCGGCGAAGCCACCATCAACGCCGCGCCGGATCTGGCGCAAATCGATGGCGGCGTCACCACCGATGCCAAGACCGCGCGCGAGGCCAGCGACGCCAACAACGCCACGATGGGCCGCGTGCTGCTGGCGCTGCAAGGCGCGGGCATCGCCGAAAAGGACTACCAGACCTCGCGGCTGTCGCTCTCGCCGCAATACGCCAATCCCGGCCCGAATCGGAACGGCCCGCCGGTGGTGAGCGGCTATCGCGCCAGCAACCGCGTCACCGTCAAGCTGCGCGACGTCTCCAAGGTCGCCGGCATCATCGACGCGCTGGTCGCTGCCGGCGCCAACGACATCGGCAACATCCAGTTCGCGGTGTCGAATACGTCGAAGCTGCTCGACGAGGCGCGGCCCAAGGCGATCGCCGACGCGCGGCGCAAGGCCGAGATCTACGCGAAAGCCGCCGGCGTCGCGCTGGGCGATCCGGTTAGCATCAGCGAGGGCGGCGGCTTCGCGCCGCCGGTGCAATTGGCGCGCAAGGCCTCGATGGATTTCGCCTCGGCCCCGGTCGCGCCCGGCGAGGAAACGCTGCACATCAATGTCAGCGTGTCGTGGGGGATCAAGGCGGCGGCGCAGTAGTCGATACCGTCGTCCCTGCCAAGGCAGTCTTTGCGAAAGACCAAAGCCGTCATTGCGAGCGAAGCGAAGCAATCCAGTCTTCCTTCGCGGCTCTGGATTGCTTCGTCGCTTTGGTCCTCGCAATGACGATCGTCTAAATCTCCACCACCTGTCCTGGCTGCAATGCCATGAAAGTCTCGGGTGCGAGGCCGGCGGTTTCGCGCGCGATTTGCAACGCCTGGACCGGCGCGTCGATGGCCTCGTCGGTCAGTTGAAACGTGCCGTGGTGATGCGCAAGCGCGCGATCGGCGCCGGAGTCGGCGAACGCCTTCACCGCTTCCTCCGGATTCATGTGTTGGTCGCGCATGAACCAGCGCGGCTCATAGGCGCCGATCGGCAGGATCGCCAGCCGGAACGGCCCATGCGCGTCGCGCACGCGGCGGAAATGGCCGCCGTCGCCATAGCTGGAATCGCAGACAACATAGAGACTGCCGGCCGGCGTCTTGATGACAAAACTCGCCCATAACGCCTTGTTGCGGTCGAACAGGCCGCGCGCCGACCAGTGCCGCGTCGGCACCAGCGTCACCGTCACGCCGTTGCCGAGATCGATACCCTGGTGCCAGTCGAACGCCTCGGCGCGGATCGTGGCGTCGGCCGCGCGCATGGTGACGTCGTTGCCGAGCGGCGTGATCACGCGCGGCGCGAACGCCGCCTGCAAGCGCGACAACGTCGCCACGTCGAGGTGATCGTAGTGGCCATGGGACACCAGCACCGCGTCGACCGGCGGCAACGCCGCGAAGGCAATGCCGGGGTCGTTGTGCCGCTTCGGTCCGGCGAACGAGAACGGCGAGGCGCGCTCCGACCACACCGGGTCGATCAGAATGTTGAGCCCGGCTACCTGGAGCAGCCAACTCGCGTGGCCGACGAACGACAGCCGGATGCCGCTGAGCACGCGCGGCGGCGGCGTATCGGCGTGAGGGCTCGGCACCCAGTCCGGCCATGCATGGCGCTCGCGATTGCCGCCGAATTGCCAGCGCAACACCTCGGCGAGGCTCTTGGGCGGCGAGCCGTGCGGATCGAAGAAGCGCAACCCGTCGAAATGATCCGATACCGGCCCATTATAGGTTTTCATCAGCGAAGCCCAGAACGCGGAACCGCCGAGCAAGGCGGCAATGCCGGCCATGGAAGCGAAAAACCGGCGGCGGGTGATTGTCATCGGCGTATTGGGCCAAAAATCGCGAGATTCGGCAAGACTGCGGCCGCTTCCTTTCAAACTCTTGATTTTGCATAACTTATCGCCACATCGTCCCGTGCGCCGTGGCCATGCTTTGTCAACTTTTGTTGACTTTGGCAGGCAACCGGCGTTTAACCGCCCAACTTCTCGGAAAGATGTTCTTTTCGACCCGCCGCCCGGCCCTTGAGACCGGAGGCCAACGCCCGACAGCGCTGTGCGCCCTCGGGCGCAAACGTGTTTGGATCAGTGGCTCATGTTCGACAATCTGTCGGAAAAGCTTGGTGGCATTCTCGATCGGCTGACGCGCCGCGGCGCGCTGACCGAGGCGGACGTCGATGCGGCGATGCGCGAAGTGCGCCGCGCATTGCTGGAAGCCGACGTCGCGCTGGAAGTGGTGCGCAGCTTCACCGAGCAGGTGCGCGAGCAGGCCGTCGGCGCCACCGTCGTCAAGTCGGTGACGCCGGGCCAGATGGTGGTCAAGATCGTCCACGACCAGCTCGTCGCCACGCTGGGCGCGGACGGCCAGACCATCGACCTCAACGCCCCGGCGCCGGTGCCGATCATGATGGTCGGCCTGCAAGGCTCCGGCAAAACCACCACCACTGCGAAGCTCGCCCGCCGGCTGACCCAGCGCGACAAGCGCAAGGTGCTGATGGCCTCGCTCGACATCTACCGCCCGGCGGCGATGGAGCAGCTCGCCGTGCTCGGCCGCGATATGGAGATCGCGACGCTGCCGATCGTCGAGGGCCAGAAGCCGGAGCAGATCGCGCGCCGCGCCATCGAAGCCGGCAAGCTCGGCGGCTTCGACGTGGTGCTGCTCGACACCGCCGGCCGCACCACGCTCGACGAAGACATGATGAGCGAAGCGGCCAACATCAAAGCCGCCGCCAATCCGCATGAAGTGCTGCTGGTGGCGGATGCGCTGACCGGCCAGGACGCCGTCAATCTCGCGCGCTCGTTCGACCAGCGCGTCGGCCTCACCGGCATCGTGCTG
>CAUJJN010000425.1 GCA_963204905.1 Pseudomonadota bacterium
CAGGTTTGCAGCGTCAGCATGGTGCCGATCAGATGCGGCTCGGCAAGCTCCGTCACCGCGGCGGAGAACTGAGCCGAGTCGGCGATCACGCTGATGCCCCAGATGATTGCGACGGTGAGAACGACGGCGACGCCAAACGCGGGCGTGAAGCCGATGACCATGGCGCAGATCCCGCTGACGATCATCGCAACGATCGTCACGGTGGTTCGGCCGATCCGATCCGCCAGCGATCCCGCGAAGATGCAGCCGAAGGCGCCGCTGCCGATGACGATGAACGTCAGCACGTCGGCATGGTTGGCCAATGCCGGATCGCTCTGCTGGATCGCCCATTTCAGGAAAACGCCGATCCATGCCCACATGGCATAGAGTTCCCACATGTGTCCCAGATAGCCGCCATTGGCCAGCAGCATGGGCCGCTGCCTCAGCGCGGCGAACGCTTCGGCGGCCCGGAAGCGGGAGGCAATCCGAAGTCGCGGACCGGTGCTGGTGGTGAGGATCGCGAGAGCGCCGAATCCACCGCAAATCGACGAGGTCCAGATCGTCGTTCGCCAGTCCAACCCCGACATCGCGTTGAACAGGTACGGCAGCGAGGAGCCCAGCGTCACCGCGCCGACCACCGCGCCGATCATCAAGCCGACGCCGCGCTCCGTCCACGCGGCCGCCATCTTCATTCCGACGGGATAAACCCCGGCGAGCGCCGCGCCGGTGACGAACCGGAGCGCGACCGTCGCGACATTGTCGAAACCCACCCACAACAAAGCGAGGTTGGCGAGAACGCCGATCAAGGCCGCGACCGCGAACAGGCGTCGAGGATCGAAGCGATCGGCGATCCCGAAAACCGCGCTGCCCAGCGTACCGGCAACGAAGCCGAGTTGTACGGCGCCGGTCAGCAACGCACCTTGCTGACCGGACAGGTTGCCGGCGACGACCATCGCCGAGGCGGCGGCCGTCGCCGAGAACCACAACGTCATCCCGGAAACCTGGCAAAGCACGATAACGGCAATCGATCCGGCTTTTCCCAGCATGTTTCCGTCTCCGACGCGGTCGTTTCCGAGATCAGAGTCCCTTGCAGCCGGTGTTAGCCAGCTCGATCTTGGTCTGGTCCCAGGTCAACGGCGTCAGGGTCTTCCAGCCGACAGTGGCGCCATACTTCGGTTGCGGCAGAGCCTGGGCCTCGGAGATGTAAGCGCCCAACATGCCCTGATGATCTTCCTTCCGAATCTTCATGGTGCCCACCACGGTGTCGGCGGACGTGGTCTCCAGCGACTTGATGATCGCATCGGTGGTCAGATCGCTCGCGGCGTTGAGCGCGGCGATGGTGAACTGGAGTCCGGCATAGGCCTGGATCGCCTGATAGCCCGGCACCACGCCGTACTTGGCATGATAGGCCTTCACCAGCTCAGCGATCTTCGGGTTGGTGTCCTCCTGCATCCACGACGTGGTCAACGCCGCCGCGATCATGCCGACGCCATTCTTGCCCAGCGCCTGCAACATCGAATCCGGAATGCCGACCGGCGTCATCATCGGGAAGTTGATGCCGAAACCGCGCGCCTGGTTGACGAAGGCGGTCAGATCGTCACCCACCGCCAGCGCCAGATAAACGCCATCGGCCTTGCTGGCCTGAATTTGCGCGATCGCGCTCGACCAGTCGGCGGTGCCGACGGGACGGCCCGCTTCGCCCGCGATCTTGATGCCGGGAATCTTGGCGAACTCGGTCTTGTTGCTGATGCCGTAGGCAAAGTCGTGATAGATCACGAACCAGTTCTTCGCGAGCAGATCCTTGCGCTCCTGCATCATGATGGCGCTGGCCTTCGCGGACGTCGCGTCGTTCGGCACCGTACGGAACAGGAAACGGCTGCACTGATCGCCGGTGATGCCGACCGCCTGCGCATTGGTGGTGATGATCGGGACGTTCAGCCGCGCGGCCTGGGCATTGATCCCGAGCGTCACGGAACTTGCGGCGCCGCCGATCAATAGTGTGGCCTTGTCCTCGAGAACCAGCTTCTGCGCCTTGCGAAGGCCGTTCGCCGGGTTCGCGGCGGTATCCTCGATCACCAGCTTGACAGGACGGCCCTTCACCTTGGCCCCCTGCGCCGCCAATTCGAATCCGTTCTTCATGTCGTTGCCGAGCGGCGCGAGAACGCCGGTCGTCGGAACAAAGACGCCGAGCACGACATCCTGCGCCGCGGCATATCCCACCGACAAACTCCCGAACGCAGCGAGAGCAAGAGCCGAGACCGTCAGTTTTCGAAATTGCTTCATGTGCTTGTTTCCTCCATTTGACACTTCGTTGTTGAATGATCCGGCCCGGCATCGCGTAAGGGCCGTTATCGGGACATCCTTTTTTCGGATGCATGGGCTTTTTCATCCGCCTCGAGGGCAGCCTGCCTTTCCCGACGATCAAGATCCGCGAGCGCCACCAGCGCTGCCGCCTTGATTCCTCTCAGCAGGCTGTGTGCTGCCTGCCCCGCCGCCGCGGAATCGCCGGCGCGAATTCCCTCGACGATGTTGCGCCAGTTGTTCGACCAGCTTTTGCGGTGCTTCTCCACCTCGAACACGCCGCGGGTCAAAGGCAGCGTCTGTCGACCGAGCGAAAACAGGATGGTGCGGGCGATATCGTTCTCTGAGGCTTCCGCCAGATACATGCTGAGCTGATAGACAATGACGATATACTCGCCGAGATCGCCCCGCTCGCTCGCGGCGAACAGCTTCGCGGTGCCTTCATCAAGCGCGGCCTGCACCTCTTTCGATTGCAGCTCCGCCAGTTCCTCGGCGCAGATCGCCATCAGGGCCGATCGCACCGAGAAAATGTCTTTCAGCCGCTTCTCCGTCAGACGTGCAACGGATGCGCCGCGATGCGACAGCATCACGACGAGACCTTCACGCTCCAGCAGGCGCAAGGCCTCGCGGACCGGCCCCCGGCTGACCTGAAACTGTTCGGCCAGCCGCATCTCGTGCAGCCGTTGCCCCTGAGCGAAATCACCACGGATGATTTGCTCCACCAGCTTTTCCGCCAGTTGCTCCGGGAGCGTCTTGATTGAGCTGTTGCGGACTCCAAACGAATTGAAGAACGCACCCGCGACGTCTGCTCGAATGCCGAACCTCTCGCCGGCCAACTCGGAGCTTCCGAATTTCTTCATTCCCACGACTCTAACCTTTCACCAGACGTGACTGCGCACGGACCGCGCGCGAGGTCGTGGGATAAACGGAAATGCCCTGCTTCATCAACTTGATCCGCTGCTCGCGGACGAAGTCATCCTGATACTTGTCGCCGGAACTCCGAAGCGCCAGCGACATCGGCGCGCCATCCGGGCGGGCGCGCGCGATGGACGCACAGATCGCCTCCAGCGCCTTCAGCCCCTCGATATCGTTCTCGATGAAATCGAGAACCCAGCCCATTTCGACGAAAACGACGATGCGGTCGATGTTTCCGTCGACCTTCAGGCGATTGATGATCTCCTCGAAGATATACCGGTCACCGTCGCGCAGACCCCACACCGGGATGTCGATCGGATTGGCGACGCTGGTTCCGGGAATGCCGAAGCGGCGCAGACCCTCGGCGGTCGCATCCTGCAAACGCGGAATCCGGAGACCGGCCTGCGCGGCGACGTCGGAGGAGGTGACGCTGACGCCGCCGCCGGAACCGAACAGCGCCAGATTGTTTCCCTTGCTGCGCCCATGAACGTGCAGCCCCAGCAGCGTGTCCATCAGATCGTCCATGCTGCCAACCTGAATGACACCGGATTGCGACAGGCCCGCATCCCAGAGCACACGATCCGTGGCCAGCGCCGCCGTATGGCTCGAGGCGGCGACCTGCCCTTGCTCGGTCATGCCGCCGCGCAGGATGACAACCGGCTTGGTCATGTTGCGCGCCGCGCGGAAGAACAATCCGGGGTCGCGCATCGATTCGATGTAGAACGCCACGATCGTCGTGTTGGGATCGGACTCCGCGAACAGCAGCAGATCGAGCATGTCGAGATCGGCGCAGTTGCCGCACGACAGCGCGCGCGCGACCGGCAATCCCCAGACCTGCGCGCGTCGCACGACGTCGCCGGCATAGGTGCCGCTCTGCGAATAGAACGTGATGCCGCCCGGTTCGGTCGGATTGTAGCGCGGCGCGCCGATCGCCATGCGCGTGCTGGACGAGAAGGTGCCGATGCAGTTCGGGCCGATCATCCGCATCGATCCGGTGGCAAGCTGGTCGAGCATCTGCTGTTCGAGATCGGAGCTATCGCTGGAGTATTCGGAAAATCCGGCGGTGAGCACCTGCGCGACCTTCACGCCCTTGTCCCGACACTGCGCCAGGACCTCCGGCACCAGCTTGTTCCCGACCGCGACATAAGCGCGATCCACTTCGCCCGGAATTGCGGCCACCGAGGGATAGGCTTTCAGCCCGTAGATTTCCGGCGCGGTCGGATGCACAGGATAGATCGTCCCGGTAAAGCCGAAGTCGACCAGCGTCTGGATCAACTGATAGCCGAGCTTGTCTTTCGATGTCGACGCGCCGACGAAGGCAATCGCCTTGGGGTCGAAGATCGCGCTCAGTCCGCCAAGGCGAGCCCGGCGGCGGGTCAGGGCCTCGGCGATCTGCGCGTCGGACCGGGGTGTCGCCAGCTTCGCATCCGCAACGTCGCCCGCGACCGCATCAACCGCGATCGCCGTCCCGCCGCTGACAATCACCGGGTTGATGTCCAGTTCGTCGATCGGCTCGCGCATCATCAGGCCATCGGGGCCGCCGACCGCCAGCAGATAGCGCGCGAGCACCTCCCGCCCCGCCGCGTCGGCGGCGAACGTCCCGGGGAACGCGGCATCGATCATCGCCAGGGCCAGGTCGCGATCCAGCGGCGCCAACGCAGCCTTGGGTTTCGCGCGCTGTTCAACGCCCGAACCGCCCTGCCCGATCAGGACAACCACGCCGTAGTCGCGATCGAGCTGGGCGCCGATGAAGACCTCGAGCCCCGGCGGCACCATCTCCTCGATCAGAACGCCGTCGATCGCCGCCTTCGGATGAGACTTGCGGCAGGCATCCATGATCGATTGATAAGCGTCCGCCGCGTAGTCGGCGTCGACCGAAAGACGAACGCCACCCGCATCAACCTTGTGAACGATATCGGAGGACACGACCTTGAGCGCGCACGGCTTCCCGAGATCGCGCACCGCGCTTGCAGCCATCGCGGGAGACGTCGCCAGCGTCGGGCGCGTTGTCGCGATACCGTAGCGAGACAGAAGATTCTTCGATTCGATTTCGGTCTTCATATCCGGAAACCTTCCATTCTTCTTATTGGAAGCGGGGCGACCGCTTCTCGAGAAAAGCTTTCATTCCTTCGTCGGCATCGGGGCCGCTTTGCAGCCGCCGTCCCTCCTCCGCCTCGAAACCACGCGCGGCGTCCGAACCGTCGCGAACGAAGACGCCGAGGCCCCGCTTGATCGATGACACCACATCGGATGAATTGGCCGCGATCAGCCGCGCCGTCTCCAGGGCCGTGTCCAGAACGCGGCCGGGTTCGGCGATCCTGTTGACGAAGCCATATTGCGCGGCCTCGCCGGCCGGGACGCGACGCGCCGTGGCGAGAATGTCATAGGCAATGCCGAGCGGCATGAGCGAAGGCAGCCAGCTCAACTGCCCGCCGATCGGCAACAACCCGATGCGTGCGCCGGGCGCGCAGAAATCGGCATGGGGCTCGCAGATCCGCATGTCGCAGGACAGCGCAAGAATGAATCCGCCGGCATGCGCGGCGCCGTTGACCGCGGCGATGGTCGGCGTCGTCATCAGACGCGGCTTGAAGAACGGCTCGTTGAGCTTCTCGTCGGCGGCGTGTTCGCGATCGGTCAGCAGTGCGTTGAGATCGTGGCCGCTCGAAAAGGCGCGATCGCCTGCGCCGGTCAAAATCACGCAACGCACCGAACGATCCGCCTCGGCCGCATCCAGCAGTTCGCCCAGCCGGAACGTCATCTCATGCGTGAAAGCGTTGCGCTTGGCCTCGTTGTCGATGGTCAGGATGAGGACGCTACCGTCCTGCCGACTGCGAATATCCGCCATTGGACTATTCCACGGTCAACATGTTGGCGAGCCGATCGGGATCTTTCACGACCTCCTCGCGCTCGAACGATTTGATGATCTGACCATTCTCCATGACGTAGAACCGATCGCCGACGGCGAGCGCAAGCGGCAGGCTCTGTTCGACGAGAATGATGCCGATGCCCCGTTTGCGAGCGGCATCGATGGAGTGCCGGATGGCATCGACGTAGCTGGGAGCGAGCCCTTCGGTCGGCTCGTCCAGCATCATGTAATGGGGATTGGCAAGCATCGCGCGCGCCACCACCAGCATCTGCTGCTCGCCGCCGCTCAACGTGCCGGCTTTCTGGCTCATGCGCTCGCCGAGCCGCGGGAAAATCTCTAGCGCCTCGGCAATGGTGAAATCCTGGCCACCTGCCGCCTTGCGCTTGGCCACGCGGAGATTCTCGTCCACCGTCAAATTCGGAAAGACCTTGCGATCTTCCGGCACCAGCGTGATGCCCATCTGCGAACGCCGATAGGTTGGGCCCCGCAATTCTTGGCCGTTCAGAACGATCCGACCTTCGAGCCGGTCAACCAGCCCCATGGTGGCGCGAAGCGTCGTCGTCTTGCCCATCCCGTTCAGGCCGAGCAAGCAGGCAACCGTGCCTTGCGTGACTTCGAAGCTGACGCCGTGAAGAATCTGGCTTGATCCGTAAAAGGCGCAGAGGTTTTCATAAATCAACGCGCCCGTCATGTCGCGAAGCTCCCGTGGAGATAGGCTTTTCGAACCGCTTCGTTGTCGCGAATTTCTGCCGGCGGCGCATCGGCGATGATCTGCCCGTGCTGCATCACCGTGATGCGGTCGGACAGCCGCATCACCATGGCGACGTCGTGCTCCACCACGACGATGGTGACCCCGAGGGACGCACGTAAAGCTGTGATAAGTGCGGCGATGGTTTCACGATCGCCGCGCGACATACCTGCCAGCGGCTCATCCATCAGAATCAGCTTCGGCTTGAGCGCGAGGCCGATGGCAATATCGAGCGCGCGCTGATAGCCATGCGCGAGCGCGCCAGCCTTGTCCCGGGCGCGGCCGCGTAGCCCGACCTTGCCGAGCACATCCATCGCCTCGGAAATGATTGCCTGTTCACCCGCGGCGGATTGCCAGACCGAGCGGCTGACGCCCTCGCGGGAGCGAACGGCAAGCGCGATATTTTCCAGAACCGACAAATCCTTGAATATGCTGGTGCGCTGGAAAGTGCGCGCAAGACCGATCCGGGCGAGACGCTCCGGCGACCAGCCGGTGATGTCGACGCCATCGAACGTCACGTTGCCGGCCGCCGGCGGAATCGCGCCGGTAATCAGATTGAATAGCGTGGTTTTGCCGGCGCCGTTCGGACCGATGATGGAATGGATGGAGGACGGCTCGATCCGCAGATCCACGCCGTTGACGGCTTTCAGGCCGCCGAAGTGCTTGGTGAGATTGCTTGTCTCGAGGATCATGCCGACGCTC
>CAUJJN010000426.1 GCA_963204905.1 Pseudomonadota bacterium
TCGGGATTTTCGGCGGAGGTGATGGCGCAATGCGGTTTCGACAGCGTCACCGTCGACATGCAGCACGGCGTGCAGGACTATCAGTCCATGGTGCAATGCTTTCAGGCGATGCAGGCGCATCCGGTGACGCCGATGGTGCGCGTGCCGTGGAATGAGCCCGGCATCATCGGCAAAGTGCTGGACGGCGGCGCCTATGGCGTGATCTGCCCGATGATCAACACCAAACAGGAAGCCGAAAACTTTGTCTCCTACTGCAAGTATCCGCCGCGCGGCACTCGCAGCAACGGCCCGATCCGCGCCGGTCTCTACGGCTCCGCCAGCGGCTACCAGACCACCGCCAACGAAGAGACGCTGTGCATCCCGATGATCGAGACCAAGACCGCCGTGAAGAACATGACGGCGATCCTCGACGTCGAGGGCATCGCCGGCGTCTATGTCGGCCCGTCCGACCTCGGATTCTCCTATGGGTTGGTGCCCAAGCTCGATCGCGACGAGCCGGAAATTCTGAAGATCTACGACAAGCTGATCAAGGAATGCAGCAAGCGTGGCCTCTCGGCCGGCATCCATTGCAGCGGCCCGGCCGGCGCGCTACGCGCCATCAACATGGGCTTCAAGCTGGTGACGTTGCTCAACGACAGCGGCATCATGGCGACCGGCGCTCGCGCGTGGGTGACGGAAACTCGCAAGGGCGCGAAGGGCAAGGTGTAATCCGGTTGCGCCGGGTTCAGCTTGGGCGCAGCATGAACTGCGCCCGCCTCAAGGAGACCACATCATGACCGCTGCGCCCGTCATACGTTTGCACCCCGACGATAGCGTGTTGATCGCGCGAACCACTCTGTTGCCGGGGGTGGCGGTCACCGACAACGTCGTGACGTCGGATCGCATACCGGCGGGCCACAAGGTGGCGATCCGGCCGATCGCGGCGGGCGAGGCGATCCGTCGTTACGGCCAGATCATCGGCTTCGCCACGACGCCGATTGCGCCGGGTCAACATATCCACACCCACAACTGCGGCATGGGTGATTTCTCCCGCGACTATGCCTATGGCGTCGACGCGAAGCCGACCGATTTCATCGATCCGCCGGCAACGTTTCAGGGTATCCGACGTGCCGACGGCCGGGTTGCGACGCGCAACTACATCGGCATTCTGACCAGTGTGAATTGCAGCGCGCATGTCGCGGGGCTTGTCGCGGACGTGTTCAAGCGCAACCCGTTCAGCGGCCACGATCCGCTGGCGGATTTTCCCAACGTGGACGGCGTGGTGGCGCTGACCCACAAGACCGGCTGCGGCATGACGCAGGATGAACCGCTGGCGCTGCTCCGCCGCACGCTCGGCGGCTATGCGCGTCACGCCAACTTCGCCGCGGTGGTGGTGCTCGGCCTCGGCTGCGAGATCAACCAGATCGGCGGCCTGATGGCCGAACAGAAACTCGCTGGCCGCTTGCGCGAGTTGCAGATTCAGGACATCGGCGGCACCCGCAAGACCACCGAGGCTGGCATCGCCTTCGTCAAGGAAGCCCTGCAGGACGCCAATAAGGTCGCGCGGGAGATCGTGCCTGCCAGCGAACTCACGGTGGCGCTGCAATGCGGCGGCTCCGACGGTTATTCCGGCATCTCGGCCAACCCGGCGCTCGGCGCGGCAAGCGATCTGCTGGTGCGCCACGGCGGCACCGTCATTCTTTCGGAGACACCGGAGACCTACGGCGCAGAACATCTGCTCACCCGCCGCGCGGTGAGCCGCGAGGTCGGCGAGAAACTGGTCGGCCTGATGCGGTGGTGGGAAGATTACACAAGGCGGGAAGGCGCGGAGATGAACGCCAACCCCAGCCCCGGCAACAAGGCGGGCGGCCTGACCACCATTCTCGAAAAGTCGCTCGGCGCGATGGCGAAAGCCGGCAGCACCAACCTTGTCGATGTGCTGAACTACGCCGAAGCGGTGACGAAGAAAGGCTTCGTCTTCATGGACACGCCCGGCTACGACCCGGTGGCCGCGACCGGGCAGGTGGCGGGTGGCGCAAATCTCGTCTGTTTCACCACGGGACGCGGCAGTGTGTTCGGCTGCAAGCCGGCACCGTCGATCAAGCTCGCGACCAACTCGCCGATGTATCGTCGCATGGAAGATGACATGGATGTGAACTGCGGCACCATTCTCGATGGCGACGAGACAGTGCAGCAATCCGGCCAGCGTATCTTCGACCTGATGCTGCGCGTTGCATCCGGAGAGCCGACCAAAAGCGAGAGCTTCGATTTCGGCGGCGCGGAGTTCGCACCGTGGGTGCTCGGCGCGACGATGTAGCGCGTATCGCACACCCACGCTCCGCGAATCTGCGTCAGCGCTTGTTGTGGCTCAAAAGCGGGCGCACGATCGCATTTTGCGCGATGCATTTGCCACAATATTGAAGGATTTGACGCCCATCGTCGCCGCATCGTCGGAAGGATCGCGGTTGGGAACGATATCGCGATCCGGATGTTGGTTTCAGTTGAGACGCCGATAATGACGGCGTTCTGAATCGAGACGCATTCGGGGGTTTGATGAAATATGAGGCCGGTGAGATCGGACGTCGCATTCTGTGCGTGTTTCCGCGCTACACATCCTCGTTCGGCACGTTCGAACATGCTTATCCGCTGACGGACGGCGTGCAAGCCTTCATGCCGCCGCAGGGGCTGCTGCTGATTGCCGCCTATCTTCCGAAGCACTGGCAGGTTCGCTTCATCGACGAAAACATTCGCGACGCCACCGACGAAGACTTCGTCTGGGCGGAGGCGGTGCTGGTGAGCGGAATGCACATCCAGCGAATGCAGATGAATGACATCTGCCGCCGTGCCCATGCCTTCGATCTTTCGGTGGCGATCGGGGGGCCATCGGTCAGCGCGTGTCCGGACTACTATCCATCGTTCGATTATCTGCACATCGGCGAGTTGGGCGATGCGACCGATGAATTGATCGCACGGCTGGCGCATGATCCGTCGCGGCCGGCCGAGCAGGTGGTGCTCAAGACCGACGACCGCCTCGACATGACGCGCTTTCCGATTCCCGCCTATGAACTTGCCGACATCCCGCGCTATTTCCTCGGCAGCATCCAGTATTCGAGCGGCTGTCCGTATCAGTGCGAGTTTTGTGACATTCCCGGCCTTTACGGTCGCAACCCGCGCCTGAAGTCGCCGGAGCAGATCACCCGTGAACTCGACAAGCTGCTGGAATGCGGCATTCGCGGATCAGTTTATTTCGTCGACGATAATTTCATCGGCAATCGCAAGGCCGCACTGGATCTGCTGCCGCACTTGATCGAATGGCAGAAGAGGACCGGCTTCGTGCTGCGGTTCTCCTGTGAGGCGACGCTCAACATCGCCAAGCGGCCCGAAATTCTGTCGCAGATGCGCGAGGCCTATTTCGCCACCATCTTCTGTGGCATCGAGACGCCGGACCCGGTGGCGTTGAAAGCCATGAACAAGGACCAGAACATGATGGTCCCGATCATGGAGGCAATCCAGACGCTGAACGGATTCGGCATGGAAGTGGTATCCGGGATCATTCTCGGCCTCGACACCGACAAGCCGGAGACCGGATCGCACCTTCTGAATTTCATCGAGCAGTCACAGATTCCGCTGCTCACGATCAACCTGTTGCAGGCTCTGCCGAAGACGCCGCTGTGGGATCGCCTCAAGCGCGAGAATCGCCTGGTCGAGGATGACGGCCGCGATTCGAACGTGGATTTCCGCTTGCCTTACGACCACGTTGTCAGCACCTGGCGACAGTGCATGGGGCGTGCCTACGAGCCCGACAAATTGCTGGAACGCTTCGAATATCAGATCCGTGAAACCTATCCGCATCGGCTCCAGCCGCCGGTGTCGCGGGCGCGGCTGTCGGCCGCGAATATCAAGCTGGGCCTCACCATGTTGCGGAACATCTTCTGGAAGGTTGGGGTGCTGGGCGACTATCGCAGCGCGTTCTGGAAATTTGCGTTGCGCCGGCTTCGGAGGGGCGAGATCGAATATCTCATCAGCTCGATCATGGTGGCGCACCATCTGATCATGTTCGCGCGCAATGCCTCGCGCGGCCAGACCAACGCTTCCTATTACTCGCTCAAGCTTCAGGAAGCCTCTGTGCCTGCGGAGTGAGCGGCCGGCGCTCTGCAAGCTCGCTTCACGCACTTTGATGACAGTTCCGTGAAGGGGTAGGCTTCGGCCGCCAACCGAGGCGAATCGCGGGCAAGCCGCGCTTGCGGGATCGCACAGACCTGCTAAACCTCGGCGCCGTGATTTTGTTTCATGTTTTCAAGGGCTCTTGCTCTCGCCAACGGCGAAGCCGGGCATCGGATCGCCAGCCGGGAACGGACACCATATGCACGATGTGAATGGAAGCGATCGCGAGGCGGGAAGGAAGCTGCCGAGCATTGCCTTTGGGCTGGAACGTATCGGGCTGATCGGTATTCGCGCGCCGCTGTTGACGTGCCTGATCCTCGCGGCGTTGTGCATCGGTGCCGCATTCGGCATCCACCGCATCAAGATCGACGATTCGCTCAGCCAGTTGTTCCGTTCCGACTCGGTCGAATACAAGCAGTATGAGGAAGTGACCCGACGCTTCCCCTCGACCGAGTTCGACGTGCTGGTGGTGGTCGAGGGCAAGACGCTGCTTGCGCGCGACAATCTTGAAAAGTTGCGCGACATGGTCACCGACCTGCAACTGATCGACGGCACGCGCGGGCTGATCTCGTTGTTCTCGGCGCGGCAGGCGCCCGAAGCCGGCAAGTTGCCGGCGGCCCTGTTCCCGAACGAATTACCGGAAGGCGAGGCCTACGACAAATTCATCGAGACCGTGAAGTCCAACGAGATCATTCGCGGCAAGCTGTTGTCCGAGGATGGCTCGCTGGCCCTAATCGTGCTGGCGCTTGATCCGGAAATCGTGCGCAACAACAGCCTCGGCAAGGTGGTCGGCGAAATCCGCAAGGTGATGAATGACGATCTGGCGGGCACCGGTCTGACCAAGGAATTGTCGGGCGTGCCGGTGATGCAGCTCGAGATTCGCAACGCGGTCGAGCGTGACGGCCTGATCTACAATATCGCGGGTATTCTGGCGGGCTGCCTGATCGCCATCGTGTTCTTCCGCAAGATCTCGTTCATGATCATTGCGGCGTTTCCGCCCTTGCTCGCTATTCTGCTGGCGCTCGGCGCGCTGGGCTGGGCTGGCTTCAGCCTCAACATGTTCCTGAATGTGATGACGCCGCTGATCATGGTCATCAGCTTCTCGGACTCGATGCAACTGACTTTCGCGGCGCGTGATCGCCTGATCGCCGGGGAGGATCGCTACTCGGCATTTCGCAACGCCGTTCTGGTGGTCGGCCCGGCCTGCGTGCTGACGCACGCCACCGCCGGCATTTCGTTTCTCGCGCTGCAATTCTCCGATTCGGATCTGATCCGCGCGTTCGGCGAGGCCGGTTTCGCGGCAACGGTGATCGCGCTACTCGCCGTGCTGATCCTCGTGCCGGTGTTCGGCGTGCTGCTAGTGCGCAACGAGAAGGTCTTCGCCAACAAGTTCAAGACCGCCGATGCCGGCGTCAACGCGCTGCGCGCTTTCTGTATGTGGATCGCGGTGCGCATGGTGGGGCGGCCCGGCCTGTTCAGCCTGATCGCACTGCTGGTGGTGGTGGGGCTCGGCGCGATCTACGCGAGCCTCGAGCCGCGTTATCGGCTTGCCGATCAGGTGCCGGACAAGCAGCAGGCGGTGGCCGCAAGCAGCCGTCTCGACGCCAAGCTGACGGGGGCCAATCCGATCGACGTGCTGATCGAATTCCCCAAGGGACAATCGCTGTATTCACCGCAGACGCTGGCCACCATTGCCGAGGTTCACAAGCAGGTGGAAACGCAGGCGGGCGTCGGCAACGTCTGGTCGCTGGAGACATTACGCCGCTGGCTGACTGAAAAAGTC
>CAUJJN010000427.1 GCA_963204905.1 Pseudomonadota bacterium
TCGGTCAAGATCAAGGCGAGCGCGGGTTCTCCATCCCATGTCACCGTCGACAGATGCGCCTGCGCCGGCGCAACGGACGCACGTTGACTGGTGATCGTCACCGCCGTGCCGGCGTCATCAATGCTGCTTGCGACAGCGTCCGCCGGGTCGATGTAGAGCGCATCAAGCCCGCCTGCGACGATCAGCGCATCGAGATCATCGAAGCCGACCCGCGCAAGAAAGGCGCGATTGACGTAAAGCAATCGCTCCAGCCGATAGATCAACACACCCGACGGCATCAGGTCGAGCAGTTGACTGTCGCGCGCGCTTTCACCACGAGGCGATGTGGGCGGTTGTTGCAATTCGTCCGAAGAAACGTCGCGACTGGATTCCAGCGTTACGGGTATGTCAGTGCTTTCGGCCGCCTCTGTCTCCGGCGTTTCAGTCTCGCTCGGATCGCTTTCAAGCCGCGCCGACAGTTGCCGGGCCAGTTCATGGAAGGCGTTGTTCTCCACCGGCGTCAGCGTCGGCAATTTCGCATCGGGGGTGGGCCGGAACGGCACGACGTTCTGAGGCGCTTCTGAAACGTTATCCAAGGTCGTATCCGAATCCGTTGGCGCGCCGGGCGGTGCTTCCACCGGCGAAGGCGTGTGTTCGAGGGAAGTCGGCGGCGCATGATCCACGCTCGGAGCAGCGCGGTCCGGCATGTCGGCGGTGAGCGGGCGTGGCCCCGGAAAATCGTGGGAAAGCGTCGTTTGTTGATTGGCTTTCAATTCGCCGAGCCGCGCGAGATCACGGCAGACGCCGAAGCCACGATAGCCCGCAAAACTGCGCGAGCGATCGAACACCGGAAGCCCCGACAACTCCACCGGCAGTCGCGGGCCATGATCGTCGATCGGCCAGTTCAGCGTGATGCCGCTCCATGTCTCGCGCGTCGCCACGGCTTTTTCAACGAGGCCGTGCGGATCCAGATCGAGCGCCGCGACGATCTCGCGCCACGGCCGGCCGAATTCTCCGGCGGTGCGGGGGCCGATCAATCGCATGAATTCATCGGAGCCAAGCAGGAAGCGCCCCTCAGCATCCATCTGCCAGACGAAGCGGACCGGAAGCACCGAGTCGAGCGCTGGCGAGACGGCAGCGGAAACCTCAGTCCCGGTGTTTTCAGCGACGTGATCGGTGGCAGGCGCTTCCGTTCGCACGGTGCCAGATGTGGCGTCGGCCGCATCCGCTTCATCGGGGTCGAACGCAGCTGGCCTGATCGGCTCCGGTATCGCGACAGAATCAGCCACAGGCCGCGCCTCTGGTTCTGCGGCCGCTTCATTCTCCGGCGTGTGGGCTGCTCTTTCACCGACGAGCGGAGCAGCTTGCAGCGGCTCGTCCGCGCCGATGTCCGAGTCGACCAGCATCTCTCCCGAAGACACGGGCACCATCGCCGCTTCATCGGACTTCGGACCGGGCGGCGCGATCGGCACCGGCGAAGTCTTGTTCTCATGTGGCGCCGCCGGCATGACGACCGGCGTAATCGTCGCGATCAAGCCGACGTCGCTGCCGCTGCCGATCCGTTGCAGCGCGACGTGGCCGATATCGATGCTGGCTTCGGCGTGACCTGTGCTCAAAGCGTGATCCTGCGCGTTCGCAAGACCCATGTCAGTGAGATTGCGAAAGCCGAGCAGTGAACGTGCCGTTTCGCTGGCGCCGACCAAAATGCCGTTCCGCGTGAACGCGGCGGTCGGCGTCCCAAACGTCTCGACGATGCGCCGCAGCCGCTCGTCGAGTGGCATTGTGCGGCTCAGTGTGGTCATTGCGACGATGAGGATTCCGCCGCCACCATTGACGAACAGCAGCCGCGTGCACATGCAGGTGACAAGGCTGCCAAGCGGCGCTCCGAAACCGCGCAGCCGCTCGAGGCGCGGCGGCATGTTCGGCAGAATCCGGGCGACAAGTTGGGCGACCTGGCGGCGCTGCTGGTCGGCGGGACTAAACACCCGGGCGGCCAATGCTGTGTCATCTGCGGCACCGAGCGACGCGACGCCAACCGGATTCGCCCAAAGCACGCGTGCGCCGTCGAGAGACCATAGCCATGCCGGCAACGCACTGGCGGCGTGAACCGCCAGTCGGGCGTCGAGCAGTCCTCGCAACTGAAATTCCGCGTTGTTCATCGCCACGCCATGGTTGAGGTCCGCCGCCTAAGAAATCGCTGTCCAAGGGGCGCGCTCGGACGAACAGGCTTAATATTTGGTTAGTATCGCCTCCGGCAGCGGTCCGGTCCACGGTTTGCTCGGAACTGCGCGCGTGAAAGCCGCAATAGCGTTAATTTGCCGGCGCGCCAGGGCTTCGATTTGCGGTCGCCGCGCAGCGTTCGTGTCGGAGCGATTTGGCCTACCTGGCGATTGGCTGGATATATTGCATCGCACAAAAAACTTTGATAGACGGACCGCGCTGGGGACCTTGATGGGCGACGTGGATGCGGCCCGGTTCGGCAGAATGTCGCGTCACGTGGATGGCGCCAGCTTGAACTCATCGAATAAGGGGCGCTGCATGGCCGATTTCTCCCATTCCTTCACCATTCCTGCCACGCCTTTCGGAATTTCCGAGCAGGTTCGCGCATTCGTTGAAAACGGCGTCACCCAGGCGCAGCAGGGCTACGAACGGTTCAAGGGCGTCGCCGAGGAAAACAATGTCGCGGTCGAGGCCGTGTTCGACGTCACCAGCAAGGGCATCAGCGACTATTCCGCCAAAATGCTGGGGTTTTTCCAAGTGAATACGTTCGCCGTCCTCGATCTGGCGCAGCAAATGGCCACCGTGACATCGCTCCCGCAGGCGGCCGAACTGTTGCAAACACATACGCGCAAGCAGATGGAAACACTCACCGACCAGTCACGAGAGCTGGCGGAGCTGTCCCGCAAGGTGGTCAACGACGCCGCCGAGCCGTTCAAGGACAGCGTGACCAAGCTGTTCCAGCCGACCGCGTAGTGTCAGCGGTACGGGCGCGGGGTTCACGCGCTCACGCGACTTGATTTTTCGGCGATTGTCCGCGAAATCCCGGTCATCGCGGACTTGCCAAACAGCGGCATTGCACCTAGTTTCCGGCCCGTTCGCACCCGCCGTCGGCGGGTCGGTATGCAGTTGTAGCTCAGTTGGTTAGAGCGCCTGTCTGTGGAACAGGAGGTCGGTGGTTCGAGCCCACCCAACTGTACCAAACAGCAATCCCGCATCATGTTGTCTTCGGCCCGTCGCATCAATGCGACATGCGCGAACTGTCGTTCCGATCGATCCGGGTCAGGATTCTGACGAACTCGGCCATGCTGGAATGATCTTCGTGGAACGCCGACGAGACGTCAGAAGGTTTCTCGGCGGCTCTGTGCCAGCCACGGGTCCAGCGACCCAACCACGCGAATACTTTCATCGGGTACTCCCAACTTGTCCGCGACGGCTCCAGCTGGAAGCAATTTGATTAAAATAGTCTGACGATGCCTCAGTCGACAACCGCGACCACGCAACTATGACGGGTGTTTGCAGACATGACGCCAGCTGGCGGTCTTCCCTCCGATTTCGTTGAGGTAAAACTGCCCCATCGAAGGCGCGTCGAGCAGCGCGTCGAAAGTTGCCTTTGGCAAGTCGCAGTACTGCCGGTAGATGGAGCGGATTTCGATGACGGCGGATCGCTTTGCCTGGTCGTAGCAGGCGCGGCCGATCATGGTGCTGCGGGTGATGTCGGCGCAGACGAACGGCGCGAGATCGACCGGCCCGACGTTCCGCACGTCGACGACGTCGGCATCGGCCCAGGTGGCGTTGCCGAGAACCGCGAACAGCAGAATGATCAGTTTCTCCGGAACCATCACGGCACAACGCATCGCGCAAATTGCGCGGGCATTGACGCATCAAATCGCGCGGCGTGCAACAGCCGCCGCCGTTGCGATCAGCCGCCCGCCCCCGCTTTCCTGTTGCGATAGCGCAGATGGAAAGCGCAGCCGCAGCCCGGCGGATGTGAGGCCACGTCGGCGTCAGCGGCGTCGTTGGCCGGAGCTGGCGCTTCGCTGCTGGAAATACCACTCACCGGCACTTCGCGCGCGGGAATGTAGTTGAGGATCGGCGCCAGCCAGCGCTCCATTTCCTGAACCGAGCGTCCCTTCCGAACAGCGTAGTCCTCGACCTGATCGCGCTCGATCTTGCCGACGCCGAAGTAATAGCTTTCAGGATGGCTGTAATAGAGACCGGATACCGACGACCCCGGCCACATCGCGAAACTCTCCGTCAGCTCGACACCGGTGGCGCGCGTCGCATCGAGCAGCCTGAACAACGTGGCCTTCTCGGTATGGTCAGGCTGCGCCGGATAACCGGGAGCGGGTCGAATGCCCTTGTATTCTTCCTTGATAAGCTGATCGTTATCGAGCGTCTCGTCCGGTGCGTAGCCCCAAAACTCCCGGCGTACCCGCTGATGCATCCGCTCCGCGAAGGCTTCGGCGAGACGATCCGCCAATGCCTTGACCAGGATCGACGAATAGTCGTCGTTGGCGTTCTTGAATCGCATTGCAATTTCGTCTTCGCCGAGGCCCGCGGTCACGGCGAAGCCGCCGATGTAGTCGGCAATGCCGGTGTCCTTCGGCGCGATGAAGTCCGACAACGCGGCATTGCGGCGACCTTCGCGCTTCTCGAGTTGCTGGCGCAACGTGTGATAGGCCGCGATCGGCGTGGTCCGGCTCTCATCGCTGTAGACCACGACGTCGTCACCGACGCTGTTGGCGGGCCAGAAGCCAATCACGCCGGACGCCCGGAACCACTTCTCCTTGACGATTTTATCCAGCATCTTGCGTGCGTCGTCGTAGAGCGAACGAGCGGTTTCGCCCACCACCTTGTCGTCCAGAATAGCCGGGAAACGCCCCGCCAGCTCCCAGACCTGGAAGAACGGCGTCCAGTCGATCACCTCGACCAGCTCTTCGAGCGGGTAATCCGTAAACACCCTGGTCCCGAGGAACGTCGGTTTGGTCGGGCGATAGGTGCTCCAATCGACCGGCACCGCGTTGGCGCGAGCGGCGGCGAGCGTGATGCGCTTCTTGTCCTGCTGAGCGCGAAAATGCGCGGCGGAAATCTTGGCGTATTCGGCGCGGACGCCGGAAGCGTAAGCCTCGCGCCGCTCCGGCGACATCAGTGAGGCGACCACGCCGACCGCGCGGCTGGCATCATTGACGTGCACCACCGGGCCGCTCTGATAGTTGGGATCGATCTTCACCGCGGTATGCACGCGGCTGGTGGTGGCACCACCGATCAGCAACGGCAGCTTGAGGCCCTGCCGTTCCAGTTCGGCGGCAAAATATCCCATCTCGTCGAGCGACGGCGTGATCAGGCCCGACAATCCAACGATATCGGCTTGCTCGTTCCGCGCGGTCTCGATGATCTTCGCCGCCGGCACCATCACGCCGAGATCGATCACCTCGTAGTTGTTGCACTGGAGCACGATGCCAACGATGTTCTTGCCGATGTCGTGAACATCGCCCTTCACGGTGGCAAGCACGATCTTGCCGGCGGAATTCTTGCCGTCCCCGGCGATGCCGGCCGCCCGATTGCGCGCCTTTTCTTCTTCCATGAACGGCATCAGATAGGCGACCGCCTGCTTCATCACGCGCGCGGACTTCACCACCTGCGGCAGGAACATCTTGCCGTCACCGAATAGGTCGCCGACCACGTTCATGCCCGCCATCAGCGGGCCCTCGATCACCGACAGCGGGCGGTCGACGCTCTGACGCGCCTCCTCGGTATCCTGTTCGATGTACTCGGTGATGCCGTTGACCAGCGCGTGCGACAGCCGCTTCTCCACCGGCCATTCGCGCCAGGTGAGATCGGCCTCCTTCGCCTGTTTGCTCTGGCCACGGAATTTATCCGCGAGAGCAAGCAGCCGCTCCGGCGCGCCCGGGTCACGGTTGAGGATGACGTCCTCGCACACCTGCCGCAACTCGGGATCGATGTCGTCATAGATGATCATCTGGCCGGCATTGACGATGCCCATGTCCATGCCGGCCTTGATGGCATGATACAGGAACACCGAATGCATCGCCTCGCGCACCGGCTCATTGCCCCGAAACGAGAACGACAGGTTGGACACGCCGCCGGAAATATGCGCGTACGGCAGGTTCTGCCGGATCCAGCGCGTCGCCTCGATGAAATCGACGCCGTAGTTGTTGTGTTCCTCGAGGCCGGTGGCGATGGCGAAGATGTTCGGATCAAAGATGATGTCTTCCGGCGGGAAGCCGACCTTCTCGACAAGAATATCGTAGGCGCGTTTGCATATTTCGGTCTTGCGCTGATAGGTGTCGGCCTGTCCCGTCTCGTCGAACGCCATCACCACCACCGCCGCGCCGTGGCGGCGCGCGATCCGTGCTTCATGAAGAAATTTATCTTCGCCCTCTTTCAGCGAGATGGAGTTCACCACCGGCTTGCCTTGCAGGCATTTCAACCCGGCCTCGATAACCGAGAACTTCGAGGAATCGACCATCACCGGCACGCGCGCGATATCCGGCTCGGCCGCGATGAGATTGAGGAAGGTGATCATCGCCTGCTCTGAATCGAGCAAACCCTCGTCCATGTTGACGTCGATGATCTGCGCGCCGTTCTCGACCTGGCTGCGCGCCACATCGAGAGCGGCGGTGTAGTTACCGTCCTTGACAAGGTTGCGGAATTTCGCCGAACCGGTGACGTTGGTGCGCTCGCCGACATTGACGAAGGGAATGTCCGCTGTCAGCGAGAACGGCTCCAGTCCCGACAGCCGCAATTGTGGCTCAAGCACCGGCACGGTGCGCGGCCGGTGCGGCGCGACGGCGGCGGCGATCGCCGCGATATGGTCCGGCGTGGTGCCGCAGCAGCCGCCAACGATGTTGACAAGACCGGCTTGCGCGAATTCACCGATCAGCCGCGCCATAAAATCCGGGCTTTCGTCGTACTGGCCGAATTCGTTCGGTAGACCCGCGTTGGGATAGGCGCAGACCAAGGTATCGGCGACGCGGCCGATGTCAGCGACGTGCGCGCGCAGATCTTCCGCACCGAGCGCGCAGTTGAAGCCGATCGTCAGCGGGCTGGCATGTCGCACCGAATGCCAGAACGCCTCGGGGAGCTGGCCCGACAGCAGGCGGCCGGACTTGTCGGTGATGGTGCCCGAGATCATCACTGGAATTTCGATGCCGCGTTCGTCGCCGATTTCGGCGATCGCATACAGCGCGGCCTTGGCGTTGAGCGTGTCAAAGATGGTTTCCACCAGCAACAAATCAGCGCCGCCGTCGAGCAGACCATTGATCTGTTCGCCATAGGATTTGCGGAGATCATCGAACGTGACCGCACGGAAACCAGGATTGGAG
>CAUJJN010000428.1 GCA_963204905.1 Pseudomonadota bacterium
GCCCCGAGAATCTTGTTAAGCTCAAAGGAGTCCATTGCGGATCAGGCTCCAGACCGGAAGGTCAACTTGTAGGCCGAACGAAGGCGACCAAGGATTTTGCGCCCGGAATCGATCTAAAAAGAGGGGGCGATGGCGATGAGATACCGGTTTGCCCCGCCTCTGGCAACCCGTATAAACAGACCGTCACGGGAAAAAAGTCCCGCTATTCCGGCGCAAGTTGCGCCCTCGCCAGACCTGTAAACACGCGATGCCACAGCCTCTTATCCTGATCCCCGCGCGCATGGCGGCGACCCGCCTGCCGGGCAAGCCGCTCGCCGATATCGGCGGCGTGCCGATGATCGTCCAGGTGCTTCATCGCGCCCGCGAGGCGGCGCTGGGGCGCGTCGCGGTCGCGACCGATTCCGCCGAGATCGCCGCCGCCGTCAGCGCCCATGGTGGCGAGGTGGTGATGACCCGGGCCGACCACGCCTCGGGCTCGGACCGCATCTTCGAGGCGATGGAAAAGCTCGATGGGGCGGCTGCCCACCCGGTCGTCATCAACCTCCAGGGTGATTTTCCGACCATCCGGCCCGGTCACATTCGCGCCGTGTTATCGCCACTGGATGACCCCAGGATTCCCATCGCCACTTTGGCCGCCGAAATCCACACCGAGGAGGAGGCGACCAATCCCAACGTGGTCAAGGTGATCGGCTCAAAGCTCGACGGCAACCGGCTGCGGGCGCTCTACTTCACCCGCGCCACCGCCCCCTATGGCGACGGGCCGCGCTACCATCACATCGGGCTCTATGCCTATCGCCGTGAGGCGCTGGCCCGCTTCGTCGCGCTGCCGCCGTCACCGCTCGAACTGCGCGAGAAGCTGGAACAGCTCCGCGCCATCGAGGCCGGGATGCGGATCGACGTGACCGTGGTCGACGAAGTGCCGCGCGGCGTCGACACGCCCGCCGATCTCGAAACCGCGCGACGTGTGCTCGCACCGTAACAACCGCCCTCTTCCAGACTTTTCGTTTACCACTGGCAAAAGCCGAAACCGCTGATACAACGCGCCATGACCCAACCGAAGACCATTTCATTCCAGGGCGAAATGGGAGCCAACTCCCACCTCGCCATCGTCGAAGCCTATCCCGATGCCACGCCCCTGCCGTGCGCGACTTTCGAGGACGCGCTGGCGGCGATCTCCTCCGGAGAGGCCGATCTCGGCATGATCCCGATCGAGAACTCGATCGCTGGCCGCGTCACCGACATCCACTATCTGCTGCCGCGCTCCGATCTCTCGATCATCGGCGAATGGTTTCTGCCGATCCGCCATCAATTGATGGCGCCGCGCGGCGCGAAACTCGAAGACATCAAGACCGTCGAAAGCCATGTGCAGGCGCTGGGACAGTGCCGCAACGTCATTCGCAAGCTCGGCATCAAGCCGATCGTCGCCGCCGACACCGCCGGCTCCGCGCGCGCCGTCGCCGAGCGCGGCGACAAGAGCTGTGCGGCGCTGGCTTCGCGCCTCGCCGCCGATATCTACGGGCTCGATATTCTCGCCCAAGACGTGGAAGACGAAAGCAGCAACACCACGCGTTTCGTGGTGCTGGCGCGTCAACCGCAATGGGCCAAGCCGAACAACGGTCCCGTCGTCACGAGTTTCGTGTTTCGCGTCCGCAACCTGCCCGCTGCGCTCTACAAAGCGATGGGCGGATTCGCCACCAACGGCGTCAACATGACCAAGCTGGAAAGCTACATGGTGGACGGCAACTTCTTCGCCACGCAATTCTATGCCGATGTCGACGGCCATCCCGACGACCGCAATCTCGCCTTCGCGCTGGACGAGCTGAAGTTCTTCTCCAAGGAATTGCGCATCGTCGGCGTCTATCCCGCGCACCCCTTCCGCGCCACTTTCAAGGAGCGCGGTGACTGAGACGCCTCAACTGTCATTGCGAGAAGCACTCAACAGCACGAAATCTGCGCGGCGTGAATTCAGACTGAAACAATATCGGTGTCATGCCTGTCGATTCGACACGACCTGATCCAACCGCATCAGGCCGCCGGACTCATTGGCTCAATCCAAACGCCTGCGCCAACATGATCGGGCCACGATGAATACCGCCCGTGCCTAGCGTGTTCCGCCGAGAGCTCTGGGCAGCAGGGAGGAACGCGGGTCGCCGTCGGCGATGCCGGATTGCTGTTGGGTGAAGCCGGCCGAAAGTGACAGGCTGACATTCGATGTCGGCCGCACCTCGATACCCGCATGGACGCCATAAGCGGCTGCCGTGCCGGCGCTTGGGCTGAAGGACGTGATCGCGCTGAAGGCGTCCGGATTGTATTTCAGGGTATCGACACCGCCGAATAGTGTCACGGGCATATTGCCCGCGCCTTTGAAACTGTAGCCAAACTGCGAACGTTCGTAGGATAACGAATCGAGCGTGCTGAACGCCGTCGCCTGGCCGAGCCCACTCCATCCGAAACCATTCGTCAGTGCACTGACCGGAGCAGTGTAGTTTCTGAACACAAATCCGATGCTATCGGCGTTTTCAAAGCTGAAATTGGGGGCGTTGCCGTACGTCTCCATTCCCATCGTCGCGGGCTCACCGTCGCCGAAACCGAAGGGACCGAACGGAATCCAGTATCGCACCGGCTCGGATTGGGCGTGCACGGCGGAGGCGGTCAGGCCCAGGACCATCGCTGCGATGGCGAGACCGCTTTTCCCCAAGAACGTCATCATGCGCGCTCCATTGATCCGTGCGCGATGATTATACGACGAGCGCGTTTCGCAGACCAGCACGCCGGCGCCTCGATCTGAGAACCCGGAACCGAACGACGCCGCCGCGCCGATCGCTCGCGGCGGCTACACGCGCACCGTAACCCGTGGGAACGTTACTTCGATCAGCGTGCCCGATCGCGGCACGCTCTTGATCTGGAAGCGTGCGCGGTTGGCTTCGACCAGGGCCTTGGTGAGCGCGAGGCTGACGCCGACGTGGCCCGGTGTCTGGTCCGGCATCGGCGCACCGAACGGTTCGACGGCCGCGGCGAGTTCGTTGTCATTCATCCCGTGCCCGGTATCGCGCACCCGCAGTACGACATCGCCCTCGTCCGAGAGGGCGCTGGAGACGATCACCTGTCCCCCGGCATTGGCGAGATGGATCGAATTGCCGATCAGGTTCATCGCGATCTGTCGCAATGTGCGCGCATCGGCAACAATCATCGGCAGCGTATGGGCGAGCGACGTTCGAATGATGATCCGCTCTCGATTGGCGCGCGGCTGCATCACCGCGACGCACTGCTCGAGCAGATCGTTGAGATCGTTGTGACCGAAGGCAAGATCGAGCTTGCCGGTTTCGACCCGCGACAGATCGAGCATTTCATCGACGATAGCTGACACGCGTTCGCCGGAGGCCCGGATGTCCTTGAGATATTCGGCATAACGTTCGTGGCCCAGCGGGCCAAAACGCTCATCGATCATGACGTCGGCGAACCCGATGATGGCGTTGAGCGGCGTACGGATCTCGTGGCTGACGCGTGCGAGCACATCGGCCTTCGCGGTGGCGGCGCGCTCGGACTGGCGGCGCGCCAGATGCTGTGCGGCCTCATCCTTCTTGCTCTGCGTCAGATCGCGAAACACCGCAAAAAAATTCGGGCTGCCGGGCATGGTGCGGCCCAGCGTCATCGCCAGCGGAAGCAAGCCGCTCCCGCGCACCCGGCCGAGCACCTCCCGTCCTGGATCGAGCAGACTGGCGGCATCGGCATCGGAGATACTATCGAAGTAATCGCGCACTGCTTTTTCGCTTTCCGGCGCAAACAACTCCGGCAGGGTTCGCTGCGTGAGTTCGTCACCGCTGGCGCCGAACAGCGCTTCGGCGCTGCGATTGCAGGCGCTGATGCGGCCGGAGCGGTCGAACATCACCACACCTTCGGCCATGGTGTCGAGAATGGCGCCGAGTTCCTCGGCCGTGACCTCGCCGGCCGCGGGAGGCGGAGGCGATGGGGGTGCGATTGTCGCGGATGTCGCCGCTGAGGTGCTCGCGATTTCGGTCAAGATCAAGGCGAGCGCGGGTTCTCCATCCCATGTCACCGTCGACAGATGCGCCTGCGCCGGCGCAACGGACGCACGTTGACTGGTGATCGTCACTGCCGTGCCGGCGTCATCAATGCTGCTTGCGACAGCGTCCGCCGGGTCGATGTAGAGCGCATCGAGCCCGCCTGCGATGATCAGCGCATCGAGATCATCGAAGCCGACCCGCGCAAGAAAGGCGCGATTGACGTAAAGCAATCGCTCGAGCCGATAGATCAACACACCCGACGGCATCAGGTCGAGCAGTTGACTGTCGCGCGCGCGTTCACCACGAGGCGATGTGCGCGGTTGTTGCAATTCGTCCGAAGAAACGTCGCGACCGGATTCCAGCGTTACGGGTATGTCAGTGCTTTCGGCCGCCTCTGTCGCCGGCGTTTCAGTCTCGCTCGGATCGCTTTCAAGCCGCGCCGACAGTTGCCGGGCCAGTTCATGGAAGGCGTTGTTCTCCACCGGCGTCAGCGTCGGCAATCTCGCATCGGGGGTGGGCCGGAACGGCACGACGTTCTGAGGCGCTTCTGAAACGTTATCCAAGGTCGTATCCGAATCCGTTGGCGCGCCGGGCGGTGCTTCCACCGGCGAAGGCGTGTGTTCGAGGGAAGGCGGCGGCGCATGATCCACGCTCGGAG
>CAUJJN010000429.1 GCA_963204905.1 Pseudomonadota bacterium
CTGATGGGCAAAACGGATGTCAACGCGCCCAGGCACCAGCAGCAGTCGCAGATCCTGGTGCCGATGGACACCAAGGGCATCACGGTGGAGAAGATGCTGCCGGTGTTCGGTTTCGACGATGCGCCGCACGGCCATGCCCAGGTGCGGCTCGAAAACGTCCGCGTTCCGGCGAGCAATATCCTGCTCGGCGAAGGCCGCGGCTTCGAGATCGCGCAAGGCCGCCTCGGGCCGGGCCGCATCCACCACTGCATGCGCACCATCGGCAAGGCGGAGGAAGCGCTGGAGAAGATGGTCAAGCGGCTGTCGTCGCGCACCGCCTTCGGCAAGAAGATCATCGAGCAATCGATTTGGGAGCAGCGCATCGCGGAAGCGCGCATCGACATTGAGATGAACCGGCTGCTCTGTCTCAAGGCTGCCGACATGATGGACAAGGTCGGCAACAAGACCGCACAACTCGAGATCGCGATGATCAAGGTCGCCGCGCCGAACATGGCGCTGAAGATCATCGACAACGCGATTCAAGCGTTCGGCGGCGCCGGCGTATCCGACGATGCGGGTCTCGCCATCTCCTACGCCCATGTCCGCACCCTGCGGCTGGCGGACGGTCCGGACGAGGTGCACAATCGCGCCATTGCCAGACTTGAACTTCGGAAGTATGCCAATCAGGCGGCTTCGAAATAGCGGGTTTGCCATCGTGGTGCTCCCGCTGGAACGAAATCCCGTGGGATGAAACCAGACGGAGCGCCACCTTGGCAGACGGCGTCAGAAAAGACGAAGAATTCTCCGGCACCAAACCTGTCGAGGAGCGGCATCGGATCGATGAAATCCGTCTCGGCAACTGGATGGCGGAGCATGTCGAAGGTTATGCAGGACCGCTGACGGTCCTGCAGTTCAAGGGCGGTCAATCCAACCCGACCTATCGGCTCGATACGCCGGGGCGTTCCTACGTGATGCGCCGCAAGCCGTTTGGCAAGCTGCTGCCGTCGGCGCACGCGGTGGATCGCGAATTCCGCGTGATCGCGGCGCTTGGCAAGCAAGGCTTCCCGGTCGCGCGCGCTTATGCGCTGTGCACCGACGATTCGGTGATCGGCGCGGCGTTCTACATCATGTCGATGGAAGAAGGCCGGGTGTTCTGGGATCCGGCACTCCCCAGCCAGCCGCCTGAGGCGCGCCGTGCGATCTTCACCAGCAAGATCGAAACGCTCGCGAAGTTGCACCAATACGATCCGCAAGCCATCGGCCTTGGTGACTTCGGTAAGCCGGGCAATTATTTCGCGCGGCAGGTCGATCGCTGGACCAAGCAGTACCGTGCCTCGGAGACGCAGCACATTCCTGAAGTCGAGCGGCTGATCGAGTGGCTGCCGAGCACCATGCCGGAGCAGCGACGCGTCTCCGTCGTGCACGGCGACTATCGCCTCGACAACATGATCTTCCACGCGACGGAGCCGCGCGTGCAGGCCGTGCTGGACTGGGAACTGTCGACGCTCGGCGATCCGATGGCGGACTTCACCTATCTCCTGATGCAGTGGACCATGCCGGGTCTCGTCAATATCGATCTCAAGGCGCTCAATATCCCGACGATGGATGAAGCGGCCTCGATCTATTGTAAGGTCACGGGCGACGAGGTGCCCGAGTTCAACTGGTACTTCGCCTACAATCTGTTTCGTCTCGCGGGGATCACGCAGGGCATCGCTGGCCGAATTCGCGATGGCACCGCGGCCAGCGCCAAGGCGATGGAGTCCGCCAAGCGCACCGTTCCCCTCGCCAAGGCGGCATGGGAATACGCGCAGAAGGCGGGCGCGAAATAACGCTATATCACGAGGTGCGATCCGATCCGGGTCGCACCTCGATTCTATCCGCCTCCTTTTTCTATCCACCGCTGTATTTGATGTGCCCGTTGGCGCGGAGTTGACGCGCCGGACTTGAAACCGACCTTGGACCTTTCTCCGAATCTTCGCGGCAATCTGTTGATGGTGATCGCCACGGCGTGCTTCGCCATGAACGATGCGATCACCAAGTTCGTGTCGTCCGAAATCAATTTCGGACAGGTGATTCTCGTGCGCAGCGCGATTGCAATGCCGCTGATCGCAGTGCTTGCGGTGCGCCATGGCGCGATGCGACCGATCCGCACGCTCTTCATCACGCCGGTGGCTTTGCGCGTTATCGGGGAAATCGGCGGCGCGATAATGTTTCTCGCGGCGATCACGCATTTGCCGCTGGCCAATGTCTATTCGATCTTCCAGGCGCTGCCGCTGGCGGTGACGCTCGGTGCGGTGATGGTGTTCGGCGAGCAGGTCGGCTGGCGTCGGTGGCTGGCGATCGCGGCTGGTTTCATCGGTGTGCTGATCATCGTTCGCCCCGGCGTCGCCGGCTTCAACCAGTTCTCGCTGCTGGCGCTGTTCGCGGTGGTATTCTGCGCGCTGCGCGATCTTGCGACCAAGCGCATTCCGAAGGAAATCCCGTCACTGTTCATCACGCTTCTGACGACGGTTTCGGTCGGCACGGCAGGCGCCATGCTGCTGCATCCGCTCGGCGGCTGGGCGCCGATGTCGCCTCGCACGATGGCGTTGCTGGTGGTCGCGGCCATTCTGCTGCCGATCGGCTACAACTGCATCATCCTGTCGCTACGCATCGGCGACATTTCGGCGGTGGCGCCGTTCCGATATGCCGCGCTGATCTGGGCGACCCTGATCGGCTATGTGGTGTTCGGCGAAGTGCCCGATGTGGCGATGATCGTCGGCGCCGCCATCATCGTCGGCTCGGGTCTTTATGCGCTCTATCGCGAACGCATCCGCAATAACGATCGCCCGGCGGCCAGCGCATCGAGCCAGCCGCCGGACTGATCGCAGGTCAGATCGGCTTGCCAGCGTAAGGCATCGAGGCGGTGAGACCGCCATCCACCGGGAACGCCTGCCCGTTGACATAAGAGGCTTCGTCGCTGGCGAGGAATAGGCCCATCGCCGCCAGTTCGTGCGGTTGACCGGCACGCTTCAGCGGATTGAGCTGGCCGATCTTGCCCTCGGTGCCGCGAGTCTTGGCGTTGTCGAAGATTGGCTTGGTCATGCCGGTTTCGATCAGGCCGGGACAGACCGCGTTGATGCGCACGCCGGTGCCGGAGAGCGAATAGGCGGTGGTCTGCACCAGGCTGATGACGCCGGCTTTCGACGCCGCGTAGGGATGGCCGCTCGCGCCCGATTTCAAACCAGCGACCGATGCGGTGCAGACGATGGAGCCGTGGCCCTGCTTGGTCATGTGCGGGATTGAATGCTTCACCGCGAGGAACGGGCCGATCAGATTGATGCGCAGGATTTCCTGCCAATGCTCGACCGATTGTTCGCTGAGGGGAACGAGACCGCCGCTGATACCGGCATTGGCCCAGATTGCGTCGAGCTTGCCATAGGCGGAGAGCGCCTTGTCGATATAGGCGATGACATCCTTTTCAGAACCCGCATCGGCCATCACGGCTTCGGCAGTGCCGCCGGCCTTGCGCACCTGATCAACGGTTTCCTGGACGCCTTCGGTGCGGTCAACGGCGATCAGCTTGGCGCCTTCTCTGGTGAACAGCAGCGAGGCCGCGCGGCCGATACCGCTGCCCGCGCCGGTGATGATGACCGATTTGCCTTCGAGGCGACCCATGCAACTCTCCCTGCTTGACGACAGCTATTTCCTGTTTGCCGCCCGATGGAATTCATACAATGTTTGAAGCAAACTGCGGCGCAGACGGCCATGCTGGACATGGCGTTGACTTATGATCCCGCTATATCTCACTTACAGCCGAGCGAAACAGTATTGAAGGTCTTTTGTCATGTCCAATCCTCCGCAGTCGTCGTTCGTCGCCCAGCACAGTGTTCCGGCTGGTGTGGTCGCGACGCGATGGTGGTGGGTGCGTCATGCGCCGGTGCGTGAGGATGGCGGTTGCATCTATGGGCAGACCGACATTGGCTGCGATTGCAGCGATCGTGTCGTGTTCGATGCGGTCGCGCGAATTCTGCCGCGTCAGGCGAGGTGGTATGCGAGCAATCTCAAACGCACCCATCAGACCGCCGACGCGCTGTGGCAGGCCGGCTATCCGAAGCCCGCGTCAATGCCGCATGAAGCTGCGTTCGCCGAACAGCATCTTGGCCAATGGCAGGGGCTGAACCGAGCCGAGTTCTTCGCCAGCCGGCCGATCGCCGTCGGCAGTTACTGGTTCGCGCCGATCGACGAGCCTTCGCCCGGCGGCGAAAGCTTCATGGATCTCTACAACCGCGTCAAAGCCGCGATCCAGCGTATCAATGCTGCTCACGCCGGCGGCGACGTCGTTGTCGTCGCGCATGGCGGCACCATCAAGGCGGCGCTGGGCGTCGCGCTGAACGATCAGCCGGAGCGCGGACTGGCTTTCACCATCGACAACGTCTCGGTGACGCGGCTCGATCATCTCGCCAGTGATGGCCATAGCGGCTGGCGCATCCCCATGGTCAACCAGCAGCCGTGGATCGCCGACGCGTCCCATGCAGCGATGCATCAGCCGTCCGGCGCGGAACCTTCGAGCGCCACCAAGCTCGCATAATGACGCCTATCGATCACGACAACGCAGCAAAACATCAAAGGAGAAATGCATGACCTTGTTCGACATGAAGGGAAAAGTCGCGGTGATCACCGGCTCGACGCGCGGCATCGGGCTCGCAATCGCCGAGCGTATGGCGGAGCATGGCGCCAAGGTGGTGATCTCGTCGCGCAAACAGGATGTTTGCGACGAAGTCGCAAAGGAAATCAACGACAAGTTTGGCAAGGGCACCGCGGTCGCGATCGCGGCGAACATTTCCAGCAAGGAAAATCTGCAGCACCTCGTCGACGAATCCAACAAGGCGTTCGGCAAGATTGACGTGCTGGTCTGCAACGCGGCGTCGAATCCGTACTATGGTCCGCTCGCAGACATCTCCGACGATCAGTTCAACAAGATCCTCAGCAACAACATCGTCGCCAACAACTGGATCATCAGCATGGTGGTGCCGCAGATGATCGAGCGCAAGGACGGCTCGATTATCATCGTGTCGTCGATCGGCGGCCTCAAGGGTTCGACCATCCTCGGCGCCTATGCGATCTCGAAGGCCGCCGACATGCAGCTCGCGCGCAACCTTGCCTGCGAATATGGCAAACACAACGTCCGCGTGAACTGCATCGCGCCGGGCCTGATCAAGACCGAGTTCGCCAAGGCGCTGTGGGACAATCCGGAGAACCTGAAGGCGTCGACCTCGCGTTCGCCGCTGCTGCGCATCGGCATTCCGGACGAGATCGCCGGCGCCGCGGTATTCATGGGCTCCGCCGCCGGCAACTTCATGACGGGGCAGACGGTGGTGATCGACGGCGGCGCGACGATCAGCTGACGCGACTGTCATGCGCGGGCTTGACCCGCGCATCCATTGTCAAAAGATGGATGGCCGGATCAAGTCCGGCCATGACGTGTGGGTGTATTTACTCCACCGCCGCGTAGACGAGATTGCGGATGACGTTGCGGAAGTATTCGCGCTGGCCCGGTCCCTGCGACATGAACACCGCGAACAGGTCTTCCTTCGGATCGATCCAGAAGAACGTTCCGGCGATGCCGCTCCAGAAGAACTGGCCCGCTGAACTGGTCACCGACGCCATGCCTTCGTCGGTGCGGACGCAGAAGCCGAGGCCGAAGCTGTGGCCCGGCGTCAGCAGCGTCCCGTTGCGGGGCAGCGCCGGCCCGAGGTGATCCGACGCCATGAAGGCCAGCGTTTTGCGACCGATGATGCGTTCGCCGTCGAGCGCGCCGCCGTTCAGCAGCATCTGGCAGAATCGCGCGTAGTCCATCGTCGTTGAGACAAGCCCGCCGCCGCCGGATTCCATCGCCGGCTTCTCGGTCATGTCGAACAGCTTGACGGCGTCGCCGGTCCACGGGTCCTTCGCGAACGGCTCGGCGAGACGATCCTTGTTGTCGGCGCTGGTGTGGAAGCCGGTCTCGGTCATCCGCAATGGCGCGAGGATGCGCTCGGTGAGATACGTGCCCAGCGTCTGCCCGGAGACGACTTCCACGACGCGGCCCAGAATGTCGGTGGAGCGGCTGTAGTTCCATTCCGCGCCGGGCTGGCAGATCAGCGGCAGGCTGGCGACGATGCGGGCATGTTCGGCGTTATCGATCTTGCGGCTGCGCAGCCGCGACTCCTGGTACATCTTGTGGACCTGGCCGCTGCCGGTGTGCTCGTAGGTGATGCCGGAGGTATGGCGCAACAGGTCGTGGATGGTGATGGGGCGGACGAGCGGGACCAGATCCAGTTTGCCGTCCTTCTCCACCGCCACTTTCTGGTCGGCGAATTCGGGGATGAATTTGCTGAGCGGGTCGTCCAGCAACAGCCGGCCTTCCTCGAACAGCGTCATGATCGCCACCGAGACGATCGGCTTGGTCATCGAGAAGATGCGGAACAGGCTGTCGTGGCGCATCGGGGCGTCGGAAGCCGGGCCTTGGCGGCCGAGCGCGTCAAACCAGCCGATCTGGCCGCGCCGCGCCACCATCACCGTGACGCCGGGGGTGGTTCCCTTGTCGATGTCGCGCTTGAACGCGTCCGACATCCGCTGAAGGCGGGTGCGGGACAGGCCGATGGTCTCCGGTTTCCCTTGCGGCAGCGGAGGCGTGGTCGGGCGGCTTGCGGGGGCGGTGGCGGCCTGTGTGCTTGCTGGCGGGTTCATGGGCCTCTCCCGATTGATCTTCTTGTTTGGCTTCCTAAATGAGGCGTCTTCTGGCGCGGCTGGCAAGATTGACCCAGAACCTATGACTTGAACAGGGTCGTTTTTTTGAGTAACCAGCCGCCGGTTTGGAGCCGTGCAGATGCCCGGCCGTGAGAGGTGGACATAGATGGCCAAAGAAAAGTTTGAACGCACGAAGCCGCATTGCAACATTGGCACGATTGGTCACGTTGACCATGGCAAGACGTCGCTGACGGCGGCGATTACGAAGGTTTTGGCGGAGACGGGCGGCGCGACGTTCACGGCGTACGACCAGATTGAC
>CAUJJN010000430.1 GCA_963204905.1 Pseudomonadota bacterium
ATCCGGCCATGGCGAGAGCGAAGCGGCCTTGCTGCTCCGTCTCCGGGAGCGAGACGCTGAGGTTTCCGCACCGAGCTTACCCTCGACAGTTCAGCAATCGGGGCGTCAGCCCCGACATGCTCAAGGGCTTCGCCCGCAAAGCCCGCGAACGGATACGACTCGACGATGGCGGCTACCGGCGCGACCATCTGCGCGCTTTGGCGCAGCGCGTCGAGGTAGCCGACGACGAGGTTCGCATCATGGGGTCGAAGTCGGAACTGCTCCGAATGCTGGTTGCCGCTTCGAGCGTAGAAACGGCGGCGCAAGGCGTTCAGAGTTCTGTTCTGAAATGGCGCACCCGACACGATTCGAACGTGTGACCTTTGCCTTCGGAGCAATTTAGCCTGCCTATCCTAAATACACGATAGGGCACGCTACAATGCGATATATGACTGAAATTACTGGACAATACAGATTTTCGCGCCGAACTATCTATCCAGAATTTCGCTCCGATATCCAGCCGGTTGCTTCCGTGGTGCTTCCGCGGAAGCACCACGCTCACTAGCGAGGGGAACGCTTCATGGCAAAGCTGACCAAGCGGATCGTGGACGCTGCCGATGTCCGCGAGAAGGACTATTTCATCTGGGATGACGAACTGCCCGGCTTTGGCCTCCGCGTGTTCGCCTCCGGCAAGCGCAGCTACCTCATTCAATATCGCGCTGCTGGACGCACGCGACGATATACCATCGGCCTGCATGGCGTGTGGACACCAGAGACAGCCCGGCAAGAAGCGAAGGTCCAACTGGGGCGCGTTGCGCGCGGCGATAATCCTTCCGAGGAACGCCAGCTCGACCACAAGGCCATCACGGTCAAGGAGCTTTGTGCCCTCTACACCGCCGATCTGAACGCAGGTCTCATCTTGGGTAAGGGCGGACGACCGAAGAAGCCAACCACCATCGTGACCGACACTGGCCGTATCGAGCGGCACATCATCCCGCTGATCGGCGCACGCCGAGTCAAAGATCTGACCAAAGCGGACATCAACAAGGTCTTGAAGGACATCATGGCGGGCAAGACGCGCGTCGCCGTCAAGACGAAGAAGCTGCGTGGAAAGGCCATCGTTCGCGGTGGTGCCGGCACCGCCACGCGTACCGTCGGGCTGTTGGGTGGCATCCTCACCTACGCTGTCGACGCTGGGATCATCGAGATCAATCCAGCGCACGGCATCAAGAAGCCCAAGGACAATGTTCGGAATCGTCGTCTGACAGAGGCGGAGTACCGCACTCTCGGTCAGATGCTTCGCGAGGCGGCGGCGAACGAGAAATACGCCATGACCGTGGACATCATCCGGCAGATCGCGCTCACTGGCTGCCGCCGCTCGGAAATGATCTCGCTAATGTGGATCGAGGCTGACACCGACGCGAGCTGCATGCGCCTGGTGGACAGCAAGGAAGGCGAGTCCATTCGTCCTATCGGACTGCCCGTCGTCGAGTATCTGGAGGAACGTCGCAAGACCGCTGCGGGCACCTACGTCTTCCCCGGTCAGGGCGAGGACAATGCGTTCGGTAGCTTCCCGAACCATTGGGAGCAGATCTTCACAGACAGCCCGCTCGTCGGTGTCACCCCGCACGTCCTGCGCCACAGCTTTGCCAGCATCGCCAACGATCTCGGCTTCACCGAGGTGACGATCGCCGCGCTGGTCGGCCACTCCAAAGGTTCGGTGACGAGCAAATATATTCACACACTCGACACGGCGCTCATCATGGCCGCCGATACGATCTCCGGCTACATTCAAGGGCTGCTCCAGGGAGTGGAATTCAAGCAGACAGCCTACGCACTGGATCGCGACTCCCGTCGAGCCGCGCTTGACCTCTTCCTGACCAAAGCGGTGGGAGAGCCGGCGAACGAAGCAGAAGAGGAGGGTCGCTTGGCAGCTTGAGGCTTGCGATCACATCCACCACAAATCGCGCAAGGCCGGCATCTCGGTCCCAACTCTGGTGATGATGGCGGTAATAGGAATGATATGCGCCCTGAATCGGCTCACCCACGGCGCCGGCGCAGAACTCAAGCAGATCGAGGATCACCGGCGTGTCGGGCACTTCGCTCGGGGAGAGCGGCCATTCGATCCACGGCACCTCGGCACCTAGCACCCGGCGGAAGGCCTACTCGTCACACCCACACGGACCGTTTCCGTCGGGGCACTGTTCCGGAAAGCGCAGGCCAAATGAGCCGTTGCCAATTCCCGTCTGGATCAAGCTGTAGAGGCCGGCCCACAAGCGCGCATCGATGACATCGATTGTTGGAGGTCGTGTTCCGTACTCACGATCGGTAAAATAGGTAGATATCGGTTTCCCTCAAGATCATCCCTTCTCCGCGTGGTTTGCCCGCTCTGCTATGTCTGCGCATCGTTCGATCAACGCCTCAAACGGCTCGGCGTCTTCGAGCAGCAGCCCGTCTTCGACCATGCGCGCGTAATCCATGGCCAACGCCGTGCGCGCCTCACCATTCGGCGCGAGTTGCAGGTTTCCGCTGACAGCGGCTTCATAGTCGATGGCCGCGCCATCGACCGCTTTCTCCGCGAAGAACATGCTCTTGTGGTGGGCAACGGCATTGGCGAGGTTGCGGTCGGCGAATGCGACGGTGGCGATGCCCGCATCGTCCAGTCGAACAACGTCGTGCCAGTGGCGGGCGAAGCGCTCGCCACGCAGCCGTTCCTGCAGGCAAAAGACGTGCATTGCGGTCGCCTTCTCCCAGAAGGTCCGCTCCGCGTGCATGACGCGCGGCCGCGCCGTCGG
>CAUJJN010000431.1 GCA_963204905.1 Pseudomonadota bacterium
AAATTTCGGCGAAGAACCCGACCTTCAAGAAGGTGATCGACGCGATGCAAACCTATCGCGGTGACGAATACCTGTGGTGGCAAGTCGCCGAATACACCAACGACAGCTTCATGATCCGCTCGCGCACCCGCCAATAAGCGCCGCGCGGCTCACGCTTTATCGATCAACCCGGCCTTACGAGGCCGGGTTTTTTGTTGAATCGTCATTGCGAGCGAAGCGAAGTTACCCTGGTCTTCCCACGCGCCGGATTGGGTCGACCTCACGCACGTCGCAATGACGAGCAGGCGGGTGAGGCCACCTCAGAACTTCGGCGGACCGAGATCCATCGGCGGCAGCTCGATCTGCGGCAGCTCGATCTTGACCTTGCTGAGGTCGACGTCGGACGCCGCGCCCTTGTAATGCATGACCATTGAGGGGAACAGGATCACCAGCAACACCATCACCACCTGGATCACGACGAACGGCACCGCACCCCAGTAGATCTGTCCGGTGGTAACAGGCTCCATGCGTTTCTTGGTGACGCGATCGATGTAGCTTTCCTTCGGCGCGACGGAGCGCAGATAAAAAAGGGCGAAGCCGAACGGCGGATGCATGAAGGAAGTCTGCATGTTGACGCCGAGGATGACGCCGAACCAGATCAGGTCGATGCCGAGCTTCTCAGCCGCCGGCCCGAGCAGCGGGATGATGATGAAGGCGAGCTCGAAGAAATCGAGGAAGAATGCCAGGACGAACACGAGGATGTTGACGAAGACCAGGAAGCCGAACTGGCCGCCCGGCAGCGACGTCAGCAGGTGCTCCACCCAGACATGGCCGTTGACGCCGTAGAATGTCAGCGAGAACACGCGCGCGCCGACCAGGATGAAAATCACGAAGGCCGACAGTTTCGCGGTGGACTGCACGGCTTGACGGATCAGATCCCACGACAGGCGTTTCTTCGCCGCGCCGAGCAACAATGCGCCGGTCGCGCCCATCGCGCCACCTTCGGTCGGCGTCGCCACGCCGATGAAGATGGTGCCGAGCACAAGGAAGATCAGGAACAATGGCGGCACCATCACGAAGGTGGTTTGTTGCGCCATTCGCGACAGGAAGCGGACGCCGAACAGGCGATCGGCGATCCAGTTCAGCACGGCGATCGCAAATGCGAAGACGATGCCGTACATCATGCTGATGACGACGAAGTCGGCGCCCTTGGTTTCCGAATGCCGCATCATGAACCAGGCGAACGCGACGCTGACGACGGCGAGGACGCCGAGCGAGGTCAGCCCCCGGCTGCCGCTGTCCTCGCGGAAGCCGATGGCGTCCGGAGGCAGACCCGGTGTCGCCTTGGGAAATAACAGTGAGACGGTGAAGATGTAGAGCGCATAGAGGCCGGTCAGAACCAGCCCCGGAATGAACGCACCCTCATACATGTCGCCGACTGAACGGCCGAGTTGGTCGGCCATCACGATCAGCACCAGCGATGGCGGAATGATCTGTGCCAGTGTGCCCGATGCCGCGATGACGCCCGTGGCAACGCGGCGGTCGTAGCCGTAACGCAGCATGATCGGCAGCGAGATCAGACCCATCGAGATCACCGACGCCGCGACGACGCCGGTGGTCGCGGCAAGCAGGGCGCCGACGAAGATCACCGCGTAGGCGAGACCACCGCGAATGGTGCCGAACAGTTGTCCGACAGTGTCGAGCAGGTCTTCCGCCATGCCGGATCGCTCCAGCACCAGCCCCATGAAGGTGAAGAACGGAATGGCCAGCAGCGTGTCATTGTTCATCACGCCGTAGACGCGTTCCGGCAGGGCTTGCAGGAAGTTGGGATGAAATTGCCCGAGTTCGATACCGATGAAGGCGAACAAGAGGCCAACCGCGCCGAGCGAGAATGCCACCGGATAGCCCAGCAGCAGAAACACCACGAGCGACACGAACATGATCGGCGCCATGTTCTCGATCAGAAAAGCAACCATGGTTTCCCCCGAGCCGTTTCCGGCCCTCTCAATCTTTCTTGATGGCTTCGACCAGATGCTCGACTTCAGCCTCGAGGCTCGACGGCTGCGTTTCATAAGGGTCGGGAATCAGGCCCCGCATTATGGCAATGCGCTTGATCAGTTCGGAGATGCCCTGAATCAGCAGGAGCGTGAAACCGATCATCAACAGCGACTTCGCCGGCCATTGCGGCAGCCCGCCGGCGTTGGCCGATTGCTCGTTGATCTCCCACGACCGCAGGAAGAACGGTACGCTGGTCAGGATCATCACGATGCATAGCGGGATGAGGAAGAACGTGTGGCCGATCACGTCGATCGCGTCACGGACCTTCTTCGGCCAGAAGCTGTTGATAATGTCGATCCGGATATGTTCGTTGCTGAGCAACGTCCATGGCGCGCAGAGCAGGAATACGATTCCGAAAAGCACCCACTGCAATTCCAGCCACGCGTTCGATGATTCGTCGAAGAGCTTGCGGACGGTGGCGTTGGCGCTGGAGATCAGGACGGCGACGAGGATCAGCCACGACAGATGGCGGCCGATCCACGAGTTGATGGCGTCGATCCCCTGACTGAGTTTCAGGAGCGATTGCACGGAAGGTCTCCCCGATTTCAGCTTCAGCCATCCGTTGGCATCTTGGGGCCGGTCTTTATTCTTCGAGCAGCTTGAAGCGTTTGCACCATTTCAGCGCACCGCGCCGCCGTCAATTGGAAGTTTGGCGGCG
>CAUJJN010000432.1 GCA_963204905.1 Pseudomonadota bacterium
GACCACCGCCGCGCGCCACGCCATGTCGTAGCTGCCGAGGGAGTCGTAGATCACGCCGCCGCCCCAGGCCCCCAGGAACGAGCCGACCTGATGGCTGAGGAAGGCAATGCCGGTCAGCGTGGTCATGAAGCGAAGCCCGAACAGTTGTGACACCAGACCATTGACCAATGGCACCACGCCCAGCCAGAGCGCTCCCATCACGGCGGCGAAAACCAGTGTCGAGGCCGGCGTGGCGGGAAGGGCGAAATAGACCGCGATCGCCAGCGAGCGCGCGATGTAGATGCCGCCAAGCAATATCTGCTTGGGATAGCGGCCGCCGAGCCAGCCGAATGCGTAAGATCCGATGACGTTGAACAATCCGATCGTCGCCAGCGCCTCGGCGCCCAGCGAGGCATCGAGCCCGCAGATTTCCAGATAGTTCGGCAAGTGGGTGGTGAGAAACACCAGTTGCAGACCGCAGACGAAAAACGCGATCGACATCACCACGAAGCCGGAATGGCCAAGCGCCGTTTGCACGACCTCGCCCACCCGCTGGTCAGTGTCATCCGCCCTGTCGATCTCGACCGCGTCGCCACGCCCGGCGAACAGCGCCGCGGGCAACATCACGGCGGCAAGGCCGAGGAAGCCGACAAGGGCCATCTGCCAGCCGGCATTGCTGATCAGGGTTTGCGCCAGCGGCGAGGCCAGGACCAGACCAAGCGAGCCGGCAGCCGATACCGCGCCCATCGCCACGCTGCGCTGAGCGGGCAGCACAACGCGGGACGTCAGCGCCATCGGGATGCTTGAAGCCGTGCAGGAAAGCGCCAGACCCACGCAAAATCCCGCACCGATGATAAACATCAGCGCCGATGTGGTGAACATCATGATCACCAGCCCCGCCGCGTAAACCAGCACGCCGCCAAGCATGACGTATCGTGTCCCGTAGCGATCGGCCAGCATTCCGACCACTGGCTGGCTCACACCCCAGACGACGTTCTGCAACGCCGTCGCCAGGGAAAAGTCCGCGACGGTGATGCCGACATCGCGGATGATCGACGGCTGAAACAGGCCGAAGCTCTGGCGCATCCCCATGGCAAGGCTGAGCAGCACGGCGACGCCGGTCAGAATCGACCAGCGCTGAAACGTTGTGAGCTGTCCAGCGCCCATCGACCGACCTTTCCAGAATGAGATTCCAGCATCCTGACATCGAAAGCCAAAACTTGCTACGCACCACCGAGCATGACGGAATGCGGCAGACGCGGGACAGGAGCACTGACAAGATGACCATCGAGATCGACATCCTCACCGGCGACGCGTCGCAGCCGCAGGCACAACCCTTGCTCGATGCGGTGTGGCCGCCGGCTTCGCTTGCTCAACGGCCATGGGGTCACCTCGCTTTCGCCAACCCCGACCTGCGGATACTGCTGGAAGCCGATGGCGAACTGGTCTGCCATGTCGGTATCCACACCCGCATGGCGATGTGGAACAACCGACGGATGAACATCGGCGGCATCAGCAGTGTCGCCACCCATCCCGACCACCGCCGTCGCGGCTATGCCAGCGTGGCCCTCAACGCGGCAATCCGGACCTTGCGCGATCGCGAGGATGTCCAGTTCGCCGTGCTTTTCTGCGATCCGCACAACATTGCATTTTACGAAGCGCGCGGGTGGCAGCGGTTCATCGGTGAAGTCTGGTGCGAGCAACCCGGCGGTCGCACCAGGATTGACGTGATGGAGCCCTATACCTTCGACATTAAACGTGGCGCAGGCGGCGGCGTCATCGATTTATGCGGATTGCCATGGTGACCATGCGTTGCCGACAGAGCGGATTTCAAACCGTTATGGTATGTCGTTCATAATACATACCTGATCTCCGCGTGTGGCGGCAGTCAGGGCCGCTTACTCCGGCGACGGACTCCCTGATGACCGCTCCCCTACGTTCGCAGCCGATTGCCGCCGCCGACTCGCTGCTGACGTCGCCGATCCTGCCGACATTGCTGCGGCTGGCGCTGCCGAACGCCGTCGCGATGTTCGGCAGCACCCTCGTCGCGGTAGCGGAAACCGCCTACATCGGCCGGCTCGGCATCGTGCCGCTGGCGGCGATCGCGCTGGCCTTCCCGTTCACCATGCTGATGCAGACCACATCCGCCGGTGCGATCGGCGGCAGCGTCTCGTCGGCGATCAGCCGCGCCCTCGGCGCCAACAACGTGGATCGCGCCAACGCGCTTGCCTGGCACGCCGCGATGATCGGTATCGTCGGAGGCCTGTTCTTCACACTGATGATGCTGCTGTTCGGCCGGCGACTCTTTGCGCTGCTTGGCGGCGATGGCGCGGTCCTCGCTGAAGCCACCGGCTACGCCACCGTCTTGTTCTCCGGCGCGATCGCGATCTGGATGGTGAACACACTGGCATCGATCCTGCGCGGCACCGGCAACATGCGCGTGCCTTCGATGACGCTGCTGGTCGTCGCGGTGTTGCAGGTGATCTGCGGCGGCGCCTTGGGATTGGGCCTCGGCGGCGTACCCCAATTCGGCATGATCGGCGTCGCCAGCGGACAATTGATCGCCTATGCGGTCGGAACAGGCTTCCTCGCCTGGTATCTCGCCAGCGGCCGCAGCCGGCTGACATTGAACGTCTCCACTTTCGCACTCCGGGCAAACATGTTCGCCGACATTTTGAAAGTCGGCGCGATCTCGTGTCTGTCGCCGGTGCAAACGGTGCTCACCATCGTCGTCTTCACCAAGATCGTCACGGGCTTCGGCGTGGCCGCGCTTGCGGGCTACGGCATCGGCGCGCGGCTGGAATTTCTGCTGATCCCGGTGGCGTTCGCGTTCGGGGTCGCATCGACACCCATGGTGGGCATGGCGATCGGCGCCGGCCTCGTCGCGCGCGCCCGCCGCATCGCGTGGACATCCGGCTGCGCCGCGGGGCTCACGGTCGGACTGATCGGCGTGATCGTCGCGATATGGCCTTCGCTGTGGATCACGCTGTTCACACACGACGCCGACGTCACGAGGGCTGCCGCGACCTATTTCGCATGGGCCGGACCCGGCTTCGGATTTTTCGGTTTCGGAATCGCCATGTACTTCGCCTCGCAAGGCGCCGCCAAGGTCGCGGGGCCGGTGCTGGCCTCGACGCTGCGTCTGTTGATCGTTGCCGGTGGCGGCTGGTGGCTCGCGACGATCAACGCGCCGACATCGATGCTGTTCGCGCTGGTCGCGGGCGCGATGGTGGTCTTCGGGATGGGAACAGCGGTTGCGGTTTACCTGACGCGCTGGAGCAAATAGAGCGTCAATTCGAAGCACGCTCCACTGTTCGCTTTCAGTTTAAATTTTTACCTCCATTGGATATTCACACCGGCGCTCGAACCCCGTTGCACAAGTTCGCCCTTTTGTTATGCAACACGAGACCGGTCTGGAGGATTCGAATGCGATTGCGATTCGGCTTGTTTGCGATGATTTTGATCATGTTGAGCCCATCATTCAGCGCGTCCGCGCAGGAATCCGGCGATCCGAGCGGAACCTGGCTCACGCAGGCCGGCGACGCAAGGGTTCAGGTCAGCCGTTGCGGAACCGGCATTTGCGGTGCCATCGTCTGGCTGCGCGATCCGACCGATCCGAACACCGGCAAGCCGGCCGTCGATGACAAGAATCCAAATCCCGCGCTACGCCGCAGGCCGATGATCGGCCTGCCTTTGTTCAGCGGGATGCAGCCTTCAGGAGTCTCGCGCTGGGCCGGGCGCATCTACAATGCGGACGATGGCGGCACCTATGACAGCGACATCGCCATGACCGGACCGAACAGTCTGCGGGTGAACGGCTGCGTCGGCAGCTTGTGCGGCGGCGAGAACTGGACGCGTGCGAAGCGCTGAGCTGGCTCTCACGCGATCCGAATACCCAAGCGACGTTCAGACCGACACTTTCAAAGTGACGCTTTCAATGCCGTGGCGGCCACGGCATAGCCGCCCTGCGCCCCATCGATGAAATGAAGATGATCCGCGCGTAACGCCGACGGCGTGAAGCACGTCATCATCGCCGCGTCCTGACGATGCAGCCCATAGCGAACGATTCCCGTCGCGGAGGCTGCGGCGAGTTGCTGTTCGAGCGCGTCGGCAAGCTCCCGCGAACAATCGAGCACCATGCGCAGCCCGTCATCGAACTTGCGGAAGTCGCTGTTGGCGACGGCCTGCCCGATATAGACGCGCGGCACGAATCCAGCGACGGGGATTCCGAAACGCATGACAAGATAAACCCACAGCGTTCGCGCCAGAATCACCAACCGCTTCAGCGGCAACGCCCCGCCGCGACGGGCGCGCGCCTCGTAGTCGAGCCCGGCCGGCGGCCAGCGCAACGCCGGCCCCTCCGCCGGCACTGGTCGGCCGGCGTCCGGACTCCGTTCGGCCAGGGCGACGACCTGTTCGATCAACTTGCGAAACGCGACCGGCTCAGCATCCGGACCCGGGACGATCAACACCGACAGGATCACCCCGCGCGTCGCGGGGATCTCCGAGAACCGACATGACAGGCCGGTGAGGTCCGGCTGGGTGCCCGGTGGCGCGGGCGCGATGGCGAACTCGCCGCGCTTCATCGCCGCCTCGGCCCAACCGAGACCGCCGCCGGAAAACATCGCGTAGGCGACGTGCGGCGACGGACCGAACCGCGCCACCCGGACATCGCGCCCCGCGGCTTGCACGCGACTGACCGGCACCAGCGCCACCCGCAGCGTCAGGCCGAGTTCGTCACGCACCCACGTCGCGGTCGCGGCCAGCGCCTCGCGCGCGAGATCGGCATCCTGCGGCGCGATCGCGAAACTCGCCCCGTCGCCGCCGAACACGAACGGAAAATCCCGTCCCGCCAGCGCGTTGGTCACCGCGGCGATGACGGCAGCGCCCGCCATGTTGACGGCCTTGTAACGCTGCTCCGCGATCGCCCTGGTGGATTCGACGATATCGGCGACGCCGACCAGCCAATCCTCCGGGAGCGAGACGTAAAGCGCCGGGTCCATCAACCGGTCGAAGCGGCGGAACACCGGAACAGCCGCGTAAAAGCCCGAAGGATGCATCGTGTCCACCATCACACGGATCAAGTTAGCGCCGTGCCGCTATCATTCAATCCCGATGACGACTGGCGACGCAAAGCCCGCGCCCGGCCGCCAGCCCTGCCCTGGGGCGTGCCGGCCTCAAACCGCTGCGGCGCGCTGCCGCAGCTTTCGCGCGCGTGCGGCGGGGCTGATTTAGAACGAACCTAATCCACTGCTGTAGCAAAGCGAAGTCCGCTTCGCTAAACAGAGCGCGCTGGCGCGGACGCCGCACAAAACCCTCCGTTCTTCGAGAGTTGGCGACGACGCTGACGAACTGGCGTTTCGGATTGATCGATGGTCGACGGCGACGAACTCTGGCGACGAAAGAAACGCCGCGCGTTTCTCATCAGCCAGCTCTACCAATGGCACTGGATCAGTTCGGGGTTATGTCTGGCCGGCATGGTGCTGTTCGCGCTCACCGGCATTACGCTCAATCACGCCGGGCAGATCGAAGCCAAGCCGACGGTCGTGATGCGCGAAGGACAGTTGCCGCAGCCCTTGATCGCCGACCTGAAAGCGGAGCCTCCCGCCGCCAAGGCCGCACTCCCGCAAAGCGTCGGGACATGGCTTCGCAGCGAGATCGGCATCAACACCACCGGACGCGACACCGAGTGGTCGCCGAAGGACGTCTATATCGCCCTGCCGCGCCCGGGCGGCGACGCCTGGCTCAGCATCGAGCGCGACAGTGGCGCGGTGTCGTATGAAGTCACGGATCGCGGCTGGATCGCCTACCTCAACGACCTGCACAAGGGGCGCCACACCGGCAAAGCGTGGAGCTGGTTCATCGACCTGTTCGCCGCCGTCGCGATCATCTTCTGTTTGACGGGCCTGTTGCTGCTGTATCTGCACGCCAATCGCCGTCGTGCGACATGGCCCGTCGTCGGCATGGGGCTGGTGATCCCGACCCTGCTCATCGTCCTTTTCATCCACAGTTGAAGGTTAGCCATGCGCCTCCTGATCTCCGCCGCACTCTCGACCCTCGCCGCCGGCTCGTCGCTGGCCGCCGAAGCCACCATCAGCATCGACATTCCGCAGCTTAACGTCGCCGAATACCACAAG